>BAABWY010000002.1:0-300000 GCA_040367435.1 Hyphomicrobiales bacterium 4NK60-0047b | reverse complement strand
GCACCTTCCATTTGGTTTTCATTATTCTTAATTTTGAAAAGAGGCCGGTTTGTATCTGGCCCGGCTGTTTTGCCCATATGCATTTCATAGGCTGAGAGAGTTGAGTGAGTTTCTAGAAATTCGGCTGATACCTGCGTGAGAGTTTTCTGGGGCTCTAGGGTCGTATCAATATCTAATAATTTAAGGCCTTCAATTTCTGTGGCACTGCCTTCTAGACCGTGTGGATCTTTTATTAACCGGCCTAGCATTTGATAGCCCCCACAAAGACCAAGAATATGGCCCCCTTGTCGGATGTGTTTGGCTATATCTATGTGCCAACCTTCTTTATATAGTGCTTCTAAATCTGAGATGGTGGCTTTTGAGCCGGTTAAGATGATGAGGTCTGTGTCATCTGGTATGAGCTCACCTTGTTTCACTAAGGTTAGGGTAACATTTGGTTCGGCAGCTAGAGGATCAAGGTCATCAAAATTAGCTATACGCGGAAGAACGGGCACTGCGACTTTAATCAATTTAGATGAGGTTGTCTTAACATTTGCGTTGTTCTCCAAATCTTGACTATCTTCTGCGGGGAGTAGGTTTGCTTTTGGAAACCAGGGACAGACGCCGAGGCTTGGCCAGGTGGTTTTTTCAGTGATTAGAGTTTCAGCTGATGTGAAGAGGGTTGGATCACCGCGAAATTTATTGATGATATAGCCTTTGATGAGTTCAATTTCATCTTTTGGCAACAAGGCATGAGTGCCGACAATACTGGCTAATACACCGCCTCTATCTATGTCTGCGGCTAGAATAACCGGAAGTTTGGCAGCGATTGCAAATCCCATATTGGCGATGTCATTTTCGCGCAGGTTAATTTCAGAGGCTGAGCCTGCACCTTCAACGATGATGAGGTCCGCTTCTTTTTTTAAGTGCTCAAAGCTTTCTAAAACTTTCGGCATGAGCGTCCTTTTTAAGTTATAGAAATCTTTTGCTTTATAAGAACCTAATCGTTTGCCTTGTACGATTACTTGTGAACCGCATTCGCCCTCTGGTTTTAAGAGAACGGGGTTCATATGAATGGTTGGGTCTGTTTTACATGCCAGAGCCTGGAGCGCTTGAGCGCGGCCGATTTCTCCGCCATCTTTTGTAACTGCGGCATTGTTTGACATGTTTTGTGGTTTAAAGGGACGAACGGTCAGCCCCTGGTTCGTGAAGTATCGGCATAACCCTGCCACCAACATTGATTTGCCCACATTGGAGCCGGTGCCTTGAACCATAAAGGCTTTGCATGCTTTTTTATTATGTGGCTTTGTCACGTGAAATCAACTTTGGTTCTGACCTGGTTTGGGAACAAATTAATATTGGGTCTAGACAAAATTCTTTGGCTAGACTTCAGTATTCAATGCCTTTTTGGGCTTTGATGCCTTGTTCTTTAAAGGGGTGTTTGATCAATTTCATTTCTGTGACGAGATCAGCAACTTCGATCAGTTCAGGCTTGGCGTTGCGACCAGTGACGATGATGTGTTTATCTGCCGCTCTGTTTTTTAGTGTTTCGATGACGTCATCTAACTCAAGGTAATCATAACGAAGCGCGATGTTTAATTCGTCGAGTACGACCATTTTAACATTTGGGTCTTCGATAAATTCTTTTGATTTCTCCCAGGCTTTTTTGGTGACTTCTATGTCGCGTTCTCTATCTTGAGTTTCCCAGGTGAAGCCTTCGCCCATGGCGTGGATTTCAACTTGCTCTGGAAATTTCATCAATACGTCACGCTCGCCCGACTCCCAGTCGCCTTTGATGAATTGGACGATGCCGATGTTAAAGCCGTGAGTTATGCCGCGCATGACCATTCCGAAGGCTGAAGAAGATTTGCCTTTGCCTGTGCCTGTATGAACAATGAGCAAGCCTTTGTCCGCAGTTTTCTCAGCCATTTTTTTGTCGTGTAGTTCTTTGCGTTGCACCATTTTGTCATGGTGGCGTTCACTATCAATCGGTTTGCCCATTTTGTTTGGTCCTTTTTATTTGCGCTTTTTTTCTCTCACGGCTATTCCATGAGCTGAAGCTCATGGGCCTCCATTTTAGCTGTGCTTGGGTTGCCCACTAGCAACCGCACTGTGCGGCGCTAAGCGCCGGGCAGCCCTGCTGCCATGTCCTGGCACCGAAGTGGTGCCACTCCTTCTTCGTATAGTTGGTTACTTACCATTTTAGTTTACTCTGCCTTTGAGTATAGTGTTTCTAGGTAATGATATGCGCTATTGCGTTTTGGTTTCCAGAGGCCGCGTTCTATTGCTTCTTGAAATTGCTTTGCGATCTCTTCCATAGCTGGTTTATTTGAAGTTTGCAAAAATTCCCTTACATCTTCATCGACTAAATAGGCTTCGAACAAACTTTCAAAGTGATGTTCTTCGACTGCGTTTGTTAGGCTGGCAAATGCGCTGAGATTTGTAACGGTGGCGAGAATTTCGCTGGCTCCTTTTGCACCGTGTCGCTGAATGGCTTTAATCCATTTCGGGTTTGCGGCTCGGCCGCGAACGATTTTTGCAATTTCTTCGCTTAGTGTTTGAACTTTTGGGTTCTCTGGGTTGCTATGATCATTGTGATAAATTTCTGGAGCTTTGCCAGCTAAGCTTTCAACTGACGCTGAAAGGCCGCCTTCAAATTGATAAAAATCTTCACTATCGAGAATATCAAATTCTCTTGTGTCTTGGTTATGGACAACGAGATTGGTCGACTTCAACAGCGCTTTGAAATGCTCTAGCGCTTCTTTGCCATCTGTTTCATTTTCTTTTGCCTGGCCATAGGTAAAGGCACTTGATTTTATGTATTGATCTGCAAGGTCTTCTCTTGTTGTCCACTGGCCGGAGTGGACCATGTCTTTTAGGCCGGCGCCATAGCTCATATGGGCTGAACCGAAAATACGGGCCTTGGCTTTTTTATCAGCGTCTGTTTTTGAGTGCCCTTCACTTTGAAGGATTTCTTTTTGTTTGAGGTAAGCTGCACGCAAGGGGTTGGCGTTTTCATTTTCATCCAAGTCAGCTACGGCATTGATGGCGCTTTGTAAGAGATCAATTTGGGCTGGGAAGGCATCACGGAAAAAGCCTGAAATACGCAATAAAAGGTCAACTCGCGGGCGGTTCAATTCAGACAAGGGAATGATTTCAAAGCCGGTGACGCGGCGCGAAGCGCTATCCCATGTGGGGCGTGTGCCGATGAAGGCTAAGGCTTGAGCGATGTCATCGCCGCCAGTGCGCATGTTAGATGTGCCCCATGCAGAAAGAGCGATTTGTTTTGGCCATTCGCCATTGGCTTGGGTGTAGGCTTTGATGACTGTTTCGGCTGATTGTTTGCCTAAACGCCAAGCGGTTTCGGTTGGAATGGTGCGATTGTCGATGGTGTAGAAATTGCGCCCTGTTGGGAGGACATCTAAGCGGCCACGGGTTGGCGCGCCTGATGGGCCCGGCTCGATGAATTTTCCGTCTAAGGCTTTTAGCACGCCTTCGATTTCTTTGGATGCGCAGGTTTCAAGAAGTGGGCTCAAGTGAGTGTGTATGTAATCTAGAACGGGACTTGTTTCTTTCCATTCTGATTTAGGCCAGCTTGGATCTGGGCTGTGTGAACCATTAACGAGTTGCTCGGCTAGAATTTCTAGTCTCTCAACTGTGTCGCCGTTTGTGCGCCAGGATTGGTCTGTGATTGATTGTAGCACTTCTGGTTTTGGGCCTTGCCATGGGGTTGCCATTTCAGTGATTAATGGATCAAAACCTAAGTTTAGGTCATTTGCAAGTGCACGTAAGATAGACTGGTGCTCGGTTTCAGCTGTGCTGACAATTTCACCTTCTTCTTTTTTTATTTCCCCACGGGGTAATCTTGTGAGGGCGAGCAGGAGATTTGTTTTTTGCTCTCCTTTTGGAGCCTCGCCGAAGATATGCAAACCGTCCCTGATTTGTAGTTCTTTTAATTCGCAGAGGAAATTGTCCAGTTTTTGTAGTTTGGTGTCATCGCAATCGCTCTCTTTAATATCGCAATCTTTCGAGAGACCAATTGATTGAGCAAGGCTGATGATGTCTTCACCTAGAATTTTCGTGCGTCTTGGGTCAACACCGGCTGCTTCGTAATATTCATCGACCAGGCATTCCAGGTCTTTTAACGGGCCGTAGCTTTCAGCTCTGGTGAGGGGTGGTGTTAGATGATCAATGATGACGGCGCTGGTGCGGCGTTTGGCTTGTGCGCCTTCGCCCGGGTCATTAACAATAAACGGATAAATATGAGGGGTGGCCCCTAAGATCGCTTCTGGAGCGCAGCTTTTGCTTAGGGCCAGCGCTTTGCCGGGGAGCCATTCTAGATTGCCATGTTTGCCCATATGGATGATGGCATCCATTTTAAACTCTTCTCTCAACCAAAAGTAAAAGGCGAGATATTCGTGAGTGGGCGGGATAGTTGCATCATGATGAGAGAGCTTGGCGTCGAGCCCGCTACCCCGGCCTGGCTGCACACCAACCATGACAGCCCCAAGTGAAATGGTGCGTATTAGAAAACTATCATTTTCATGATTGAATGAGGGATCTTCATCTGGTTGCCCCCATCGTTCTACAACTTCATCTTTGAAAGTTTGATCGAGTTTGTTCCAGGCTTTTTGAAAGTCAGTTAGTGGGTAATGATGCCATTCAGATTTATCTGCTGTGGCGTGTTGTAATTGTTTGATGAGCTCATCGCCATTTGTTGGAATGGTGTTTAGATCATAGCCCGCTTCTTTCATCGCTTCTAAAAGCTTGATTGTGCCAGCTGGTGTGTCTAACCCGACGCCGTTGGCAATGCGGCCATCATTTGAGGGATAGTTTGAGAGAATGAGAGCGACTTTGCGTTTTTCTATCTCAGTGCTTTGAAGCTTTGACCAGCTGGCTGCTAGTTTTGCGACGAATTCGGTTCTGTTTGGTTCGGCTTTGTGGCCAACAAGTGAGGTTTCAACATTTTCATCGCGGCCAAAATCTGATTTGAAGGAGATGGCTCTGGTGGTGATGCGGCCATCTATTTCTGGCAAGGTGACATTCATGGCGATGTCTCTTGAGATCAACCCTCTTGGATTGTCTTGCCATGTGTCTTTGTTGGAACCTGAGAGGATGGCTTGGAAAACCGGGGTTTCGGATCGATCTAGGATTGTGCCTTGCCAGTCTGTTCCCGGTTTTGAAATGGCGAAAGAAGTGGTGTTGATGATTGCCGATGGTTTCGCTTCACTGAAAATATCAGTGATGATGTCTTTGGCGACCTGGTCTTTTAAGCTGCTGGCAAAAATCGGTAGGGGGTTGAGGCCTTGATTAATAAGATCCTTTATTAGTTGATCAATTGGGTCTAGATCACCAGATTGCAGCAATGCGCGGTAGAAGGTAATTGCAGTTATAGGCTGGGATAAATGCCAATGCGTTTTAATATCATCGATTGATTTGATTATTGTACCTGGCCAGTAGATACCTGCTTTTGGCAAAGGTTGGGCTGGGAGTGGTTTGCTGTTTTTTTCAGGCTCAATGAGATGAGCGCCATGGTTTAAAAAATTGCTGTAATTCTCAGAGCCGCCTTCAACCAGATATGACCAGAGTTGGTCAGTTGTTTCTTGATCGATGGTTGAGTAAGCGTCCAGGGTTTCGTCTTTATAAGCCGAGCCTGACATGACGCTGAGTTTTATATTATTACCGCGACAAAGGCGCGTTAATTCATCAAGGCCATATTGCCAATAAGAGGGGCCACCAAGCACACGCACAATGATGAGCTTGGCATGTTTTAGAGTTTGCTCAATGTAGAGATCAATAGAATAATTGTGATTTAAGTTAAGCAGGTTTGCTAAGCGTAAAGAGGAACTATTTTGAAAACCGGAATATGCTTTTGCAAGGCCAGCGATCTCAGTATCTGCGGAGGTGAGCACGACGATATCGCCCGGCGTTTGGGCCAGGTCAATTGGGTCTTTGCCGTCGTCGATGCCGCCGGCTTGTGCTGTCAATAAATGCATATTATTTCCATATTGAAATACTTAGAATCAGATAATGTAAATGAATGGATAAACCAAGAAAACATCATTATGTTCAAAAAGCTCACCTTGATTTATTTGCAAATAGTAACTCTAGGCTGTCGGTTTTTAAAAAAGATGGGCATTCATTTAATCCTAGTACTAAAAATATTTTTGCTGAAAGGGATTTGTATACTTATCACGATGATTAAGGGATAAATGTTCAATTTGAGGAAGCCATCAGTAAATTTGAAGAATTTTCATTTCCAGTTGTGAAAAAAATTGCTGAAAATGGAATATTAGAGACTGATGATTTACAAATTTTACTAGTTTATATTGCCTTATCACAATTAAGAAACCCTACTTTTCAAAATTATATTCAATCAAATCTTGAAGAGGTAACCAAATTAAATCTCAGCCAGTTAGAACATAAGGGTGAAATTCAACCTTTTGCTTTAAAGGACCATCCTTGGGATGGAAAGCAAGCTTCTGAGCTTATAGCAGATGGATCGATATTATTAAAAGCAGATAATTTAGAATATTTAAATGCAATACAATTTTGTATTCAAGATTTGTGTCAACTTATGAGTGGGTTTAAATATTCTCTATTAAGATCTCCTTCTGGTAGGGTTGCTATCGGAGATTGTCCATATACTGCACTCAATTTAGATTTAGATGTCGGGCATTATGGAATGCCCCCTGCAGGAGGTAATTGTGAATGTACATTTCCTCTTTCAAAAGATTATTGTTTGATTGGAAAATGGCAAACTCAGTTGTCAAATAGTGACTCAGAAGACTTGGTTAAAGAAGTTAATCGCAGACAAGCTTTATTTGCTACTGATAGCATTGCCAGTCAGAGGAGAATTCGGAAACTTGAAGGTCAGATGCTTAGATACTCTAAGCTTTCTTATAAGTATGATGTGCAAAGCATGAGTGTGCCTGGTGACAGTGGTGTGGTAGTTGCTCGTAAAGGTATTTTTCCTTCAGATTTGTATGCAAAGTATCAAAGAGACTTCGTCCAGTTTGAAAACTATTTATAAATTTAAGTATCCAAACTTAGTTTTGGTT
The DNA here is from genome assembly GCA_040367435.1 of Hyphomicrobiales bacterium 4NK60-0047b. Taxonomy (NCBI): domain Bacteria; kingdom Pseudomonadati; phylum Pseudomonadota; class Alphaproteobacteria; order Hyphomicrobiales; species Hyphomicrobiales bacterium 4NK60-0047b. Next base: position 292,960 of record BAABWY010000002.1, on the reverse strand, counting down.
ACACTGAGCATGCAATTGTGTCTCTATCCATCCCAGCTTGGCCAATCACAACCAAATTCGACGTGCGGGTTTCTTCTAGGTTCCAGGGTTTGTCGTAGTATGCGTCTAGTCTTGGGCCAACAGCTTGTATTACCAAGCGCATGTCTTTGTCTTTTACAGATACAAAGCCCTTAAGCCGCAAGATGTCGTGAGTTTTGATGGTCTCAACCAGTTTGGCTTTAAAGCTTTCCACGTCATCGATTGTCTCTAAGGTAATGCTGAAACTTTCGAAATCATCGTGGTCGTGATGATGGTGATGGTCATGATCGTGATGGTGGTCATCGTCATGGTGGTGAGCTGCGTGATGACGCTCATGGTGCGACATGCGATTGTCTTCTTCAGCTTTCATGTCTAGTCCCAAAAGCACATTTAATGGTAGCTTGCCTTTTTGAGATTTGACCATTTGCACGCCGTCTCTTGTTTCTTTAGAGACGAGAGCCTTTACATTGGTTATGGCTTGATCGTCGATTAGATCTGTTTTCGAGAGAACAATCAGATCAGCGCAATTCACCTGGTCTTCAAAAAGCTCGCCAAGTGGTGTTTCGTGATCTAGTGCTTCGTCTTGTTCTCGCTGAGCTTGGACTTGATGTTCATTAGCGGCAAAGCGTCCTTCTGAGACGGCAGGGGCATCGACGATTGTTACAACGCCATCAACGGTCACTTCGGTTTTAATCTCTGGCCAATTAAATGCGCGTACTAGTGGTTGCGGTAAAGCGAGGCCGGATGTTTCAATAATGATGTGATCCGGGCGCTGATCGCGGCTCAGTAATTTTTCCATTGTGGGAATAAAATCTTCTGCGACGGTACAACAGATACAACCGTTTGCCAGTTCTACAATGTCATCTTCGGTACAATTTTCATCGCCGCAAGATTTTAAAACTTCACCATCTACGCCGACGTCACCGAATTCATTGATGATCAGAGCTAGGCGTTTGCCATTGGCGCTTTCAATCAAGTTGCGAATGAGTGTTGTTTTACCAGCGCCAAGAAAGCCAGTGATTACGGTGACAGGGATTTTATGGGGCATTTAGAGATCTCTTCTCATGAATTCATCAGAAATGATGTTTATTTTAAAATTAGCGGTAGTCCTGCGGCTATAAAAACTACATTTGTGGCCCTTTTGGCAAGCTTTTGGTTTAATAAACCTTGTTCATCTCGAAAGGCTCTTGCTAATGCATTTTCTGGGACGATTGAGAGGCCAAGCTCATTTGAAACAAGTATCACATCAGCTGAACAGTTTGACAGGTTATTTAATAATCTATCTGTCTTATCGGTAATATTTAGACTTTTTTCCATAAGGTTCGAGAGCCAAATTGTCATACAATCGATAAGGATGACAGTGTTTTCTGTATATGGCTTGGTTAGGTGAGGAACGAGGTCTATTGGTTCTTCAATTGTATGCCAATTGTTGTCCCGCTGATTTTGATGGTTTTTGATGCGTTTTTGCATCTCCTCATCTCTGGCTTCAGCTGTAGCGATATAGATTTTGTTTGAATAAGGGATGGCTAGATTTTCGGCATAATTACTTTTGCCGCTTTTTGCTCCGCCAAAAATCAGTGAAATTTTATTCATAGGGCTCACGAATTTCGTTTTGATCATTCTATAATGATTTGATATTTTGTCATTAAATGTTTGTTTTTCTGTGATTTTTTAGATAATCATGTAGGCAACCCTTATTGGATACGAATTATTTTATGTTTGAGACCATCGATAGCTTTCTTTCCAGTTTAAATTCTTTGCCAGCTGCTGAAGTTGAGTTTCAAGAGGCAGCTCAGGCGCGGCAAAACCAATTAACAAAGCCAAATGGATCGCTTGGGCGCTTGGAAGATATTGCTATATGGTTAGCTGGATGGCAAGGCCGAGAATGTCCGAAATTAGACCAAGTCTCAGCTTTTGTATTTGCTGGGAACCATGGGGTTGTTGAAGAAGGAATTTCTCCTTTCCCTGCTACCGTTACCGAGCAGATGGTGCAAAACTTTAACAATGGTGGTGCTGCCATCAATGCATTAACAACCGTATTTGGCCATGAACTTTCTGTTATTCCTCTACATCTTGATCAACCTACGAAGAATATTACTCTTGCTGCTGCTATGACAGAGGAAGAGACGCTTGAAGCTCTTAATATTGGGGCGTCTTGTGTTGAGAATTGTGATGCGGACCTGGTTTATTTTGGAGAAATGGGAATTGGGAATACGACCATTGCGTCTACATTAGCGGCAGCCACTTGTGGTGGGTGTGGTGCTGATTGGGCTGGGCCTGGCACGGGGCTTAGTTCTGAAGGGGTTGATCTTAAAAGTACTGTTATTGACCGAGCATTAGCGTTTCATAAGCTAAAAAGGGATAAGAAAACTAAAGCAGGTTCTTCTTCACCAATTGATATTATTCGTTTGGTTGGTGGAAGGGAGCAAGCTGCCCTTCTGGGTGCTGTTGCTGTTGCGCGGTTAAAACGAATTCCTGTTTTACTTGATGGGTTTGTGGTTACAGCAGCTGTTGCTCCTTTGAGTTTGCTAGAAGTTAACGCGCTTGATCATTGTTTGGCTGCTCATTGTTCAGCAGAACCAGCGCATCAAAGATTGCTTGATTGTTTGTGGCTGGAACCTTTGCTAAATTTAAATATGCGTTTGGGTGAAGGGACAGGAGCAGCGCTTGCTGTGGAGCTTGTTAAAGGTGCGGTTGCTACTCATGCCCGCATGGCGACGTTTGATGAAGCTGCAATTTCTAATCGTGATTGATTAGATATCTATATGATTAGTAAGGGATTTATGACTTGTTGTTTTTAAAGCAAATTATTTTGTGCTTTCAATTTTTAACACGTTTGCCTTTGCCTTCCTTTGTATCCTCTTCTTCAGAGAAATTATCTCTCGCAGCTGCGGCTTGGTGTTTTCCTCTTGTGGGCGCTTTTATTGGCGGGCTTCTTTGGGGATTTCTTCTTGCCTTAGGCGGTTTAAATGTTCCGTTTTATTTGCAATGTGTTTCTGTTCTTGTTTTAGGGATTTGTTTAACTGGTGCTTTACATGAAGATGGGTTTGCTGACTTCTTCGATGGACTTGGGGTTTATGATAGAGCGCGTGCCCTTGAGGTGATGAGGGATAGCCAGGTGGGGAGTTTTGGGGCTCTTGCACTTTTGGTGAGTTTTGCTTGGCGAGGAGTGGCCTTATTTGAACTGGGTTCAGTTCATTTGGTTGGGCTTAGTTTGTTACTTGCTCATATTGGTTCTCGTGGGTTTATGGGAGCTTTATTACTTTTACCGCGGGCTCGGTCAGATGGGTTGGCTGTTTCTAGTGGGGCTGCATCTTGGATTTCAGTTTTATTTGCTTTGGCTTTTTGTGCAATCGTGTTTTTTTCTTTGCTTCCTTGGTATGTCGTTTTCCTGGTGTTTTTAATTAGTGGTGCGGGTGTGTTGATTGTTAGTCTGATTGCGTTGCGTCGGTATGGAGGATTAACTGGTGATATTTATGGTGCTGGGCAGCAAGTATCTGAGATGCTGATGCTCTTTGTTTTGGCGTCTGTTTTACCGGAGCTAATTTGAGATAAAAACAATAGTTGATATAGTTCTGTAGTTTCAGTTTTTACTTTGTAAGACGTTGCACAGGCCTAATTATATTTTTGCCTGCTACTTAATTGTACACTTTATCTTATTGACAGACTTAACTGCTTCAGTCTAGCTTGAGGCTTAATTGGGAATTTAGGGATTTAATTATTTTTCTAAATTTCTTGAAGATTAATTCAATTTTGGGGCCTTGACCCTCATTCATTGGAGGAAAATATGTTTTTATTTCCTGCTGCGCTTCTCAAGCGTAAGCTTAAAGCTTGTTCGTACTCTTTTGCTGTAGCCACTTTTGGCGTTGTTTCTCTCTCCTCTTTCTCAAATTCAGCTTACTTAGCCTCTGAAGCTCATGCAGCTGATAAGGGCGTGGTGAATATCTATTCCTATCGCCAACCTTATTTGGTTAAGCCGCTTTTGGAAGAATTCACCAAACAGACCGGGATCCAAACTAAAGTTATTTTTGCGAAAAAAGGTTTGATTGAACGTATCGCAGCTGAAGGTAAATTAAGCCCAGCTGATGTATTGCTAACCGTTGATATTGGTCGTTTATCTGCGGCCGTTGAAAAAGGAATTTCTCAACCGGTTAAATCTTCAGTCATTGAAGACAATGTTCCAGCCAAATATAGAAGTGCGAAAGGTGACTGGTTTGGTCTAACTGTTCGCTCTCGGGTTGTTTATGCTTCTAAGGATCGTGTTGGCCAAGATGCGATTACTTACGAAGAATTGGCTGACCCTAAATGGCGCGGTAAAATTTGTATGCGCTCTGGTCAACATGTTTACAATGTTGCGATGATTGCGTCCATGATTGCTCATAATGGTGCTGAGAAAACCAAGACATGGCTTAAGGGCCTCAAAGCGAATTTAGCTCGTAAACCTTCTGGCAATGATCGGGCTCAAGTGAAAGCTGTTTATGCTGGTCAATGTGATTTGGCGATTGGTAACACTTACTATATGGGTAAAATGCAAAATAATGAGAAAAAGCCTGAGCAGAAAAAATGGGCGGCTTCAGTTAAATTACTTTTCCCAAACACCAAGACACGGGGCGCTCATGTGAACCTCTCTGGTATGGTTTTGGCCAAACATGCACCGAATAAAGCGTCAGCCGTTAAATTGATGGAATTTTTATCATCTGAAAAAGCTCAGCAGATTTATTCAAAAGTGAACTTTGAATATCCGGTTAAAGAAGGTGTGGCCTGGTCTGACCTTGTGAAAAGCTGGGGTGAGTTTAAAGCTGATGATCTTGCATTAGACAAAATCGCAGATTTGCGTAAAGCAGCTTCATTGCTTGTTGATGAAACAGACCTCAATAACGGACCAAGCAGCTAGGGACTAGTCCCTGTGTAAATTGTTTCTTTGAAATATGAATAAAAAGCCCTCTGTTCCGTAATTGTTTCAGGGGGCTTTTTTGTTTGACTAGTTTCGGTCTTGTTTTGAATGGTTTGCGGATGTAGTGAGGTGTAGTGAAATGGTATGCTATTGACCCAAAAGCGATCTTCGGAACAGTCTGTTCAAACGGTAAATGCTCGCAGAACTAAGTGCGGCAGCTGGTGCTCGAATGAGTGTAATGGACGCGGTAGTAGAAATTAATTCGCAGGGTATGATTGACACCGAGAAATAGAGGGCGTGTCTAACTTGCGGAAGGGAAAAGTCGTCACGCTCTGAGTATTTTGTCCATTGATTTGCCTTTGGCTAGCTCGTCGATTAACTTGTCCATATAACGAACATGTTTGATCAAAGGATCTTCGATCTCTTCTACCCGAATACCGCAAACGACGCCTTTGATGAGCGAACTGTTCGGATGAATTTGTGGCGCATCAGCGAAGAAGCCCTTAAAATTGCTTTCCTGTTCGATCTGTTTCTCCAGACCTTCCTGATCATAACCAGTGAGCCAACGAATGATTTCATCAACTTCCTCTTTTGTGCGATTTTTCTTTTCCGCTTTCTGAACGTATAAAGGATAGACTTTTGAGAAAATCATAGTAGATAAATCTGTTTTCGACATAGCCGTTGCCCCTTTTTTCGTTTGCATTGCGGGATGAAATTCTAATTCTTACGTCTACAGCACAGATAACGACAACTGTTGGCACCTCAGGGAAGATTAAAACAAAAATGTTCACTTCCTTTAAAGATGCAGGAACAGTCAGTTCTCGTTTTACCCAATAAACCCAACGATTTCTTTTGTCTTTTTCATGATTGGGTCGGCGATGGTGTGGGCTCGATTAGCGCCGTCTTTTAAGATCGCGTCTAGCTCTGCTGGTTCATTTAGTAGTTTTTGCATTTCATTTGCGATGGGGCTTACTTTTTCAACGGCGAGTTCTGCTAGGGCTGGTTTGAAGGTTGAGAACTGAGCGCCGCCGTGGTCTTTTAGAACGTCTTCTTTGCTCACGCCTTTTAGGGCTGCATAGATGCCAACGAGATTGTTTGCTTCTGGGCGATCTTTTAGGCCGTCTGTTTCTGATGGCAGAGCGTCTGGATCCGTTTTGGCTTTGCGAATTTTTTTGGCGATGGTGTCTGCGTTATCTGTCATGGTGATGCGTGACATCTCAGACGGGTCTGATTTGCTCATTTTTTTAGAGCCATCACGAAGAGACATCACTCTGGTGGCGGGGCCTTGAATAAGCGGCTCCGGCTGTGGGAAGAAGGTGCCGTCTTCGAAGCTTGCTTCTATAATTGTATCTGCAAAATCAACATTGAATTTTTGTGCAATGTCACGGGCAAGCTCGAGGTGTTGTTTTTGATCTTCACCAACCGGCACATGAGTTGCGTGATAAAGCAAGATATCGGCTGCCATCAGGTTGGGATACGTGAACAAACCAACAGACGCGTTTTCTTTATGTTTGCCGGCTTTTTCTTTGAACTGTGTCATGCGGTTTAACCAGCCCATGCGGGCGACGCAGTTTAAGACCCAGGCTAGTTCAGCGTGGCCAGAAACTTGAGACTGGTTAAAGATGATTTGTTTTTTGGGGTCGATGCCAGAGGCGATGAAGGCGGCTGTGACTTCTCTGATGTTGCCAGCCAATTCCTTTGGATCTTGCCATACGGTGATGGCATGGAGATCAACAACGCAATAAAGACATTCATGGCTTTCTTGCAGGGCAACAAATTTTGTAATGGCGCCAAGGTAATTACCTAAGTGAAGGTTGCCTGTTGGCTGTACGCCTGAGAATACACGCTCTTGATGTGTCATTTATTTGAGCCCCGTTAAGAGAATTGGTTTTGGTCATTTATTGGCGATTTGGCCGCAAACTTTGTTTTAAAGATTTGAAGCTTGTCGCGCCTGTTATTTCTGCTGATAAACCATAGGCCAGAACTCCGCAAGAGACTAAAGCAAAAAGAGTGAGGAATCTGATCCAAATGCCATACTCCAAACTGAGATATGGACTTGCATATTGAGCTGCATAATATAGCACTAGCCCCATTATGAGGCTTGATAAAATGATGCGCGGTAGTTTTGAGACCAGGGCTCTGTCTATAATGAAGTGCCCTCTTTTATATAGAAGAGCTCCAAGGAGGATAGCATTCGCCCATCCGGCCACTGAGGTTGCGATAGCGATGCCGACATGTTTGTACTGAGTGAATAAGAGAAGGCTCAAGCTCACATTGATGATCATTGAAATGCCTGCGAAGATCATGGGTGTTTTGGTGTCTTCTCTGGCGAAAAAACCGGGGGAGAACACTTTGATAAGCACAAAGCTTGGTAGGCCAATTGCAAAAGCGGCGAGCGCTGCTGAGGTTGCTGTGGTTGCGGTTGCATCAAATGCGCCGCGCTCAAACAAGACTTTTATAATTGGCTCTGGAATTGTGAATAGGGCAACAGCGGCTGGCATTGTTAGAAGAGCTGAAAATTCTAGAGACCTGTTTTGAGCGTCATGCACCGCTTCCATTTCATTGGCGCGTAATTTTCTTGATAGTTCCGGCAAGAGGACAACACCAATGGCAATGCCGACAATACCTAGGGGTAATTGATAGAGCCGATCAGCGTAATAAAGGAAAGACACAGCGCTTTCTTGCATGGACGCGATGATGGTGCCGATCATGATATTAATTTGAGTGATGCCGCCAGCAAGAATTCCTGGGATGCTGAGCCATAGAAATTTTTTCACCTGAGGGGTGAGGCGTGGGCGTTTTAGCTTTAGTGCGAAATCTTGTCTTGTGACGCAAAAAAGAAGCAAAAACAACTGAGCGAAGCCAGCAATTGCGACACCCCAACTTAAGATGATGCCTGCGGTAGCTGTTTCGTTTAATTCAAGAAAAGCGGCGATGCTCATAGCGGCGATGAGAATGACATTTAGTAAAATAGGGACTGCGGCTGCGGCTGCGAATTTATCTAATGCGTTGAGCATACCTGAGAGAAGGGCAACCAGTGACATACATGCTAGATAAGGGAATGTAATCCGTGTGAGGAAAATCGCGAGATCGAGTTTTTCCGGGTTATCACTGAAGCCTGGTGCGATGAAATATATCAGCCATGGCATTGTTAGCTCGGCGAGCGCTGTTGTGATGAGTAGCGCTGTGATTAAAACACTTGCGACTTGATTGGCAAAGTTCTTTGCGCTTTGTTTGCCATCGCCTTCTAGCTCTTTTGCAAAAAGGGGAATAAAAGCGGCGTTAAAGGCACCTTCACCGAAAAGTCTTCTGAACAAGTTTGGAAAACGAAAGGCAACAAAAAAGGCGTCTGCGATGGGGCCGGTGCCCAATACGAAGGCCACGAGGATATCTCGAATGAATCCAAGAGCGCGGCTGATGAGTGTCATGCCGCCGACAGTTGCAAAGGCTTTATAGAGACGCATTGGCTTCCTCTTTTTAGTGCTCCTTCAGGTTGCCCACTAGCAACCGTCGCGTTTTAGTGTGTATCAGTAGTGCTTGAGGTTGCCCACTAGCAACCTTCGCGTTTTAGTGTGTATTAGTAGTGCTTGACGTTGCCCACTAGCAACCGCCGCGATTTAGTGTGTATTAGTAGCGCTTTAGGTTGTCCACTTGCAACCGCGCTATTAGTAAAACTAGTATGCAGATACAGGTGGTTCGCTCTATAAAATTAATTCTTAAGAGTAGCTAATCAAAGGTAGGCTTTTATGCAAGGAAAGAGTGCTATTGAGTGCGTATTTTATTTGATTGCATTTGTGATAGTATTTGCCAAGGCACTGAAATCTTTTATGCGGGGAGATGATTTGCGCCAAACAAGGCCTATAGTGCGAACGGGCTCTGGTGGGGCAAAGGGAATGAGGCGCAGGGGACTGTCTTGTGGAATTTCTACCTTAGCAGCTAGTTTGGGTACGAGTGTTATGCCTTGATTGTTTGCGACTAATTCAATTAGAGTTTTTAGACTAGTTGCACCGAATTGGGAGAGACTTTTCTGACTTACATTTTCGCAAAGAGAAATAGCCTGATCTCTTAAACAGTGGCCCTCTTCCAAAAGAAGAAGATTGTTTTCTTCTAGGAGTTTCATTGGTTCTGTAGTTTGGTTTGAACTTTCACTATTAATGACCAAAAAGAAGGGGTCGGAAAAGAGCTCTTTTGTCATTAGCTCAGCATGATGGATGGGTAGAGCGACCAATATGGCGTCTAATTGTCCCTGTAATAAAGCATCTGATAAATGAGGTGTTGTTGTTTCTTTTAATTTTAGGTCTAGATCGGGAAAGTCTTTACCAAGAGCGGGGAGTATTTTCGGCAATATATAGGGAGCGATGGTTGGAATAACTCCTAACCTGAAAGTGCCAGCTAATACGCCGCCTCTGGTTCTGGCATAGTCTCCAATATCCTGAATATCTGCTAAGATTTTTTCTGCTCGCAGAGCGATTTCTTCTCCATCTGGAGTAAGTGTAATCTTTGATTTTCCGCGTACAACCAAACTGAGACCGAGTATGTGTTCCAGGTCTTTTATTTGCATGCTAAGTGCTGGCTGAGTAACTGCGCAATGGTCTGCGGCTTTGCCAAAATGTTTCAGGCGTGAGAGCGCATGGAAATAACGCAGTTGTTTTGTCGAAATAGCTTGCATAAATCTTTCTTATCATAAACGCCACAAAATGCAATTAGACCTTATGATGTTTTTTCAGCATCATATCATCTAAAATAATTATCAATTGATGAGTGTAAGGAGATTTAAGCAGTGACTAAGAAATTAACAACGGCATTTGGTGCCCCTGTTTCTGATAACCAAAATATCATGACGGCAGGACAAAATGGGCCTGCACTTTTACAAGATGTTTGGTTCTTAGAAAAGATGGCTCATTTTGATAGAGAAGTAATTCCTGAGCGCCGTATGCATGCAAAAGGCTCAGGAGCACATGGTAAGTTTACTGTTACACATGACATCACGCGCTATACTAAGGCTAAGATTTTTTCTGATATTGGCAAAAAGACAGACTTATTTTTACGTTTTTCAACTGTTGCAGGAGAGCGTGGAGCGGCAGATGCTGAAAGAGATATTCGTGGCTTTGCCATTAAGTTTTATACTGAAGAAGGTAATTGGGACGTAGTTGGAAATAATACTCCAGTCTTTTTTTTAAGGGACCCAATGAAATTTCCTGATCTTAATCATGCTGTTAAGCGTGACCCTCGAACGAATATGCGTAGTGCGGATAATAATTGGGATTTTTGGACCAATTTACCCGAAGCTTTACACCAGGTCACTATTGTTATGAGTGACCGAGGTATTCCAAAGAGTTACCGTCATATGCATGGGTTTGGTAGTCATACCTTTAGTTTTATTAACTCAGATAATCAACGCTATTGGGTAAAGTTTCATTTTAAAACTCAGCAAGGTATTGAAAATCTTACTGACGAGGAGGCTAATCAGATTATTTCTGGTGACCGAGAAAGTCATCAAAAAGATTTGTATGAAGCGATAGAGGCAGGTGATTTTCCTAAGTGGACATTGTTTGTTCAAATTATGCCGGAGGAGGAAGCAGGTTCGTATGGTATTAATCCATTTGATTTGACTAAAATCTGGCCGAAGGCAGATTATCCATTAATTGAGGTTGGAGAATTTGAGCTAAATCGAAATCCGGAAAATTATTTCCTGGATGTCGAACAGGTTGCTTTTAATCCTGGTAGCGTTGTTCCTGGCATATCGTTTTCACCTGATAAAATGTTACAGGGACGCCTGTTCTCTTATGGTGATGCGCAGCGTTATCGTCTTGGTGTAAACCATAGTCAAATACCTGTAAATGCACCACGTTGTCCCTATCATTCCTATCATCGTGATGGTGCAATGCGTGTGGATGAGAACGGTGGCTCTCGTATTGGTTATGAACCAAATATGAAGGGTGAGTGGCAGGAACAACCTGAATTTTCTGAGCCGCCTTTGTCTCTTGAAGGTGCTGCCGATCACTGGAATCATAGAGTTGATGAAGATTATTATTCGCAGCCAGGTGATTTATTTCGTTTGATGAATGATGACCAAAGGGCTTTGTTATTTAATAATACAGCTGGTTCACTTGGGTCTGCACACATAGACATACAAAAACGCCATATTCGAAATTGTCATAAGGCTGATCCGGCTTATGGAAGAGGAGTTGCCTTAGCGCTTAAATTAGATATTGATGACATCTTGCCCACCGAAGTTGGGGCCTCATAAATTTTATTTATAGGTAACAAGACGAAGCCGCACCTTTTCAACAGATGCGGCTTTAAATTGTTCTCTTTTTATTTTTGTTCAGGACTTTTTAAAAGGCCTCGCCATGATTTTTGTAGGTGATTATTATTTTTGCTTTTGGAGCCATGGCGAGATCAGGGGGCGAGATCAGGGGGCGAGATCAGGGTACGAAATCAGGGGCTAAGTAATGGAACCTTAAGTAGCTTACTTATTGGTTCTTCTTATTATATCTCCCTTTCAAAAACGGCCACGGGGGCAGAATCTTCATTTGTTGCTATGGCATGGGGTAGATTGGCCAATTGTTTTCTAACTTCGTTGGCTAACTTACTAGCAAGATGTTCACTCACTTCTTGGACTTTTAAAGAGGGTTCACTTTGTGAAATCGCTTTTATAATCTCATCTGTAATGATGTTATGAATTTTAAAGTCACTTGGATTATGTCCTACATCTATTGAGGGGACTTGCTCAATCTCTAGTGATTTTTTGGGTGGCTCATCAAATTTTTTAATCTCTACAGGAGGTTTCTGATTTTCAGTGCCGTCCACTTTTTTTTCGTTTGGAAATAAATCTAGTTCTAATTGCTCGCCATAAACTTTTTTGTCACTGGTTTTGTTTCTAGTGCTATCTGGTGGCTGACTTTTATTTTCTATGCCATTGATTGCTTGGTCTGTGTTTTTCTTACTAATTTTTAGACCAGCAAACATGGTTGTTTCTTCTACTGGTTTTGAAGGAACTGACGTTTCTAGATAATTTAAAACTTTATTGAACCGGCCAAGGCTTTTTGCCAAAACTTTAGAGCTACTAGAAAATTGGCGATCAATTGTGAATTTTGGACCATGTTCTTCGGTTTGTTTATCTTGGGCGCGCTTTGCTTTGATTTTTTCATAAGCGCTTACATTGTCTTTTCTATCAGGGCCAGCTTGAGAGACTGGTATCCCTGGTGTTTTGACTGTTTGTAATGCTTGCTCAATCATTGTTTTATTCCATTAGAGACTGTCTCTTTGTAATGAATTTAGGGACATGCTCTCTTTCTTTGTTTAAGCTTGTCATTTCTCTTAAAACCGGTATCCACTTTTAAGTTACAAGCTGTAGTATCCACGTCATACTGGTTGTGGTTATTTCTTGATGCTTTTAGATTAGCAGGAATAAAATAAAAAAAGACGAATAAGCGAAGTAAAACTGTAGTAAATACTTACTAAGTGTTTATTTTAATTTGCTTATTTATTTAATAAAAATACTTTTTTATTTGATGCTAATTTTTTTAAAATTTTAGGTAAAAATGTCATTAATTTTTTAGCATTGATGATTTTTATGATGCTTGTAGAGTTTCAGAAATTGGCTATGATTTGTTGCGGTTAGGGGTTGGCCCCTTATTAACTAATAAGTGAAAGTTTATTTACGAGTATGGGTGCTTTGAACAAGATTTCTTTGTTCTCTTCTCTGTCTGAGGGGCAGTGTGAGGGTTTGGAGAAAAAAATAGTTACAAGAACTTATAATGAGAATGAGTTGATTCTTGATTTTGAAGACCCATCATCAGATGTGTTATTTATCCTTTCTGGAAAGGTGAGGGTTTTATATCGCTCTGTTCTTGGGCGGGAAGTAATTTTGGCTGATCTTTCTGAGGGTGATTTCTTTGGTGAACTTTCTGCAATTGATGGCAAGGGGCGATCTGCGAATGTAACAGCGTTGCAGCGCACCGAGATTGCCCGTCTTTCTTCGTCTCATTTTTTAGAATTGGCAACAGGTGTGCCTGAAGTTGCGTCTGAAATATTGAAGGTTTTGGTTTCTAGAATTCGATCCTTAGATCTTCGATTTTCAGAAATGAGCGTTTTGAAAACCAATGAACGGCTTTATGCTGAATTGCTTCGTTTGTCAGTTCCTCGTCGTTCTAATAAAGAGCAAAGAATTATTTCACCTCCGCCGTTTCATCATCATTTAGCAGGCCGGATTGGTTGTCGACGTGAAGTTGTCAGCCGGGAGTTGTCTGCTCTTATGAAAGTTGGAATTTTAGAAAAGACACGTGGTGGGTTGGTCCTATTGGATGTAGCGGAGCTGGAGGGTCGCATTGCTGCGGCTTTGAATTAAGTTATGAATAAAGTGAAAGCTTATTTTATCGACCTAGGTCATAAAATTCTAAATGTTGGAATTGTCAGTTCTGATGAAGGTGTACGGCGCCGGCATCGTTTTACGAATATGGTGCTTATTGTCACGGCGTTTAATGCCTTTCATCATCTAATTATGAATGGCTTGCATGATTTTTGGGCCCTGCTACCCGTTAACATTTATAATTTTTGTATGATCATTTGTGCCCTCTCGCTGGTGTTTATGCATCGATATGGTGAGTACCTCGCGGCTGTTTTACTTGCCTTCTTTATCTTCTTTGGAAATAGCTTTGTAGTTATGGCCTTTGGTCTGAATAGTGATTTGCAGATTTACTTTACCTTGGCCGGTGCGTTTATTTTCATGGTGGGGGTGCAAAATACGCACGTCTATTTACCGCTGCTCGGTGCTGGACTTATGGCGTTGATTGGCGTTTACTTTTTTGCAAGTGATGAAGGGTTTTTGATGGTGGGCGATCAAACGTTTCGCCGAGAGCTTGCACTTCAGGCTTATGTGAATGCGATTTTGATCAACTCCTTATTGATTTTTTATGCTCTTAGTTCGCTTTATAAAGCTGAACAAGCTTTAGCTTTGGAGTACCAGCGGTCTGAAAAATTACTGACGACTATATTGCCGGTTCCTATTGCAGAGCGCCTTAAAGCTGCTCCAAAAGAACGTATTGCCGACAGGGTTGAGGATGCGACCATTTTGTTTGCTGATTTGGTTGGATTTACGCGCGCTTCTCATAATGTGCCACCTGAGGATGTGGTTGCTTATTTGGATGATTTGTTTACGACCTTTGATGGTTTATGTGAGAATTATTCAGTTGATAAAATTAAAACGATTGGTGATGGTTATTTAGCAGTTGGTGGATTGCATGATGCTGGTGGTGCTCGGGCGATTGGGTTTTTAGCTCTGGATATGATTGAGCAAATGAATAATCGTTCTTTTTTAGGACTTGATACTTTATCTCTTCGAATAGGTATTCACCGTGGGCCTGTGACAGCTGGTATCATTGGTGATCAGCGGATGACTTATGATGTTTGGGGAAGTTCAGTAAATTGTGCTGCCAGATTGGAAGCGCAGAGTTTACCGTCTCGTATTCATTGTAGTGAAGCGTTTGTTGCCGCCGTTCAAGATACTTTTCAATTTACTAATTTGGATGTCACTGAGTTGCGCGGTGTTGGTGTGATGAACGCTGGTTACTTGTTGCGCCAGAGGTAAGCTAACTTACTTTACAGACTAATCCTGGTTAGGTGGATCCGACGGCAGATATAAATAAATCAGTCCGATGGTAATGCTTAGTTTAAAAAGTATGGTCATCCAAAACTCCATTTTTTAGCCTCCATAAATTTTAAGAGACTGGGTTTGTTAATTTGCCTGTAGTGAAGTTCATTCTATGAAGTACAGGCAATGATTAGTAAAAGAGCAAAGTTTAGTTTCATTAGAAAATGAATGTTCTTTTTTGTAATTGGCTGCATAGCTTTTTCCTCTTATCTAATTTCTTGTTTCAAATTATATTTTTTAAGAGTTTTGGACTGTGTGAAATGTCACAGCATGAAAAATTTTGCTCTGCATTTGAATTTAATACAAACAAACCGACCTCAGTGTTGAGACCGATTTGTTTTTGTGAGGTTGTTTTTTGTTTCGGCTTAGTAGTAGTTGTAATATCTACCGTTACACCATTTACCTACTCTTACCAGACGTTTCACGTTGCGGCCTCTGCGAGGGCTCCATACCCAAATTTTGCGGTATTTTGGTTTGCAGCGGTGGCCGTAGCTGTAGTTGTATCCGTAGTGGTGTGGCTTAAAAAAGCGACCATGGAAGTGGTGATGGTGACGGTGCTTTTTCCAACCGGCGCTTGCGCCTGTTGTTGTAGCTCCAAGAGCTGCAAAGCTGATTGTTGCTATTGCACAAGCTGTCACAACTGTTTTCTTTAAAGTGTTCATTTTCTCTCTCCATTTTAGTTGCGCTTCAGATGCCGACAAAGCATCCGCACTGTTTTTGTTTCATGTTTCAGACGACTTTTTCGTCTTGATGAGTTAAATTTAGCGAACTGTTGGGGGAGGGTATGTGATAAATATCACAAAGAGAACTGAGTGATATTTTTGATGATCTATTGATGTTTGTTAGAAAATTCACAGGTTCGTGAAACGGAGGGGATAGCTTCTCTTTTTTGCGATCGAGCATCACTTCCTTGTGAAAATTGATCACAAATTTTCATCGATTAACACCTCAGTTCAAACGAATTCACGGTCGTGTGAGAGGTTCTTTTTTTCTTTTCAAAAACACTCCATGTTGTCTTCAACGAAAAGCAATCGTTGCTTTCAAATTTTTAATATGGAGATAAAAATGAAACATTTAATCGCATTATCAGTTGTTGTATTTACTTTGTTTGGAAGTGTAATTTCTGCCCAAGCAGGGGATGAAGGTTTTGGTATTAAGTACCCAACATTCGTTGAAAACTCTTCACAAATTGATCCAATTGATTTTCCTTAAATCGTTTGGAATATAATTTAAGGAAAATTGATATGATCCTCACTCTCTTTCGCATTTTTACCTTAAATTTTTTCATGTTGGAAAGCTTCAGGTCTTTAAGAAAAGCCCTGAAGCTTTTTTAATGTGACTTTATCTATCCTATCTTTTCTGCAGCTAGAGTTTTTAGTGTTACATGATCTAGTTTTCCAGTTCCAAGAATAGGGATTGTTTCATTTGCGTGGATGGTTTTTGGTATAGCAAGTTCGGTTAGTCCATCTTCTTTAGCTTTTGACATAAGCTCACTGCGCTCTAAGCTTTTTTTGTCTGTTAGCAAAATGATTTGCTCTCCTTTTTTCGGGCAAGGTAGTGCGACTACGCCGTGCATATTTTCCGGCCAGTGTTTTGATAGGAATTGTTCCACCATAGTGAGAGAGACCATTTCACCAGCGATTTTTGCAAAGCGTTTAACCCGACCTTTAATGGTGATGTAGCCTTCCTCATCTAAATCAACAATATCGCCCGTGTCATACCAACCTTCTTCAGGTGCTTGAATGTCACCGGGGTTATTGTGGAACATATAGCCTTTCATGATGTTGGGACCAGTTACCAAGAGACGACCGCCATCCTCAATTCCTGGAATGGTTTCTAATTTATATTTAATGCCAGGTAAGAAACGTCCGACGGTACCTGGTTTGCATTCCATAGCTGTATTGAATGAGAGGGCGGGTGATGTCTCAGTTGCGCCATAGCCTTCAAAAATCCGAATGCCAAACTTATCAGACCAGAGAGTTCTAGTTTCGTTAGAGAGCTTTTCAGCACCGGCGAATACATATCTTATTGAATAGAAATCGTACGGATGAGCTTTGTTAGCGTAGCCTTTTAGGAACGTGTCTGTGCCGAACATTATAGTCGCGTTTGTATCATAGACCATTTCAGGAACAATCCTGTAATGAAGAGGTGAAGGGTAGAGGAAAATTTTTACCCCTGAGAGTAGTGGTAGCAATGTGCCGTCTGAGAGGCCAAAGGCATGAAAGATTGGCAGCGCATTAAAAACAGTGTCTGATGGGCTGAAGTCTACTTTTGCACTAATCTGATGCACATTTGAGAGTAAATTTTTATGACTTAGTGCAACACCTTTGGGTGTTCCTTCAGAGCCTGATGTGAACAGTATAGTGGCTGTATCATCTGGTGTGCTGTTATATTTCTTTGGGTTATAAATTAGTGAAATAAGAGTAGTTTTAATCAACCCTAGAAGTTTATCAGTAGATGATACATCATCTTTGATGTCTTCAAGGTAAATGATCTTAGCGACTTTGTTTAATTCAATCTCAACTTGTTCTAACCGTCCTAGCTCGATGAAACGTCTTGATGTTATGATTGTTTTAATCGCTGCGGTTTGAGTTGCTGCGACCATGCTAGCTGGTCCGGCTGAGAAGTTAAGCATGGCAGGGACACGGCCGATTGCTTGTAGCCCCATGAATGTTGCAACAGTGCCATTTGTGTTTGGTAACAGTACGCCAACAGCTTCGCCTGGTTCTGAGAATTTTTCAAATTTCTTACCTAATATGAGGCTTCCTAAAATGAGACGTTTATAGCTCATTGGGTTGCGTTCGACATCTTCTAGAATTTGCAAAGATTTACCGTGAATTTTGGCGGCATCAAGTAAACCTTGAAACAACGTTCTATCTGTATTGCTTGTTTCAAACACCATGTTGGTCATTACATCGTGCAGATCCCGGCCAATTTTGGCTCGTTTTTGACGACCAGTTAGGTTTTCTGGAGCTTCTATTTTTTGAGGTGGTAGAATTGTTATGGTGATTTTTGGAAAAAGACTTAAACGCATTTTCCCTTTTAGTCTTGAGAACAGGCTATATTGAGCGCCATCAATTCTGACTGGGAGTATTTCTGCTCCTGCGTTGGCTGCAATCATGCCGGGACCTTCATAGACTTTCATAAGAGCGCCTGTGAGTGTTATGCGCCCTTCTGGGAAGATGACACATTTTTTACCGTTTGCGACTTCTTTGATTAATCCCTTCAATGCCATTGGACTGGTTGGGTCTAGAGGGAAGAGGTCAAATAATGCGAAAGCTGGTTTTACCCACCATTTTTCAGCAATGTGAGAATTGATGCCAAATAGAGGTGTGTCTGGTAGATAGCAACCTAAAATTGGAGCATCGAGAAATGAAGTGTGGTTGGCGATGATGACAGCTTTGTCGCCGATTTTTTCATAATTTTCCATACCCTTTACTTCGACACGATAAAGCGCGTGAAAGATAAAACGACCGATTGATTTTACTAACTCTTGCGGCAGTAATTTACAAATATACAACGCGACAAAGGCATTCAAAATGGCGACAGTTGTAAAGATTGCAAGTACGCCAAAACCGTAACTTATCATGAGGACTGCAAGGAGTGAGGCGCCGACCATGAAGATAGCGTTGATAATATTGTTGCCAGCGATTGTGCGAGAGAGTTCTTTTGGATCACTTAAATGTTGGACCATGGCAAATAAAGGCACAGCATAGATTCCACCGAACACTGCGATTATAAAAAGAGAGAAAAGAACTAAGGAGGCACCACCTATTTCTAAAAACTCAGCTACATTATAGAGCGTGCCTTCAGGTGGTTGTGGAATGGTTAGGGAGGATGTCAGGCCGACAAGGCCTAGACTTGAGATGGTGATTGCAATTGCTGCTAGGGGTACGTATTTGGCTGTGATTTTTCCTTTTAATAATTTGTTGCACATTAGCGAACCGATCATGATGCCGACTGTAAAAGTTGCGATAAAGAGATTGGTCACCTGTTCATTTGCAAAGAAACTTTCTTTTGCAAATGTTGGGAATTGGGTGAGAAAAATTGTTCCGACAAACCAGAACCAAGAAATGCCTAAAATGGACAAAAATACATTTCTGTCTTTGCTGGCCATGCCCATAATGTTCATAGTTTCAGCTAAAAAGTTTGCATTGATTTTTAGGTTTGGTGAAGGGGCTTCAGCTTTAGGAATATAAAGACTAGCCACAAAACCAGCGACTGAAAATGATAGTAGGGCAATGGATACATAGATAAGACCGTTATCCATTAGGATGAGGATACCACCAAAGAGTGTGCCTAACAAAATTGAAAGGAAAGTTCCTGTTTCGATGAGGCCATTACCGCCAATGAGTTCATCTTCTGTTAAGTGCTGGGGTAAGATACCGTATTTTATTGGGCCGAAAAATGTGGATTGTGTTCCAAGCAAGAAGAGGACTATGAGGCCAAGTGTGACTGACTCGAGATAGAAACTAGCTATGGCGAGCAGCATTAAAATGATTTCGGCAAATTTGATTTTATGAATGAGTTTGGTTTTTTCAAATTTATCAGCGAGTTGTCCTGCTGTGGCTGAGAAAAGAAAAAAGGGTAAAATAAATAGACCAGCAGCGATGGTTATAAATAGAGGGCCGTTTAAACCTTGTGCTTCAGCTAATTTATAAGTGACGAGAATGACAAGGGCGTTTTTAAAGCCATTATCATTAAAAGCACCTAAGGCTTGCGTTATGAAGAGGGGAAGAAATCTTTTGGTTTTTAAGAGTTCAAACTGTGAATGGGCCACTTTTTATTTACTTTCGATTGATATTTCTTTGGTTTTTACTAGTTCTATCGTTTTTTTACTTAATATTGCTTAATTTGAATTGTTTTTTAAGATATAAATAAACATCGTTCAATTTCAAGAGGCACTAACTTTTTTTTTGATAAAACCTGCAGATTTGATTGAGTATGGTTAATAGATTAATTGATTGCTAGAGCAGCGTGGTTTTGTCACTTGTCAGCAAAGATATGAACTGACATATATGGATTATGTCACAAAATCAAAAATCACAATTTATCGAAAATGTTGAACTTGCTGCGAAACTGCATAAATCAGTTATCGCTCAAACGCCTTTACAACGAAATGCATTTCTCTCGAAACGTTATAAGGCAGATATTTATTTGAAGCGGGAAGATTTAACTCCTGTTCGTAGTTATAAAATTCGAGGTGCGTTTAATTTTTTTCGAAAAGCTATTTTAGAAAATGGGAAAAATCAGCAATTTGTCTGTGCGTCTGCCGGTAATCATGCACAAGGTTTTGCTTTTGCTTGTCAGCATTTTGGTGTGAAAGGTGTGATATTCATGCCGGTGACGACCCCCCAACAAAAACGAGAAAAAACAATGGTTTTTGGTGGTGAGCAAGTCGAAATTAAAATTTTCGGTGATTTTTTTGATCAGTGTTATAAATCGGCTATTGAGTATGCTGGAGAGACTGGTGCGGTCATGGTACCGCCTTTTGATCATGAGGACATTATTGAAGGCCAAGCAAGTGTTGGGCTAGAGATCCTAGCTCAAATTGATAAACCTATTGATTTGCTCATTTTACCTGTTGGTGGTGGTGGCTTGGCTGCGGGTGTGGCTGAGGTTATGAAGGAGTGTTCTCCTAAGACTGAAATGATTTTTGTACAACCAGCTGGTGCACCAAGTTTCAAGGAAAGCCTCATCCAGGGTGAGCGGGTTTTATTAGACCGTGTTGATAATTTTGTTGATGGGGCTGCTGTTGGTCAGATGGGGCAGTTGAACTTTGATTTGTTAAAAGACACTGACCCTAGCTCAGTTATGCTCATTCCTGAAGATCGTTTGTGTGAGACGATTATTGAAATGCTTAATATTGAAGGCATTGTTTTAGAACCAGCTGGCGCATTGGAAGTAGATGCATTGCGCTGGATACCGCATGATAATTTAAAAGATAAAACGATTGTTTGTATTGCTTCTGGGGGTAACTTTGATTTTGAACGATTACCGGAAGTTAAAGAGCGGGCTTTGAAAGCTGCTGGCCTCAAAAAATATTATCTAATTCGGATGCCGCAACGGCCGGGAGCCCTGCGCGAATTGCTTGACTTGCTTGGTCCTGATGATGATATTGCCCGTTTTGAATATTTGAAAAAGTCAGCTCGAAACTTTGGTACAATCCTTATGGGTGTTGAGAGTAAACGGGCTGAGAATTTTGAAGTTCTTGAAAGCGAATTGGATAAAACTGGGTATCATATCGAGGACATCACGAATGATGATGTGCTCTCAAGTTTCATTGTTTAAATACTTTTTACTGCTGCTTCAGGTTGCCGACTAGCAACCGTTGCTTAACCGCGTTATTAAGTTTTTCAAGCAGTTCTTTTGTTGGTAGTCCTATGGGCGCCAAGTTCATCTTTTTCTCAAAAGCGTAAATGGCTCTTTTGGTTTGTTTGCCAAAGTGCCCATCAATTTTTCCTCTGTAGAAATTTAAAAGTTTAAGTCCTTTTTGAAACTCTCTGAATTGCTGAAGATTTGTTAGAAGTGTTTCTTTTTGAAACCGTTTCAAGCCTTCGATAAATATTTTGGGTTGAATGGCGATATTTGTTTCTTTGCCAGTTTTTAATTTCTTACGGCTAATGATCTTGCCTGTATATCGATTTCGTCTAATGCGGAAATGTTCGTATTTTAACGAACCGAGATTGATGCCGATAACTTTATAATTGTTACCAGTTTTTAAAAATATAGGCGAACCAGAGGAACCTTTGAATGCGTCACACGTGTGAGGGAGAAGTAGGGCTTCTCTTGTCATTTGTCTGCGTTGTTTTTTCATGAAGAACGTTTTGTTATTGCGTGAGCGGATGCGGCATTTATTTGAATATAACCGTTCAGACATATCTTTATCTCCATGATAACCAATCATGAAGACGTCATTTTTTTTGGCGGCTTTTTTTATCTCTTTTAATTTTGAGTTTTTGAAATCAAGGGTGCGCCCTCTACAAACAGAATGAATTAATTTTGTGAAAGCCCAATCTTGTTTTTGTGAATTGAGATGTCTTGCTTCAGCGTAATTGCCAGAAAAGACAGAGAGGCCTGGCATTTTTTGATGCACATATTCTGGGTATGAGATGCGTGGTTTGTATTTATGATTTAAAGGGGATTTTGAAAGAGCGGGCAGAATAAAAATCGTTTTAGCAAGATTTAGTCGTTTGCCCATTGTTGGGTTTCGAACGATACAGTGGGCATTTGTTGCAATAATATTGGGAGCCACACAAAAGGCTGTGCAGCGCCAACCTTTTTTCCCAGGTTGGCCAAGTATTCCAATACCAGCTGCGAGAGCTTGATGTTTTTTTGGCAAGCTTATGCGATTATCTTTACCAAGAACCGCTATTTTTTTGATGTGTTTAATCGGTGTGGCGCTCGATAGTTTTACTTCAAAATTTGAATTGATTGGTAAGGCTTGAGCTGAGGTAGAGATGTATTGAAGAGAATAAACAATAGAAAATAAAAGAAAAAAAGCAAAGCTTGTTTTGCTTGTCTTAGATGTTTTTCTTTTCATTTTATATCTCCACCCCATACAGATACATTTGTGGGCTCATTCTATCATGAAAATATTTAATTTATCAGTGGCAAATATCCATAAGGGCTAAATCACAGGTTATTTTGCGCAATAACCTGTGAGGAAATTGTTTATAAGCTGATCGATCATTTCTTGAGGGGTAATCTCATCGGCCATAAAGAGTTTATCTGTTATTGCTAGGATGGTTATCCCGTGCACACTACTCCAAAGTCCTAAGGAAGCGGCATGGATTTCGGCTTTCTCTTTTTTTACATCTAACGAGCCGATTTCAGATTCAACTAGATCAAAAAGCGTTTGAATTCGTTCTCCTAAATCTGGATTAATATCTCCGCCACCTGCCACATGATGCTCAAAAATTAAACTCCAGAGATGGGGATTGTTTTTGGCAAAATTATAATAGGCCCGGCCAAATTGGACGAGGTTTTCTTTTTGATTTTCTTTATTTTGATGAGCGCTGACTTCTTTGAATAAAGTTTCCAACGTGCGCGCATTGACCTGCATGATGAGATCATCAAGATTTTTAAACACCAGATAAATCGTGCCAACGGTATATCCGATTGCACTGGCGACTTTTCTGGCGCTTAAGGCTTGGAAACCCGCCTCGGCTACAATTTCTTCTGTAGCATTTAAGGCGAGTTCCTTTATTTCCTCTCGGCTATGATCACTTCGTCTTGCCATATATTAGTTATTGTCTCTTACATCTACAAAATGACCCGCAATCGCTGCTGCTGCGGCCATTATTGGTGAGACCAGATGTGTGCGACCTTGTCGGCCTTGACGACCTTCAAAGTTTCTATTTGATGTTGACGCACATCTCTCACCAGGTTCCAATTTATCTGCGTTCATAGCTAGGCACATAGAGCATCCTGGTTCGCGCCAATCAAATCCTGCTTTTGTAAAGATTTGATCTAGCCCTTCACTTTCAGCTTGTTCTTTAACCAAGCCTGAACCAGGTACGATCATGGCATTTACATTTTCATTTACGTTTTTGCCGTCTACTAAGTTGGCAACAGCACGTAAATCTTCAATGCGGCCATTTGTACATGATCCGATGAATACACGATCCAGTTTAATGTCTGTAATTTTTGTCCCAGCCGTTAAACCCATATAGTTTAACGCTCTGATCATGGCATCTTTTTGGCCAGGATCTGTAACATCATCTGGATTTGGAACATTTCCAGTTATGGAGACAACGTTATCCGGGCTTGTACCCCAGGTCACAATTGGTGGAAGATCTGATGCATTAAGTGTGATTTCTTTATCAAAACTTGCATCATCTTCCGTGTATAAAGTTTTCCAATAGCTGAGTGCCATGTCCCATGCGGCGCCTTTTGGTGCACGTGGGCGGCCTTGAATATATTCGTATGTTGTGTCGTCTGGTGCGATGAGACCAGCTCTGGCACCACCTTCAATTGACATATTACAAACTGTCATACGGCCTTCCATAGACAGATTACGGATGGCAGCACCTGCATATTCCATAACGTGACCGGTTCCGCCAGCTGTTCCGATTTCACCGATAATAGCAAGGATGATGTCTTTGGCTGTAACGTGATCGGGAATTTCACCATCCACAGTTATGCGCATATTTTTCGCTTTTTTCTGGATCAGCGTTTGTGTGGCCAATACATGTTCCACTTCTGATGTGCCGATACCATGAGCAAGCGCACCAAATGCACCATGTGTTGACGTGTGACTATCACCACAAACAATTGTCATGCCCGGTAGTGTAAAGCCTTGTTCTGGCCCGACAATGTGAACAATGCCTTGGCGCTTGTCTGCCATGTCGTAAAAATCGATGCCAAAGTGTTTGGCATTTTGTTCAAGCGTGTCTACCTGAAGTTTTGATTCAGGGTCACTGATGCCTTGAGCGCGCCCTTCTGTTGGCACGTTATGATCTGGTACTGCTAAAGTTTTTTCTGGAGCGCGCACTGTGCGATCTGACATGCGTAAGCCTTCAAAGGCTTGTGGGCTTGTTACTTCATGAACAAGATGGCGATCAATATAGAGTAGCGATGTTCCGTCTTCGCTGGTTTCTACAACGTGATCGTCCCAAATTTTATCGTAAAGTGTCTTGCCCATTTTTGTCTCCATAAATGATAGCTAAATTTTTGATGTTTATGAATATTCGTTCTTTTAATTTATAGTCTTAATTTCAAGTTTTAGTCTTGGCTGTATCTTCTCATGATGAGGGTTGGTATTTCATCGTGAGGGTCTTCACTGCAGCTGCCTGGTCCTTGGATTATAAACCCAAATTTTTTGTAAAAGTCTATGGCGCTGCTGTTTTGTGGCTCAACAGTTAAAGAAATGCAAGTCTCTTTACTGATTGAAGATAAAATCTTTTCCATCAGTTTTGATCCAATGCCTTTATTCTGCTTATTGGGAAGAATATACATCCGGCCTAAAATAGCATCTTTTTCTTGTTTGTTGAGAAAACTGGTGGCGATAATTTCGCCTTTTTCAGCGCAAACAAGGAATTGGCAGTTTTCTTTGAGGATGTCTTCTTCCAAGCGTTCTTTTGTATGCCAGTCATTGATAAGTTCTGAGACTTTTTTATGGCCTAAGGTTTTATCGTAAGATGAATGCCAAGTGACTTGTAGAAGAGCTTGTATTTGAGGAACATCTTCTTTTTGTGCGTGCCGGATTGTATGGATCTTCGCCATGTTTTTGATGCCGATAAATTCGATTTTACATGATCAGTAATTTATTCGAATTGTTTTGCTCGGGAGAAAATTACTGGTGACCTTTAATAAACGATAAAAAAGGTCACCAGAGTATTTCAAAAAAGAATAAAGACTTATTCGCTTTTCTCTTCGTCAGAGCCAGTGTCTTCAGCTTCTTCCGGGACTTCTTCAACAGTTGCTGCTGTCATAGCTTCTTGAGCTTTTGAAACCCAGTCGTCTTTTTCAATTTTGCCACTAAGTCCGAGAGCTTCGTCAAGTTGAACGATCTCATCATCACTTAGGTTTGCAATTTGTTCTAGTTTGATCACGCCGAGTTTGTTGATCTGAGTTTGAATTGTTGCGTTCAAACCTTCGATCACTGTTAGATCTTCAGCATCACCTTCTGGACGGTCAAAGCCTTTGAATTTGGCTTTTTTCTTCTTAGTAAGTGTGCCTTTAGCGTCTTTGCGTTCAGCAATACGTGCAGCTTTACCACGTAGGCCACGTAGATAATATAGCTTTGCACGGCGAACTTTACCGCGGCGTACTACGTCGATTGAATCGATCAATGGTGAAAAAACAGGGAAAATACGTTCCACGCCTTCACCATAAGAAATTTTACGTACTGTGAAATTTTCGTGCAGGCCTTTGCCAGAACGTGCGATACACACGCCTTCATATGCCTGTAGACGAGAGCGTTCGCCTTCAACAACCTTCACATTAACTCTAACTGTATCACCAGGAGCAAATTCAGGAACTTCACGAACCTTGTTTAGTTCTTCAATTTGTTCTTTTTCGAGTTGTTCAATAATGTTCATTATTACAACTTCCTATACTATATTCACAGAGGAGCGGTGCCATCCTAATGGACGCGTCACAGCTCTTGCGGCCTATATTTTCATGAAAATCAACAAGGTTTTATCATATTACCTTCTTGAAGAGGTCAGCATATAGCTTAGTTTAGGGGAAATGTATAGTTTTTTGTTTTTTTTCTTGTGCTTCAGATGCCCACATAGCATCCGCACTTAGTTTTCTCTCACGGCTATTCCAAGCGCTGAAGGCGCTTGGGCCTACGAGGGGCGACGCAACGCGCCGGGCTGTGCTGGCGCTTCGCCATGTCCTTCAGCCCGAAGTGGGCTGAACTCCTTTTTCGTATAGAGGATTTTTAAAGCTAAAGGCTTATAAAACTTTGATTTTTAGCATTCCTCATCTTTTAGTTGCCTTGCTTCTGAGGGGAGCATTACGGGGATGCCGTTATTGATTGGATAGGCGAGTTTTGCCTTTTTTGAGATGAGTTCTCCTGCATCTTTATCGTAAATAAGGGGTGTTTTGGTTAAAGGGCAGACCAAAATGTCTAGAAGTTTGGGATCGATTTCCAAATTGTTTTCTTCTGATTTTTCCATTTTTCTTTCATTTTCAGTAGGTTAGTTTAATCAGATGGTGTTAATTTTATTGGATTGTGTTGCCTGTGTCGTCATTTCGTGAGGCAATATCCATTTCTGCTAAGGCCATAAGGACTTCTGAGCGGGTTTTTAGGTCTGGCGTCTCCAAAAGAGCTTGCTTTTCTTCGGTTCCATAGGGGCTGATAATAGAGAGGGTGTTGACTAAAAATTCGTTTGAAGATTGGTCGATTGATTCCCAATCTGCGTCTAATTCATGCAGCTGTAAATAGGTTTTAAGGATGCTGAGTAGTGTTTCCCGATCAACTTCATCTTCACCAAAGCCTTGTTCGAGGTCTTTCTCATATTTAGTATAATCGACTTTAAACATACGATAAGGCAGATCTGTTTTCTCTTCGTTTAGAATATCAAACCTGCAAATGCCTGTTAAAGTGATTAGCAAGCGTCCATCTTCTGTTTCAGAGAATTCTGTCAGGCGGCCAATGCAACCGGTTGTTCTAAGTGGAACAAAAATATCTGCTGAGAGTTCGGCTTCAAAGCCTGTTTCTGGCTGGACCATGCCGATTAACCGTTCATTGCCAAGCACATCATCTGTCATTTGTAGATATCTTGGTTCGTAAATATTAAGCGGCAAGTTACTACGTGGAAGCAATATCACGTTTTTCAGAGGAAAAAGCGGGACTGTTTCAGGTAAATCTGAAAGTAGACGGTATTTGTGCGCTGGGCTTGTCATGTTTTTATTTTCTAGCTGACGCTTTCATGTGGTTTATCTGTTAGCAGTCGGCAATAATATTGCCGTATAGCTGAATTTGATAATAAACGAGGTTCTCTTAACGCGAACTCTAACTTAATACGTAGTCTAAACTCTAATTTAAGCGAAAAGGAGGGACGATAATTTTTTTCTTCCCTCTATTGTGTTTGGGTCTTTAGGCCCCCAGGCTTCAAAAAACTCAAGCAATTGAGCGCGAGCGGCGCCATCATTCCACTGCATATTATGTCTTAAAATTGCTATCAGCTCATTAACGGCTTCTGCTTGCTTGTTGTTCGCATTATAGGCGATTGCTAATTCAAACCGTTTCTCATGATTTCCAGGATTGGCCTGACTTTCAGAAATGAGGGTGTCTAAATCACCCGTATCACCAGATTTTAGAGCTAGATCTAACGCAGCTTTGGCACTGATGATTGCAGGATGATTTTCAATTTCTTTCGGCATCATTGTAATAGCTTGTTGGGCCGTTTCTAACTCGCCAATGTCAATGTAACATTTCATTAGCCCACCAATAGCATCTGGATTTTGAGGGTCTTGTGAAAGAACTTGAGAGTAAAGGTCGGCGGCTAGTTGAGCTTCGCCTTGTTCTCTCTTTTCGTCTGCTTCTGCGATAATTTCAGCCATCCCTTCGATGGCGCCGCTTAATTTTTTTACGAACTTTTTTAATTCGCTTTCAGGCATTGCGCCCTGGAAGCCGTCTACTGGTTGACCATCTTTAAAGGCATAAACTGTTGGTACTGATTGAATACGGAACTGGGCAGCAAGGTCTGGACAGGCTTGGGTGTTAATTTTAACTAATTTAACCGTGCCGCCTGCTTCTCTAACTGCGGCTTCAAGTGCTGGTGTTAGTTGAGCGCAAGGGGCGCAATTTGGAGCCCAAAAATCTACAATCACAGGAACTTTTTGAGATTCTGCGATCACATCTTCCATGAAGGTTTGAGTGGTGCTGTCTTTGATTAGATCTGATTTTATTAAGGATGGATCGTTTTGGTTTGATCCTTGCTGATTAGGTCCTTTTTTATCAGGCTCATGTCCAAATTCACTCACGGAAATTCTCACTTTATAAATTATTGGTTTGTTATCTATATATAAGTGTGGGCTTTTCACCGGTGATTTTCAATAGCTATTTATTGAGTTATTTTTTGTGAAGTACGGAATGAATAAAAAAATTGATTTTTTGCTCTGGACAAGTTTGTCGGAATGATCTAGAACCGCTCCACATCATCTTGTTGATACAAGACTTTCTGTATTTAGATGATGACCCATTTTAAGCGGGCGTAGCTCAGGGGTAGAGCACAACCTTGCCAAGGTTGGGGTCGTGAGTTCGAATCTCATCGCCCGCTCCATTTTATCTATTTGAGGTAATTTGGCTTGTATAGATCGTTTTGAACCGTTTGCAGAAAATGCGAGCGGTTTTTTTGTGCAAGCAGCTTTATTTTGTGCAAGCAGCTATGTAAATGCTGCTTGCAGTACTTAATTATAAATACTCAAAAATTTATTGAATTGGGATTGCAATTGGTCGCATTGGACCACCATCTGACCCACGAAGTTTTAGTGAAGCTCCAATCCAGGCAAATTTGTAAACTTTATCTTTTGAAAGATCTTCGGCATAAACATTTTGCATTATTGGCACGCCACGCTCTGTTAATAAAGAACTATGGACAGGTATGTAATTGGGGCTCTCTTTAGATGGAAGTACATCAGTACTAATATTATCTGCCGCAACTAGAATTGCACCAAGATTTACTAAATGATTGGCTGATTCACGCGTTAAACCAGGCGTGTTATTCATATATTTATTGCGGTTTTTGAAAATACTCATACGACCAGTTCTGATGATTACAATGTCACCTTCACGAATTTTTACGCCTTGAGCCGCTAGTGTGTTGTCAATATCTGTTGTTGTGATCCCATAACTTTCAGGCAACATTTTTACTTTTTTGTAAGCGGCTACATCTACTAAAATTCCACGAGCAACTATTGGAGGATATTTTTCAACTCCGGAACGTTTCCAGCCCCGATCTCCTAAATGCTCTTTATTTGTAAAACCATTATAGATTTTTCCGTTTAGACCAAAATGAGCTAGTGCGTCTATATGCGTGCCCGTGTGACTGTACATTGAAATGGCTGTACCTGAATAAGTGACGTATTTATTGATGTCTTTTCCTAAGCCAGTTGTATTGTCAACAATGGTTCCTTTGGGTGTATGTACATTCCAAATTTGATATCTTGGTTGACCATTAAAATCGTAACTTGGCATGCCGACATAATATTCAACGCTTAAGTCATAGACTTTTCCGCTTGAAATTTTCTTTAGGACGCTTAGTCGGCTTTTATCTGTCATTTTATTAAGGGCGCCAATTTCGTCGGTTGGTCCCCAGGGACTTGTACCAGCTTGTGGTTCGGCATTGGCGATTGTTGAGACTACTGATAAAAACAAAATTCCAGTGATAATTGTCTTTGAAGTTTGATTGAACATTTTTTATCTCCATGATTTTCTATGCTTTCAAAGCATGACCTGTGAGATAATGTGTCATTTTATATTTGCTAACAATAGCGGTTTAATTGAAATATATTTTACTTATAGTGCATAGTAAATTTTAAAAATGACCGAAGATTTTTGCGAGAGAATTATATGGATAAATTGACGGCTCTGAAAATTTTTTGCCGAGTGGTTGAGCTTGGAAGTTTTCATGGAGCAGCTAGTGATTTAGGATTTTCAAATGCTGCTATTAGTAAAAATATTAAAGAGCTTGAGGCTGAACTACAAGCACGCTTGATAAACCGGACGACGCGGACTTTGACTTTGACTGATATAGGAACACTTTATTACGAGCGTGTTTCAACAATCCTTGATCAGTTAAATGAAACTGATGAGATGCTTACAGATTTAAATAATAATCCCAGAGGAGTGATTAAGATAAATGCTCCTATGTCTCTTGGTTTAATTTGCCTTTCTCCAATTATTGAAGATTTTATGCGTGTTTATCCAGAAATCACTATTGACCTTTGGATGGATGACAGACAATTGGATTTTTTTGAATATGGTTTCGATATTGCTATTCGGGGCACTCAGGGATTAAAAGATTCCAGTTTAATTTCTCGGAAATTAGCCATTCTTGATCGGGTTGTTTGTGCTTCACCTGGTTATCTTCAATCAGCCCGTACAATCACAAAACCTGAGGACCTTGTTGACCATAACTGTTTAATTTACAATCTTTCTTCTTCACCAGAACGATGGTTATTTAAAAAGAAAACACAACAAAAAAGCGTTCAGATAAAAGGTCGTTTTCGTGCCAATAACTCTCTTGTTCTTAAAGAAGCAGCTTGTTCCGATTTTGGTGTTGTTATATTACCTAGACGCTTCATTGAAGATGCCTTGGATTCTGGCGCTTTAGTACCTGTTCTTCCTGAGTGGTTTGTTGAGGATCATAGTATTTTTGCTCTTTATCCAGCTCACCGAGAAAATTCGAGAAAAATAAGAGTTTTTCTTGATTTTTTGATTGAAGCTTTTAAAGCAATGCACTGATAAAAAAATATTTCAAATTTTTAGTTTATTGGAGATGACCTTGAGTAAGCCTTATTATTTATTTTTAGGCGAGTGGGTTCTGGATGTTCAGCTTTGCGATTTTGAGCAGGGCGAGGTGCCACTGGCTGCGGCTTATCATATTCATGATGAGGGCCAGGATCTGATATTTGATATGAGCTGGACAAATCAAACTAATGAGACGCACCAAATGACGTTGCGCGGAGAACCCGATGGTGAATTGGCTCCGTTTAATGGGGGTGATTTGGTTGATGCTCTTTCAATTACGGCTGTTTCATCTCACGAGCTGAATAGTGCGGCTGCCATGAACGGGGTTGTGTTGATGTCTGTTATTCGGCGGTTATCTCCTGATGCGCAGCAGATGGCTGTGTTGCAAGAGGTTAAGTTGCCCACTGGTGAGATCTCGACAAATAAATCTGTTTATATTCGTAAGCAAATTCACTAGGTGCTGTTGGTTTGGTTTATCTCTTTTCCTCTCACGGCTATTCTATGAGCTGAAGCTCATAGGCCTACATTTTAAGTGTGCTTCAGGTTGCCCACCAGCAACCGCACTGTGCGGCGCAACGCACCGGACGCTTGTGGCGTCATGTCCGTACTTTGAAGTAGAGCACTCCCTTCTTCGTACTGTTAGATTTTCCCTTTCTCACGATTTATTTTATGAGCTGAAGCTTAATGTTTCTTAGAGCATTTCGCTTTTGAGTAAGTATATTAAGATAATTTAATCCAAAACTTAGCGGTTGAGTGATCGCATTTTTCGTTTCAATCAGCTATAATCCATTAATTATTGTTTGTTTCATATCCGGTTTTTTGGGGAATTGGCTGATGGTGCGTTTTATTTTTATATCTTTGGTTGCTTTAGGTTTTTTGAATTTTACGAGCTCGGCGTTTGCTGAAACGGGTCGGGTCGCTCTTGTTATTGGTAACTCGGCATATGAGCACACATCTCCGCTTGATAATCCTAAAAACGATGCGCTTGTGATGACGAAAGTTCTGAAAGAACTTGGGTTTGATGTTATCTCTTCGTTGGACCTTTCTCAAAATGATATGAAGCGCGCGATTAAAACTTTTGCGCAGAAATTAGAAGCTGGTGGTCGTGGTACGGTTGGATTGTTTTATTATGCTGGGCATGGTGTGCAAGTTGGCGGGCGGAATTACCTCATTCCAGTGAGTGCGAAAATCTCTTCTGCCGTTGATGTGGAGATTGAATCTATAGACCTTGAGGTTGTGACAAATGCTATGAACGTCGCTGGCAATGGTTTTAATGTGGTTGTTCTGGATGCGTGCCGTGATAATCCTTTTAAATCTTCAACTCGGTCTTTATCGCGCGGGTTGGCACGAATTAATGCGCCGAAAGGATCTCTGATTGCGTATGCGACGTCACCGGGTGATGTGGCTGCTGATGGTGAGGGGAAAAACTCGCCTTATACAGCTGCTTTGGTGAAGACGATGCAAGAACCTGGTTTGACTATTGAGCGCGTGTTTAAACGGGTGCGTTTGCAAGTTCATGAGGAGACGAAAGAAACTCAAACCCCTTGGGAGAGTTCTTCACTTACAGGTGATTTTTACTTTTTACCTGAGGGAAGTGAGACGCGACCTAAAGTTAAGGTCGAAGCAAAACCTAAGATTGAGGATGTTGTTGAGCCTGGAGAAGTGAAGCCGGAAGAGCGCGCGCCTGATGCGCAATTGGCTTATTTAAAAGCTGTCGAAGACAATACGCTTGATGGGTATAAATCTTTTTTACGTACATTTCCGAAACATGAGAATGCAGCTCGTGTGCGTCAGATTATTCGGAGCATTGCGGATGATAAAATGTGGCAACGGATAAAAAGACAAAATAAAGCTTCTGGCTATCGACGCTATTTGGCAGCGTTTCCAGATGGGGATTATAAGGGTGAAGCGAAGGCCCGTTTGAAGAGTTTGCAGACGGCTTATGTTGTGCCTCCTAAAGAAATAAAAAAGACGCGTCAATATTGCGGTCATCCGCATGGGAAATGGCGTGTGATTGATATTCGTGCCGATGATGTTTTAAATGTGCGTCAGGGACCTTCTACTCGTTATCCTATTGTGGGAGCAATACCTCCTAATGGTACTGGCGTGCGGCGGGTTGAATGTACGTCTCGAAATTGGTGTTTGGTCAAGTATCGCTGCGTGAGTGGTTGGGCTTCTGGCAAGTACTTAACTTATAATGATCGCAAACCTGTTGGTGGTTCTCCGAGTAAGTATTACCGTGTGATTGATCATACTTATCCGGATAAATTAAATGTCCGCCGAGGACCAGGAACTAAATTTGGGATCGTTGGGCGGATTCCTCATAATGGGAAAAATGTTATTGTGCGTCAGTGTAAGTCAATCGGGTCACGAAAAAGCCGTTGGTGTATTGTTAGCTGGAAAAATGTTTCTGGTTGGGCATCTGGTCGGTATCTAGCGAATATGTCTACGGGCCGGCGACCTTAAATTTTGATTTGGTGACTGTATTTTACTTAGCTTATTTAAAGTTTGTGAGGGTGTGATGGTTTATCAATTGGTGCCATTTCAAAAGCGTGCTTTGTTTTTGTTGAATCGATGTTTTCTATTCAGTTTTTCACTTATCACTTTCTTTATTCTATTTTCACTCGCGCCGGTTAGAGCCGGTGAGTTACCCAAATTTTTTACTTATCTTAAAGCTATTGATCCAAGCATTTTACAAGAGATGCGCTATTATGGATCTCATAATTTTTTGGGGCGCCGGGTGAAAGGATACAAGGCGGCTGAATGTATTTTAACATTGCCGGCTGCACGAGCTTTGAAAAAGGTTCAAAAACGATTGCGCCCAAGAGGGCTTTCTTTAAAAGTTTATGATTGTTATCGACCACAACGAGCTGTGAATGATTTTATTGCGTGGGCGAAGAAACCTACTGACATTAAAACGAAAGCTGAATTTTATCCGACATTAAAAAAATCAAAATTATTTGGCCTTGGTTATATTGCTCGGCGCTCAACTCACTCGCGGGGCAGTACTGTAGATTTAACAATTGTTCCTTTGCCACCTAAATCTCAACCCTCAC
Source organism: Hyphomicrobiales bacterium 4NK60-0047b (assembly GCA_040367435.1). NCBI lineage: Bacteria > Pseudomonadati > Pseudomonadota > Alphaproteobacteria > Hyphomicrobiales > Hyphomicrobiales bacterium 4NK60-0047b. The sequence continues at coordinate 259,406 of BAABWY010000002.1, read as the reverse complement.
ATGACCCATCTAAACAAACGGCCTGTTTTGAGGATGTGGATAGCCGCTACGCTGATAACAGTCTTGATTTTGGCACCGGTTATGATTGTTTTCATGAAAAAAGTCATACGAAATCACCTGTTGTTTTAGATGCACGGAAAAATAGGGACTTGTTGGTGCGTGAGATGGCTGCGGCTGGTTTTGAGAATTATCGCAAAGAGTGGTGGCATTTCTCATTAAAGAATGAGCCTTATCGGCGTAAACATTTTGATTTTCCGATTACGCCTTATAAGGGAAAGGTTTCATCTTCTCATTTAATTCAATCTGACAGTAAGACGAACAAAGAGGCCGTAAAGCCTCGCTTGCAAATTGTTGATGAGCTTGCATCCAAAGAGAAAGAATTAACTGAGAAAGAGCCTGAGGATTTGGTTGATAATTCTGAGATGCCTACCTCTAAAGGCGATGTAAAGAGTGACACGCTTCGAGTTGTTTGCGTGGCTTCAGATGATGTTTTGAACGTTAGAGAGGCGGCTCATCATAAAGCTAAACTTGTTGCGGCTCTCCCTTTTGATGCTGTTGAAATTCAGTATAAAGAGTGTGATGGGGACATTTCATTAAAAGAATGGCATGGGCTGGATGCGATTGGACGTAGAACAATGTCTTCGCCCTGGTGTCACATTTTATCCTATAAATTAACCTCTGATGATACTGCAGTAGAGGCTGAGGGCTGGGTTTCAGGTGCTTTTGTTGTGGGAGAATTTAAATCTAGGCCTTGTAAAATAAGATGAACATATCATTAGGTTTTTTTATCTTAAGTCATTGTATTTAATTGATTGTTTCTTTTTTTATCTTTTCAGTATTTCTTTTTGCCTTGACCGGTTTAAGTTTTTTGTTAAGTGAAAATTAAGTAAAACTTTAGTTTAAATCCCCTTTAAATCATTAACGTTTTCATATTATTTATATTTCTATGTTAACTGATTAACATTGCTGATTTATAAGGTTTAAAACCATGAAGATTGTCGTTGTCGATAATAGTCGCGTGAATTTGAAAATTTTAACAACTATGCTGGAAGATCATGGGCATTCAGTTGTTAGTTTTTTAGATGCTACTGAGGCGCTTACATATATTCGATGTGAACAAGATGTTGATGTGGTTTTAACTGGCTTGGAGCTAAGTCCAATTTCAGGTTTTGAACTTTGTTGGGAAACGCGTTTGCTTGTTTCACGGGGCCGACAAATTTATATTCTTGCGATGTCTTCAAGTACTGAAGATGGTAAATTAATCGAAACGCTTGATAGCGGCGCGGATGACTTTATTCGCAAACCTCCAAATTTACAGGAACTTCTGGCGCGCTTACGCGTGGCTGAACGCATGAAATATATGCAAGAAGAATTAATCAAGTTGGCAACACTTGATTGTTTAACGGGTATTTTAAATCGCCGTGCTTTCTTTGATGCGGCAGTGTCTCACTGCACAGCCGCTGATGATGGAGCAGATCTTTCTGCTATTATGTTTGATATCGATCACTTTAAGCGCGTGAATGACAATTATGGTCATGACATAGGTGATAAAGCGCTTGTTGCTGTTGTTGGAACAGTTGAGCGTGAATATGGTTTATTTGCGCGAATGGGCGGTGAAGAATTTTCCTTGCTTCTACCTAACGCGGGGAAAGAAGAAGCGCTTGATGTGGCTGAGAAATTACGTGTTGAAATTGAAGCTCTTGATATTGAAACGGCAGGTTCTTCTAAACCATTAAAATTGACTTGTAGCTTTGGTGTGAGTGAATGGGCCAAAGGAGATAGTATTGAGAGCCTTCTTAAACGCTCTGACTTAGGCCTTTACCTGGCGAAGGAAAGTGGTCGCAATCAAGTGCAATTTAATAAATATACCCCAAATGATTTTATTCCTGAGCGCAGCGAAGTGATTGAGATTGTTGAACTTGATCCTAACGTTGTTGAGCTTAATTCATAGTTTTCTCTCACGGGCCATTCTGCTGCTAAAGCAGCAGGCCCTCCGAGGGGCTGGGCTTGCCCCGGGCAGCAGAGCTGCCATGTCCTGACGCCGAAGTGGCGTCACTCCTTCTTCTTATAACTAGGTTTGTGTTCTTTAATATAGCTATCAAAAAATCAAATTTTCTAGTGGCCAGATTGTTTGGGTATCGTTTACAGGGCAGTTTTTAGATCGCCTTTTTTCCAGTCTTCAATATTGTTAATTAAATTATCCCATAAGTTTTGGACGGCGTCTGTGCTGGCCCAGGCGACGTGGGGGGTGATGATCACGTTTGGATAATGTGCGATGGAAAGTAAGGGATTACCGTTTCTTGGGGGCTCTAATGAGAGGCAATCAACACCAAGGGCTCTGATTTTTCTTTGATTTACTGCGTCAACAGCATCAGCTTCATTTACGATACCGCCGCGTGATGCGTTGATAAGAATTGGATTGCGGGACATTTTGCTGAATTCATTTTTTGTGATCAAATCTCTTGTATGGTCATTTAAGGGACAGTGTATGGAGATGATGTCACTCTGATCCAAGAACTCATCAAATTCTATATAAGGTTTATGAGGATTTTTATCCCCCCGGCGCCCAGCATACATGATCCCCATACCGAAACCACTTGCAAGGCGAGCAAGACCAGCACCTAGCACTCCGCGGCCAATGATACCTAGAGTTTTGTCATGCAGGTCTTCAATAGGGTGGTTAAAGAAGCAAAATTGATTGGCTTTTTGCCATTCGCCTTTTTCTATATCTGATTGAAAGCCTAGAAGAGAACGGCTAAGAGCCATGATCATCATCATGGCATGTTCAGGCACAGAATTAACGGCGTAACCTTTTACATTTGCGACTGTAATGTCTTTTGCATGTGCAGAATGGATGTCAACATGATCAAAACCAGTTGCTGCTATGGCGATCATTTTTAGGTCAGGGAGGCTTGATAAGGTTTCATCATCAAGCTTCACTTTATTCGTTATTGCGATATCTGCCCCTTGAAGTCTTGGAATGATCTGATCTTTTGGAGTTCCTTCAAACTCTTGCCATTCATGAGGAAATGATGGTTTTTTGGCTTCCAGAGTTGTTGGAAAGGTACCTTTATCGAGAAAAACTATTTTGGTCATGTGTTTGCCAGCTTTTTGATTATATGAATGTCAGGGTTCATTTTATATGTGGTACGCACAATGTATATCTATTATCTCGCCGCAGGCTAAATATTTGCTATGCAAGTTTTATGATATTGCGAGTTTTACTGAAACGTTAGAAAAAAACAAAAAAGGCACATGATATTTCTATCATGTGCCTTTTTTTCGTTACATTAGATATGGGCAACATAATGTCGGTGATTTGATATTCATAAAATATCTAATGTTTCACCTTGAGTTTACCCAAGTCTTTTTGTTCCGTTGTCTATTTTACTTATCTGTGACGACTTATCTATTACGACAAGGACGTCCACGATAAGAACGGTGTGCGCGGTGACCACGAACTGCTACGCGAGTTGTTTTCCAGCTATATACTGCTGGCTTAACAACAACGTGGCGTTTCGAAGGTGATACCACTACGCGGCGTTTTACAGTTCTGTAAACTGCTGCGTGTTTCACATGGTGTCTACGAGCTGCAGATACCTGAACACGAACAAGACGAGTGCGATAGCGAGCTGGTCTTCTTTCAGTCCAAGTTCTAGCACGGCGTACCATCACTTTGCGTGTCACGTTTTTGTAAACAGCTCTGTGATATACACGGTGTGTGCGACCACGAGATGTCATTACTTTAACGCGTTTCGTTGCGTATACTGCAGGGTGATATACACGGTGCGTGCGACCGCGAGATGTCATCACTTTAACGCGTTTTGTTGCGTATACTGCAGGGTGATATACACGATGTGTGCGACCACGTGAAACAATCACTTTTCTCTTAACTGTTTTGTAAACCGCTGGGCGGCGTACTAGACGGTGAGATGCGCGTTTCACTTGAACACGTTGTTGTTTCCATGCGTATACAGCTGGTGTGCGGTGAGCGATACGGCGGCCGCTTTGAACCAATACACGTGTTGCAACACGTTTGGTTTTATATGTTGTGCGAGAACGATGACGATGTCCACGATCATCGCAATGACAAGGCTTGCTACGAACAGCTACACGCTTGGTTCTGTAAACTGTTTTGTAAACAGGTGCTGATTTTGTGTAGTGAACACCACCGCGTTTTACGAGGACACGTTGTTTTTTGTATCCGTAAACAGCTGGTGTGCTAACACGATCATAACCACCACGGCTTGTCATGACGCGTTCTGTTCTCCAGCCGTATTTTGCTCGTGTTGAACGAGTTTCGGTCCAACCACGTTTCACTAGAACACGCTCTGATCTCCAGCCATATGTTGCTGGTGATTTACGAGTTTCAGTCCAACCGCGTTTTACTAGAACACGTTGTGATCTCCAGCCATATGTTGCTGGTGTTGAACGAGTTTCAGTCCAGCCGCGCTTAACAAGCACACGATGAGTGCGTGTTGAATACTGAGCTGGTGTGTGATGTGTTTTTGCGTAAGCTTTGCTTACCAAAACACGTTCCATTTTAAGACGATGTCTAGCTGGAACAACTCTTGTTTCAGTCCATCCACGACGAACAAGCTGTTTTGAAGCTTGCCAACCGTAAACAGCTGGTGTGTACCGAACTTCACGTCTTGCTCTAGAAACTAGAACTTTACGTTTAACCTGACGATAGTGCACTGGCTGTACCCGATGGACAGTACAAGCTGGTGCGGCTCTATGGGTTCTCTCACGATCCAAACGCGATGTTGCATTTGCATTTGTAGTTAGTGTGATTGTCCCAAGTGCTGCGACTATTAGCGCAACGCTACGCATATACATAATTATACGCACTCCCTCACATATTAATAAGCTATTTAAGCTTTACTCAAAAAATTAGGGGAGACCCTGATGGTGCCACCCCCCCTTGCATCATTAGATGTTGTAAAATAAATTTTACGATTTGAATTTAACAAGTGACCTTAACCATGGTTAAAGTGAACTTGATAAATTCGAGATTAAAAATTTCCAGGCTAGTTAAACTGAAAAATTTCTGCGATACTAAAGTTTAAGTATTTTAGAAGTTTCTATTTCAGATTAATTCTACTGAAGAGCTTCAATCTTTAAAATATTGTTATAACAACATTTTGTGTCTTTATATTCGACTTGTTTTACTCTCAAGTCAAGCGGCCTCATTGGTCCTTCTTTGTTTTTTTGCTGTATTCGGCATAAATATTTTATTCGCGGCCTCAATGTTGCTTATTTGTACCAAAAATTGAGTAGGATCTTATTCTCTACTTGCATCGCAGCGAAGCTTTGATTACACCAGTTATTGGCGTTTTTAGCTGAAAGGGAGAGCCATTAATGTCTAAAATGATCAGTTTGATCAGGATTTTGTATTTTACGATCTTGTTTTTAGGGGTAGCTGGTCTTTCCGGGTGTGGGATCAATAATATTCCAACAAAAGAAGAGCAAGCTAAGGCTGCCTGGAGTAATGTTTTAAATCAATATCAACGGCGGGCTGAATTAATCCCTAATTTGATTGAAACGGTTAAAGGGTTTGCGGCTCAAGAGGAAAAAGTCTTTAAAGAGGTTGTTGAAGCACGAGCGAAAGCCACGAGCTTGCAATTGCCCAAAGATATTACGACTAATCCGGAAGTCTTTCAGCAATTTCAAAAAATTCAAAGCCAACTTTCAGGTGCGCTTGGGCGTTTGATTGCTGTTTCTGAGAGTTATCCTGATTTGAAATCAAGTCAGAACTTTTTAACATTGCAAACTCAACTTGAGGGTACGGAAAATAGAATTGCTATTGCACGGCGAGATTATATTGACGCTGTAAAACAATATAATACAGAGTTAAAAACCATCCCTGGACGGTGGTGGAAATCACTTGTCTATCCGGATTCTGAATTGATGGAGACTTTTTCCGTTAGTGCTGAAAAAACCAAAGTTCCTGAAGTTAATTTTAAATGATTTTCAAAAAGGCTCCTATTAACTTGGAGCCTTTTTCTTTGTGCTTTAGGTTGTCTTTTTTTGTGCTCCTTCAGGTTGCCTACAAGCAACCGTCGCTGTAATCGCGCTTTTTTAGTTGCGCTTTAGGTTGCTTTTTCTGTGCTTCAGATGCCCACAAAGCATCCGCAAGAAGCAACCACGCTTTTTAGAGGCTTAAATTTTTGAATATTATTTGCAAGCATAATACTCATAGATCAGCTCTACCCGTTTTGGGGTTAGCGCTATGTATTTGGTTTGTGTTGTTTGAAATTGGTTTTGCGGCTTCTCCTGACTTTCCAAAATTAACAGGCCGGGTTGTTGACCAGGCACAGATTATTTCGGCTGAAGATGAAGCACGGCTTACCAAACAACTCTCTGAAGTTGAGGGGCAGTCAACAGACCAGATTGTGGTTGTTACGCTCAAGAGTTTGGGTGGATACCCCATTGAAGATTATGGCTATCAGTTAGGGCGTCATTGGGGGATTGGCCAGGCTGGTAAAGACAATGGGGTTTTGTTGATCATTGCGCCGAATGAGAGGCAAGTGCGCATTGAAGTTGGACGCGGTCTTGAGGGAAATTTACCGGACAGCTTAGCGGGTCTAATCATTCAGCGCCGTATTTTACCTCACTTTAAGAAGGGAAACCTTGTTGCAGGAATTTTTGCCGGTGTTGAAGACATCAAGGCAAGCTTGCTTGGTAATGGTGAAGAAGTTGCGCTTCGAGCACGAAAGCCGGTTGCTAAGATTGATCCCTTACTACCATTTATCTTTTTTGCGTTTTGGCTTGTTCCTTTCATTTATCTCATCAGCTCACTTGCACGGGACCGACAAGTTGGCGGGCGTATGCCTGGAGGCGTTGTGATCGTTCCTGCTGATTTTGGTGGTGCTTCAGATGGATGGAGTGGTACGGGCGGGTTTCGCCGTCCTCGTAGTGGCGGATTTTCTGGTGGCGGCGGTAGTTTTGGTGGTGGTGGCGCTTCGGGTAGTTGGTAGTTTGCGGGCTACTCGTCTGACTGTTTATGATTTTGGGAGAAATCGATGTATTTGTTGAACAAAGATGATGCAAAAGAAATTAGTGAAGCCATCATTGATCAAGAGAAACGCACGAGTGGCGAGATTGTGGCTGTGCTTGCTGCACAATCTGGCAGTTATCGATTGTTGCCTTTGTTTCTGGCTGCCTTTGTGGCTTTGCTTATTCCTCTGATTTTGATTTACCTCCCTCGTTATACTGAGGGGCAATTTTTAATTTGGTCTGCTGAAAAGATCTATTTCATACAATTGATTTGTTTTGTCACACTAGCCCTTCTTTTGTCTTTTCGGCCGTTTAGATATTGGATCGTTCCAACGACATTGAAGAAAAAGTGGGCCCATGCCCATGCATTAGAGCAATTTGCAGCGCAAGAGATGCATACAACCTCAGGGCGAACTGGCATTATGATTTTTGTATCAATCGCTGAGCATCATGCAGAAGTGATTGGGGATATGGGAATTTATGAAAAAATTCCAGCTTCTGAATGGGATGCATTGGTGCGGCAATTGGCACTTGATATTAAGAATAAAAAACCAAAAAAAGGCTTTGTTACCGCCATTAATCACTCTGGTGAGTGGCTCTCGGAACATTTCCCACCAGGAAGTGAGCCGCTTGATGAACTTGTAAATCATCTAATCGTGATTGAGTAAATCTCAAGTTATTTCATCTTAATTTTGCTCTTTTCTGAATCAAAACCTTATTTCTTTTTGATAACACTAAGAATTTGTTCATCTTTTTCTAGCTATGGTTGAATGGAATTGAGTCGCTTGCACTCTGGGGTCTTTTTGCGAGCGCTTATATTTCATGGGAAATTGCATACCCTTTAAAAATTGGGGTGGGTGTTTGTTTTCGCGTATATCGCTTACATAATGATTTTTTGCCGGGTGTGTTGGAACTTTTTTTAAGTGAGCACTGGGCTATGTCATTACAAACAAAACAAGATCATTATTCTTCGATACAATCTATCACTTCGTATATTTCTGTTTCGCAAAGGATGATACCTTCCTTGGATGAATTTACAAAAAAACTTCTGAGTTCAATAAAATGGACAGATTTTAATCAATTTCATGGTGAGATGTTTTCGACGCTCGTGGCTCAGTCATTTGAGCTTATGCAAAAGCGCAAACCTGGTGAATGTAAACTAAAAGTTTATTCCCCTGAGGTCTCTGACCATTATCAATTTGAATATGGTGACTTTACTGTCATCGATATTGCGAATGATGACATTCCTTTTTTACTTGATTCTGTTCTTGGTGAATTACAATCGAGAAACATGAAAATTCATCTTGTTCTTCATCCGAATTTGTCGGTACGGCGCGATGCAAAAGGGAATTTAAAAGAAGTTTTAGATAATACCAAACTCGATGGCCTGAATAAAAAAACAGGTCAGATTTACTCTGAAAGTTTCGTATCTTTACATATTGATCCTTTAAGTGAAAAAGCTATGGAAGAGCTGGAAACAGCTTTGAAAACCTTAGTTAAACGGGTTCAACTGGTTGTGAATGATTGGCTTTTGATGCGCACGAAGTTAACGACAGTTGCGACAGGTCTTTCTACAAACCAAACTAAAGTTCCGGTATCCCAACTATCAGAATCTATTCAGTTTTTACGCTGGGCGAATGATAATAATTTTACGTTTCTTGGAATGCGGGAATATAAACTCAAGGGTAAGGGCAAGACCAGTCAACTTACTGCAGTTGAAGATTCCGGCCTTGGTCTTTTGCGTGATGACAAGGTTGAAGTTTTACGGAAAGGTAAAACGCTTTGCACGATGACGCCTGAAGTGCGCAAATTCTTTTTCTCACCCTCTCCGATTATCATAACGAAAGCAAATATCAAATCTGACGTTCATCGCCGTACTTATATGGATTATATCGGCGTTAAACTTTTTGATGAAAAAGGCAATATTAGCGGTGAGCTTCGCATTGTTGGTTTGTTTACCTCAACCGCTTATGCGAGCAAGGTGGCTTCAATACCATTGCTACGCCAAAAATTAGATCATGTGTTGGACCACTCTGGCTCACCGCGTGACAGCCATAGTGGCAAGGCTTTGACGAATATTGTTGAAACCTTTCCTCGTGATGAGTTATTTCAAATTTCTAAAGAAATGCTCAGTATTTATGCCACAGAAATTGAAACACTTGACCATTCACCGCGTGTAAAAGTTTTAAAGCGTGTTGATGAGTTTGATCGGTTTGTTTCATTGATGGTGTTTTTACCAAAGGATCAATTTTCTACCGATATTCGCAAATATGTTGGTGATTATCTGGCCAAGAGTTTTAAAGGCCGGGTGAGTGCTTATTATCCTTATTTTGCTGAAGGGCCTTATGTGCGCATTCACTATATTATTGGGCGCGATGAAGGCAAAACACCAAAGCGTGTTTCAAAAGCATTAGAAAAAGATATTCAGGAAATCTCACGGCGCTGGGAAGACCGAATGCATGATGAAATTTCCAAGGTACATGAGACTGCCGAAACTGAATTGCTTTTAGAGCAATATGGACAAGCTTTTCCTGTTGGATATCAGGAAGTTTACAAAACAGATCGTTTGATGAGTGACATTCATATCATAGAAGAGATGGATGAGAACCGTCCAACGGCTGTTTCGTTTTATCGCTCTGAAGGTACTGAAAAAGATTGTGTGGAAGTAACTCTTTATAATTTATCTTCATCGATTCCTCTTTCAAAACGTGTGCCTATTTTTGAGAATTTGGGCTTTTCAGTGATTGATGAGCGCAGTTATGTGATCACGCCTGAGAAAGGTGCGGGGCAACCATCCGTTTGTCAGCATATGATGAAACTCAAAGTGCGCAATGGTGAAGCTATTGACCTTTCCAAGCTTGAAGAAAAACTTGTGAAAGGGTTTATGTCAGTTTGGCGCGGTGATGCGGCGAACGATGGTTATAACCAAATGATCTCTCTGCTTGGTATTCATTGGCGCGAAGCAGCATTATTGCGCGGGCTTGGAAGTTACTTGCGGCAGATTAATGTGCCTTATGATCAGGATTATCTTGTTCAAACTTTGGTTCATTATAAATCCGTTACAAAAGATATGGTGGAGTTGTTTAACCTTAGGTTTGATCCATCAAAACAAAAGGGCGCTTCTGCTAAAATTAAACGAATAAATAAAAAAATAGATCAGGTTTTAAGTGACATTCCTAGTCTTGATGAAGACCAGATTTTACGCCATTTCAGAAATTTAATTATGGTGGCGCTACGTACCAACTATTTTCAGCGCGATGAAAATGGTTTGGCACCTGAAGAACTGGTTTTTAAATTTGATAGTCAGACTATTGATGGTGTGCCTGAACCAAAACCTTATCGTGAGATTTTTGTATATTCTCCAAAGGTTGAAGGCGTGCATTTGCGGTTTGGTAAAATTGCCCGCGGTGGTCTTCGTTGGTCAGACAGACATCAGGATTTCCGCACAGAAGTACTTGGCTTGGTGAAAGCGCAGTTGGTGAAAAACACTGTGATTGTGCCGACAGGGTCTAAAGGTGGTTTTGTTCCTAAAGACATGCCGACTAATCCAAGCCGGGAAGAGTTTATGGCTCATGGTATTGCTGCCTATAAGCGGTTTATCAATGGCATGCTTTCTATTACTGATAATATGGTTGGTAAGAAGATTGTTGCCCCAGAGAATACAGTTCGACATGATGATGACGATCCTTATTTGGTTGTGGCAGCTGATAAGGGAACGGCGACGTTTTCTGATATTGCGAATGAGATTTCTTGCTCTCGCGGTTTTTGGCTAGGAGATGCTTTTGCCTCAGGTGGCTCTCAAGGTTATGATCACAAAGTTATGGGCATTACTGCTCGTGGTGGTTGGGAAGCTGTTAAGCGCCATTTCAGAGAAATGAATATCAATATTCAGCGCCAGCCTTTTACGGCGATTGGTGTTGGCGACATGTCTGGTGATGTTTTTGGTAATGGTATGTTATTATCAAAAGCAACGAAGCTCCTTGCAGCTTTTGATCACCGCGACATTTTCATTGATCCAAATCCTGACCCCAAGAGCTCCTGGAAAGAGCGGAAGCGTTTGTTTGATGCGGGGCGGTCTAGCTGGCAGGACTATAATAAGAAATTAATCTCGAAGGGCGGCGGCATTTTTTCTCGCTCTGCTAAATCGATCAAGCTTAGTTCTGAAATTAAAGAAATGCTTGGTGTATCTGATAATGAGATGACACCTACGAAATTGATGAAAACGATTTTGAAATCAAATGCTGATCTGCTTTGGTTTGGTGGTATTGGGACTTATGTTCGTGGTTCTTCACAATCTGACAGTGCAGTTGGTGATCGGGGCAATGATGTGCTTCGTGTCTCAGCTCAGGAGTTGAATGTGAAAGTGATTGGTGAAGGGGCTAATCTTGGAATTACGCAAGAAGGACGTATGGAGTTTGCTGCTTTAGGTGGCCGGGTCAATACGGATGCGATTGATAATTCAGCTGGTGTCAACTCTTCTGACCTTGAAGTGAATATTAAGATTGCGCTGGGGGCGGCTGTTTCGTCGAACCGAATTTCTACTGATAAGCGTAACAAGATTTTATCGTCCATGACTGAGCAAGTTGCTAAACGTTGTTTGGTGAATAACTATCAACAAACATTGACCTTAAGTTTAGCAGAACGGCGCGGTATTACTGAAATCGGTTTTCAACAACGGCTGATGCGGGTTCTGGAAAATAAAGGCTTGATGAACAGAGAGATTGAGAACTTGCCTGAAGATGCTGTTCTTGCTGAGCGAAAGGAAGCTGGTGAAGCGTTAACTCGACCAGAACTTTCAACCCTTTTAGGATTTGCAAAAATTGACCTCTTTAATGATTTGATTGAAAGCGATGTTGTTGATGATCCTTACTTTGCAGCGTCTTTAAAAGATTATTTCCCAGATGGCATGCAAAAAGATTTTGCTTCTGAGATAAGAAACCATCCTTTGCGCCGGGAGATTGTTGCTACTCAATTGACGAATAACATCATCAATCGTGGTGGATCGACTATGGCTGTAAGGTTAGAAGAAGAAACTGGCCACAGCCGCGGTGAACTTGCTGCTGCCTTTACTGTCGCCACTGCAGTGCTTGGCTTGGATGATATTTACTCATCTCTTGATGCTCTTGATAATAAACTTGATGGGGCATTGCAGCTTAAGATTTATTCTCGTTTGCAATTTATCTCACGTAGGAAAACGGCTTGGTTCATTACTAATGGCGATTTCTCTAAGGGCTTGTCGAAAGAGATCAAGGCCTATCAGAGCGGTCTGAATTCTTATATGAAGAAAGTTCAGCTTAGTCAGACAGATGAACAAAAGGCTCAAATATCATCTGATATGAAAGAGCTTGTTGATGGTGGTTTACCTGAGAAGGTTGCGCTTTCAATTGTCAACTTAATGAGGAAAAATGAGGGTTTGGATGTTGTGAAAGCGGCGCGTAATTCTGACCTTGATGTATCTGGGCTCACGCAAATTCATAATATCATTGATGATCAGTTGAGACTTGGAGCGTTAATTCGCGCGACTGACCATGTGCCTGTTTCAGATGTTTATGACCGCTGGGCGTTGAACGCTGTGGTGAGCCGTATTCAAGGAGCACGCCGTAGTCTTATGGTTGCGATTGGACATGAAACAAATGGGTTTGATGCCTGGATGGATCATAAAGGTTTAGCTGTGACACGAGTTAAAGCTGCCATTGATGAAATTATAAATGGCGGTGAGATCGGGTTGTCGAAACTCATTGTTGCTGTTGGCCAAATTGATGAGCTTTCGCACTAGAGCTACGCGTTTTTAAATAAGTCTAAAAAGAAAAAAGTGATTAAAACTTTTTCGAGGGAAGACTGGCCCACTCCAATTCGCGTTTTGTGGATTGGGGTGGGTTTTTTTATGGTTCTACTGGTAAATTTCGAATTTGTATCAATTTAGGTTGGAAATAAAAAAAAAGTCTTGGTGATTTGTAAATGATTTGGCACGATAGGCTCCATGTCAGATGCTTGCAGAAATGTTTTTGAATCTGGGCACGTTCGGAAATTTCTCGTGGTTGTCGAAGAAGATGCCCCGGAAGTTGAAGCTGCCCTTGCCTTTGCCGCCAACCGTGTGAGACGTACGGGGGGCATGATCTCTATGCTTTATGTGATAGAACCTGGAGACTATCAGCATTGGCTTGGTGTGAAGGAAATACAACGTGAAGAAGCTTTGCAAAAAGCTAAAGCTGTTTTTCGGCTGTTTCGCCGTAAATTAAAGGGTGCTGGTTTTGAAGACCTTGAGGTTGAAGAAATCGTTCGTGAAGGTAAAAAGGCCGAGGAAATTTCTAAATTAATTGAAATTGACGAAGACATTGCCATTATTGTACTTGGGGCTTCTGTGGAGCAATCTGGACCTGGTCCGCTGATTACGAACCTGTTTACTGGCAATAAAGCAGGTACTTTTCCTATACCTATCTCCATTATTCCTGGGCACTTGACTTGGGATGACATCACTTCATTAGCTTAAGATAGATTTGATAAATATAAATTATCGCACATGAGTTTTATTCACTGGTCAATTGATGGGTTTTGAGCTATAACGAGCTAGTTTAGAAAGATTCTTAATTGTAATTATGCTATACTCTAGCAAATATCATTATTTTGCCCTTTAAAGTTTTGAAATTAGCTTAAAGGCCTTACGACAGAGAGAGTGGTTATGTTTATTCAAACGGAAGCAACACCAAACCCGCAAACATTAAAATTCATTCCAGGTAAAGCTGTGATTGATCAAGGGAATATGGAATTTCTCTCATCTGATGTTGCTAAAAACTCTCCTTTGGCACTTCGTTTGTTTGGTATTGACGGAGTTGAGGCAGTATTTCTTGGAACTGACTTTATTTCAGTGACTAAGGGCTCTATGGAATGGCAAAGTCTCAAACCGGCTGTTTTGGGTGCGATTATGGAGCACTATATGTCTGGTGATCCTGTTATTTCAGAGGGTGACACTGACAATTCACAAGCAGAAGAAGAATTTTTTGATCCTGCCGATCAAGAAACAGTTAACACAATTAAAGAACTTTTAGAAACTCGCGTCCGCCCAGCAGTGGCTCAAGATGGTGGTGATATTGTCTTTAAAGGGTTCCGTGATGGGATTGTTTATCTCACAATGCGCGGTGCTTGTGCTGGTTGCCCAAGCTCGACTGTGACTTTGCAGCATGGCATTGAGAATTTGATGCGCCACTTTTTGCCTGAAGTTCAAGCTGTACGGCCAGCTGAAGATGCCTATTAAGTTTATCCATTAACTCTCATTAGAATTTCAACCTTATGATTTGTGAATTAGCGATTGATACAGCGGGGGCTGGGTGTTCAGCAGCGCTGACTGTAGGCATGCCTGATCAGCAAAAAACGTTTGCTCGTTTCGATAATATTCGCCGTGGCCATGCTGAGCATATTATCGCGCAAATTGATGACTTAATGGTTGAGGCGGGTATTAGTTATCATTCTCTTAACAGAATCAGTTGCACAATGGGGCCAGGATCTTTTACAGGTGTCAGGGTTGGAATTGCTTTTGCCAAGGGTTTGGCTCTTGCTTGTGATGTTCCTTTATATGGTGCTGTTTGCTCTGTTGTTGCAGGGCAAAAATTTATTAAGCTCAACGATGAACTTGAGTTTGATAGACCAGACTTAGACTTCAATTTGGATTTGTCGAAGTCCTTTCATATTTGTCATGTTCTTGAAGCCGGACGAGATGAGTTTTATGTTCACGTTTTTAAAGGACTTGGAGACGAGGCTAGCGGTGTAAATGTTCTGAATGAAGTTACATCTTTAAGCGAAGTTACAGGACCAGTTTTGCTTTCATATTCTGATGTGGCTGATTTTGTTCAAAAAAATGAAGTACATGTTAGTTTTGGGCCTGGTGCTGATAAATTTTGTGAGTTAAATCGGGCAAGTAATAGTGGAGACCCCTCTCCACGGTTTGATGTTCATTCTGCCGCGTTAGATATTCGCGCTGAAGATTTGTTCAAGCTTGATGAAGATTGTTTTAAAATTAATGATGAAGTGCGGCCTTTATATTTGCGTGCACCGGATGCGAAACCTCAGTTGGGAAAAACATTGGTACGGAGGCTCTGATGAGAGTTCTGGAAAATGGTTATACTGTTAAAGACTTAGGGATTGATAGTATCAATTGCCTAGCCAACTTGCATAAAACATCCTTCACCCGTGGGTGGGGGGCGCATGATTTCGCTTTATTTTTACAAGACAATAATATGAAAGTTCTTGGGGCTTTTTCTAACGGTGATAAAAACCCAAATGCTTTTCTGCTTGTTCGCTGTGTAGCGGATGAGGCTGAGGTTATTTCCATTGCTGTTGGGCGTCGCCATCGGCGCAAGGGAGTGGCTGAAGGCATGCTCGATGTGGCCATTGATACACTCTATGATAAAGGCATAAAAGAACTGCATTTGGAAGTAGATGAAACGAACAAAGGCGCTGTTCAGCTTTATAATCAGGCGGGGTTTGAAGTGGTAGGTGAACGCCGTGCTTATTATCAGGGTAAAAAAGGCGAAAAAGCTTCGAGTGCTTTGATGATGCGCTTGTTACTTGATGAAGAGTAGGATTTTTTATTTAGCCGCCTATCAGTGAACGTCCATCTATCAACTGGAACATTTTAAATCATAAGAATATTGTTGTTTTTGGACTTGCTAGCTTTACAGGTGGCAGCTATTGCCGTTATAGCTTCTATTTAGGGGTATTGGGGGATTTGAGGTAGCTGATGACCGAGAAGAAAGAGGCTGAAGCAAAAAATGTTGGTGAAAGCGGGCAAGAGCTTTCATCACTTGAATTGTTATGTGCTGAAAAGAATATGCGCATGACAGATCAACGGCGGATTATTGCTCGTATTTTATCTGAGGCGACAGATCACCCTAGTGTTGAAGATGTTTATTCTCGGGCTCATGAAGTTGATGATAGGATCTCTCTTTCTACTGTTTATCGTACTGTTAGGCTTTTTGTTGATGCTGGAATTGTTGAGAGCCATGATTTTGGTGACGGGAAAGCCAGATTAGAAACGGTTGCTGAAGAGCATCATGATCATTTGATTGATTTGAAAACGGGCCGTGTGATTGAGTTTAGCAATGAAGAAATTGAAAAGCTACAAGAGCGTGTGGCGCGTGAGCTTGGATTTAAGCTGGTCGATCATCGCTTAGAGCTGTATGGTGTCCCTCTAGACGAAAAAGACTGACTGCTGACGAAGTCAGACTGGCTAAGCCAGATTAGTAATATATAAAAATTTTGACAAATAACTTTAGTTTTGGGTGTGTGTTAATGTCTTCTTTGCGTGCTGTTTGGGTTCTCTTTTGGTTTTTTCTTATCACTTTAATTCTTATTCCCTTTCAATGGTTGTTTGTTAAATTAAAAATGCCATTGGCGCGTTTACTTCCTCATTATTATCACAAACTTATTTCTCGCATTATGGGACTGCGTATTCATGTGGACGGTGATATCGTTGACGACAAACCTGTATTGTTAGTTGCGAACCACATTTCCTGGATGGACATTGTTGTTTTTACAGCTCTGACGCCGCTTTCTTTTGTTGCGAAACGAGAAGTTGGAACCTGGCCAGGTGTGAAAGTTTTAGCGAATTTACAACGGACGATTTTTGTGGATCGTGAGAAGAAAACTGAGAGCTTAAATTCAGCTAAAGAGATTGCTTCTCGCATAGCTGAGGGTGATCATATTGTTCTTTTTCCTGAAGGTACGAGCAGTGATGGAAACAGGGTGTTGAATTTTAAAAGTTCTCTTTTTGCAGCCGCGAGTTTGGCAGACCAAGAAACCAATGTGCAAACAATCGCGCTTGCCTATACATTTTTGGGGGGTGTTCCTTTGGGGCGACGTACTCGTCCTTTGGTTGCCTGGTACGGCGATATGGAAATGGGGGGGCATGTTTGGACCCTTTTAAAAGCTGGGCCTCTTGATGTTCATGTACGCATTGGTGAACCTGTGACATTGGCTGAAATTGGTGATCGTAAATCTTTAGCGGCTTTTAGTGAAAAAAAGATCCGCGCAGATATGGCGGAACTTTTATCTTTGCGGCCGTTTGAAACCAAACGGGTGTCTTAATTATACTCACGGGCTATTCCGCAGCTTCGCTGCTGGCCCTCCGTTGGGCGGTGCTTTTTTTTGCGATCAGCTTATCCGTACTCGCTACGCTCCGTTCGGGCTGATCTTGTGCACCGGACGCCAAAGGCGTCATGTCCTGATGCTGAAGTGGTGTCACTCCTTCATCGTGAAGAGGTTTTGATTTTTTGCCAATAGTATTGGCGTAAATTTTATATAACTTGTTTGAAGGGTTTGACTTCTACAGATGCGAAGAGGCCTGCTTTTGCGTAGGGGTCTTCTTCTAGCCAGGTTTCAATTTCTTCTAGCTTCATGCCATTAAAGACAAGAAGTGAGCCGCACATTCTGCCAGCGTCCGTTAGGAAAGGGCCAGCAAGGAGCATGTTGTCTTTCACCTTTTTTAAGTGGGCGATATGATCGCCGCGATTTTCAAGGCGAAGGTTTTCTGAATTCTCTTTGTCGATACAAATGGCGACATATTGCATGTGAGGTAAATCCTTTTTTTGTTGTGCCTTCAGGTTTCCCACCAGAAACCGGCCCTAAGAAACCGGAGTAGCATTTATAAAATAAATTATTCGTGCCAACAAAAGAGTGAAATGGTAATTGTGTCAAGTGATTCTCATACTCTATGTGAATTTGAATTTATCTGGCACTGAATTAGAAAAAGGCTTTTGATAGCTTATGGCGATCCAAGAAAATTTAAGTGAAATAAAAAACAAAATAAAAGCTACTTTAAAGATAGCTGGTAATTGTGCAGGGCAGGGTAAACTAATTGCGGTTAGCAAAACACGTTCAGTGGAAGAAATTTCGCTAGCTTTAGAAGCAGGACACCGTTTTTTTGGTGAAAACCGTGTGCAGGAAGCGGCCTCGAAGTGGCCAGATCTTAGAACTCAGTTTCCTGATATCGCTTTGCATTTAATTGGACCACTTCAATCGAATAAAGCTGCTGAGGCTGTTGCCTTGTTTGATGTAATTGAAACAATTGACAGGCCGAAAATTGCAGCAGCTATTGCCAAAGAAATGAAAGCTCAGGCCAAAGAGCTGAAACTTTTTGTACAGGTTAATGTGGGGGAAGAGCCGCAAAAGGCAGGCGTTGCACCAGCAGATTTGGAAGCTTTTTTAAAACAATGCCGGGAAGAGTTTGATCTAACCATTTCTGGATTAATGTGTATTCCGCCAGTAGAAGAAGAGCCGTCTCCATATTTTGTATTGTTAAAACATTTAGCGCATGACAATGGTCTGTCTGAAGTTTCTATGGGTATGAGTTCTGATTTTGAAACTGCTATACAGTTTGGCGCTGATTTTGTTCGGGTGGGAACAGCGATCTTTGGTCAGAGAGCGAAATGATCGCTTGGCTTGCATACACCTTTTTCTTCTTCTTTTTGAATTTTTCTCTATAAACGTGCTTCAATTTAAACTTGGATAAGTATTAGGGCCTAGCTCTAATGATGCCGCGAACATGATAATGTTGGTCTTTGAATTGATTCGTGCAAAGTAGGGAGCTGCTTTGTGACTTATTTTCTTAAAAAGTCTTTTAAAGCTTATTTGGAGAACAGGTAATGAGCAGCAAGACCAAAGTTGCATCTGACGCAAACACCGCACCAGTAGAAAAACGTGTTAAATTTGATGTTAGTTTGTGGCTGACGGATTTGAATATGACGGAAATTGGTATTTATCAGCAGGACCGTTACCGGGCAAAATCACGTCAATTTACCAAGGACATGGATATTCTTGGTGAGGTGAAAGAAGATGGTAAGCGTGTTGGTTTGGTTGCTTACCGAAAAGGGGCTTGGAAAAAAGAAACAGGTATGAAGCGCCGTATGGTGATTAAGCTTTTCACTGATGAGGTGAATTGGCGCGGCACTATGGATTTGTTATTAGGGCGCTCGATGCAATTAACCCACGGTGCAAAGGGCTTTCCTGTTACGGCTTATAGCATGAATATTTCCAAGCATGAGCAGCTTGTGCAGATGGAGCGGTCTTCTTATAAATGGTTTTTTCAGCCTGAGCGTTATTCTTTTTTTATCCTTCGTGAGGGTGTGCCGAAGTTTTATTACTTGCGTCGTTGCTGGATTAATATTGGCGATGATTATGTACTCTATGATGGACGTGGGGAAAAAGTTGGCAAGTTAAATGGTCGCATTCTTAATCTCGGTGGGAAATGGAAATGTTGGGTCAAGGCTGAGCATTGTGATGCTGAGATGAAGTATGTTTTGCAGTTGTTCTGTACAATGCTTCGATTTAATGATGAAGCGCAACATCATGTCCAGGATTTGGTGAAAGATATGGCTTCTGGGAAATTGAAAGACGTTAAACTTGAATCTCTTGAGAGTGATTTATATATGAATCCACGCCGGGTTAGATAGTTTATCTTATTGTTTTTATTCGTTTTTTAAGGGCTCAGTTGTTAACTGGGCTCTTTTTTCTTTTGTACTTAAGTGTAGGGTATTCCTTCTACACGTAATAATTGATGATTTGTTAATTATCCGTCTGCTATTCTTTATCACATAATTTACAAATATGTTTTTAGGCATAAATCATAAGGCATTTTAGATGGATATTTCACCTTCTTTGAATGATGAACAAGTTGTAAACGGCATTTGTTTGCAATTTGCGAATATGATCCGTGATGAAGTTAAATTGGCTCCTGAATTGGCTGAAGGCCATTGGCGGGTTGATAGCGAATGGACTGGTCAAACGGGAAGCGTTTCTGAAATTTCAAACTCTCAAATTGGAGGGGATGATATTTCGAGAAGTTTTTCTATTGAAATGGATCAACCTCACGAACTTTGTGGTGGCAATTCATTTGCTAGTCCACAAGAACATTTACTCGCGGCTCTTTCTGGTTGTTTTATTGCGAATTTTTCTGCTGTTTGTGCTCTTCGCTCTATCTCATTGAATTCGATCAAAATTCATATGAGTGGTACTACGGATATGCGCGGGTTGTTTGATATTTCTGGGGTTGAGAGTTCTCACTTTAAAGATATTAAGTTTGTTGTCTCAGTAGCTGGGAATGCAAGTCCTGAAGACTTGCAATCTGTATATGAGCATGTTGTGAAAATTTCACCTAACCTTGGTGGTGTGGGAAGTGCGACAGCGTTTCAAACAGAGCTTAGTATTCTCGAAAAATAACAATTTAAATTGTTATTTTTGTAGCTACTGACATAGATTTTAAAACGCATTCTAAGTGTTTTTGTGAAAGAGCTATGCAGCCTTCTGTGGGTGTGTAGCCTGGTCTTGCCATATGCATAAAAATAGCACTGCCTAACCCTTGTTTTCTGGGGGTTTGATTGTGGTTTAAAACAATAATTAGATCATATATATGGTCATTCCGCCACAGGGTTTCAGAAGAAGCCTTATGGGGTAGTTTGACATGTCTGTTGTAATTAGGATCAAAAGGCTCATCACACCACCCATCATCTGATTTGATAACTGCAATTGGTAAAGATGTTAGAGGTCTTTTAATGCGGTCAGCTCTATAATAGAGTTTTATTGGCTTCCAGGTACCAATTGGGGTTTTTTTATCACCCTCTCTTTTCAATATGGTTTGCCCATTTTTGCCTATAGCGCATGGAAAAGAAAGCGCTGATCCGTTGAGTTTAAGTCTTGCTTTTGCGTGATTGCGATTTAGGCTGTAAAGTGAAAAATGCACCTGATCACCAAAAATTGACATAAATTCAACCCAAATTAGCTAAGTATTGATTTATGAGTATTTATAGCAGTTGTGCTAAAAGATTACGAATATTTTCAACGGGATATAATAATGAGCTCTACAAGAAAGATTTTAATTGTTGATGATGATGATGATTTACGGGAAAGCCTTGTGGATCAATTAATGTTACATGATGAATTTGAAGTTCTATCCGCGGACCGACCTTCAATAGGCCTTAAAATAGCTGAAGAAGAGCAAATCGACCTGCTTTTGCTTGATGTTGATATGCCTGAGCTTGATGGCCGAGAGATGTGCAAGAAGTTGCGTCGTGCAGGTTTTAAAAGCCCTATCATTATGCTTACAGGGCAAGATTCTGATGCAGATACTATACTTGGGTTAGACGCTGGGGCAAATGACTATGTCACTAAACCATTTCGGTTTGGAGTGCTCTTAGCCCGTGTACGTTCTCAATTGCGGCAACATGAACAAAGCGAGGATGCAATTTTCTCTATTGGGCCATATAGTTTTAAGCCTGCGTCAAAATTGCTCATAGATAGTGAAGAAAAGAAAATTCGTCTGACTGAAAAAGAAACTTCCATTTTAAAGTTTCTTTATCGTGCCGGTGAAAAAGTCGTTACACGAGATGTCTTATTACATGAAGTGTGGGGGTATAATGCAAAAGTTACCACTCATACTCTGGAAACGCATATTTATCGTCTTCGCCAAAAAATTGAGATAGATCCGTCACAGTCTGAACTTTTATTGACTGAGGCAGGGGGATATAAGCTCGTCCCATAAGTTTCTCCCCTGGTCTTCCACAGTCTTCTGATTTTGGTCTCTGGATTTTTTTATTTTAACCTCTTACAGTCGGTCTTGTCTTGGTGAACAACATGAGGGCAAATTTGTTGTTCAACCAAAACAAGAGGTGATGTTTCACTTCGGTATGAGAGTGTATTCTTTCTCATATTTTGGGGTATCCATTTAGTAAAATGCGTAAAAAAGTACCTTTTTGGTTTGTTGTTTAATGAGCAACCAGATCATAGGTGTTTTTTAGTTGAGTACTTTTGATTTGAGTTCGGTGTTGTTTGCTTTTGAATTTTTCATTGTAGGCAGCATTGTGCACAAGCGTTTGCTAATGGATGATTTAAATAAGAGGTCAATTTTATGAAGCTTGCCGAATTGGTAGGGCCGTTGAAACAGTTGGATGTGTTCTCTACACTGTCTGATGAACAGCTTATGATGATTATAAATGGAGCTGATCGTGTTGTTTTCCGCCCTGGTCAAGTAATGATTGAAGATGGTCAATCTGGTGATGCAGCTTATTTTATAGTTGTTGGGTTGGTTGAACGTTTGGCTCAGCCTGAAATAGGCCGGTCTCGTGAGCATTTTGGTCATGGGATTTTAGTTGGTGAAATGGCGATGCTTGTTGATCATGTGCATGCATCAACAGTTCGTGCGAAATCTGAGGTTAAAGCTCTTAAAATCTCTCGCGAGATGCTTTATGCAATTATGGGTGATGATCCTGCAATTGCTGATAATTTTATTCAGACTATCAAGTCTCGTTTATCTGTCATGGTTGAGCGGATTAAACAGATTGATGAAACGTTAGAAGTTGCTGAAAATGCTTCATTTGAAACATATATGATGGCAACTCACTAAATATTTTGGAATTTTATTTTTAGAAAATAAAGTTCATAAGAGCGGTACCAAAAGAAAACACCTTCAATTGAAAAAATTGAAGGTGTTTTTTTGTTTTCTCTGTTTTCTCTCACGGGCTATTCTGTCGCTAGTGCGACAGGCCCTACGAGGTGCGGCGCTCGCGCCGGACGCCTATGGCGTCATGTGCGTGCTCTGAAGTAGAGCACTCCCTTCTTCGTGTCGTTAGGTTTTTTATTTGATCGCTTAGGGTTTTGGGGTGTTGTTTGCCTCAGATTGTATCTACTTAAATTTTTTGAAATGAAGGGCCCTCTATTGAGAAAGAAAACAACAGGAGCACGTTGCGTTTTAATGAATTCATAAAAACCACTTCAGAACTGTCTTCCCGAAGAAGGGAGTACTCTACTTCAGAGCGCGAACATGGCAGCAAGAGCTGCCCGGCGAAAGCGCCGCCCCGTCGGAGGGCCCGCCGCTTTTCGCGGCGGAATAGCCCGTGAGACAAAAGAAACCGTTTAGTGAATCCAATAAAAAGCAACGCGCTTTAAAGCTCAAAGTTGGCGATGACGGGGGCGTGGTCTGAGGCTTTTTCCCATGAGCGCATTTCTGTGATGACTTCCATCGATTTTGCTTTTTTGGCAAGTTTGGGTGTGGTCCAGATGTGGTCTAGTCTACGTCCTCTGTTGGAGGCTTTCCAATCTTTGGCTCTGTAGCTCCACCATGTGTATAATGGTTCTGGCTCTGGTATCATTGTTCGCATTATGTCATGCCAGTTTTTTGTGGCTTGTAATTTGTTCAGATGTTCAACTTCAATGGGTGTATGTGAGACGACTTTCAGCAATTGTTTATGGGACCAAACGTCAGTTTCTAACGGAGCTATGTTAAAATCACCGACCATAATCATGTTGTCTGAATGATTGTTTGAACCATCTTCAAACCAATTTGTTAGGTTCGTGAGGTAATCCAGCTTTTGGCCAAATTTGATATTTTTCTCTCTATCAGGAATATCTCCACCAGCGGGGATATAGAAGTTATGTAAAATCAGTGGGTGTTTGCTGCGACTGCCTGTTTTTAATTTTACTGCAAGATGGCGTGTGTCGTTTGATGAATTAAAGTCATGTTGCCCTACAGTTTCTAAAGGAATTTTAGAAAGAATAGCGACACCATGATATGATTTCTGACCATGGTAGGTGACGTGTTCATATCCGATATCATTTATGGCTTTTAGGGGAAAATGTTCGTTTGAACATTTGATTTCTTGCAATGCAATAACATCAGGGGATTGATCAGCTGCGAATTTAGCTAAGCTATCTATTCTTAGACGAACGGAATTAATGTTCCAGGTGGCGAGTTTTAATTTCATATTGTTTTCTCTTTCTCTCTCTCACGGCTATTGCTTTTTTGGTGGCGCTTCAGGTTGCCCACTAACAACCGCGCTACTGAAGCGGCAGCCTTCCGAGGGGCGGCGTAACGCACCGGGCTTCGCTGGCGCTATGCCATGTCCTTCAACCCGAAAAGGGCTGAACTCCTTCTTCGTATAGCAAAGAGTTTTATTGAATTCATCTAAAAGCGAAACGTTCAACTAAATAATAGGTTATTTGAAAAAGCACAAAAAAACGCCCAACCGGGATGTGGACGGCTGGGCGCATTAAACCGCGCTTTACTTAACTAGGCTTTACAAGTTTGACATATGGTTGGTTTAAACCATCTCATATGAGTGCCCTGGTTTTTAGTGGGCCTTAGCTTGTAGAGCGTTTTTCAAGTCGCTCGCGCCGAGAGGGAATTCGACGCTTTAGGGTGATGTCTCGGTTAGACGGGGGGCATTACCGATAGGAATGACACACCCTATATAATAATAGAATAATCTAAATTTTTTTCATTTCAATGGTTTTTTTGCATCACATAAGTGATTTTACGCGCAAAGGTTGTGTTTTTGCGTGTGTATACAGCTTAATTTATAGGCATAAAGTTGATTAACTGCCTGAAAAATCATTATTAAAATGGGTTGAAAATGTTACTTTGGCCAACATCAAGCTTGAAAAGTTTTCCATCGATTTTTTTTTCATAATCGAGATGAGAGAGTATAACTCGCGTTATTTGACCCGATTGGTCTGTTACTTTCCACTCTCTGAGCTCAAATTCAGGCACTTTATCGAACTTTAACTCAATTTGTCCGATGGCTTTTCCTTTGCGATCGATCATAGTTATTGAGGTTTCTTCGTCCGTTTCTGTGACTGTTTTGATGATTGCGTCTCGTAGAATATTGACATCTTTTGCCAATAATATGCGAAATGGTGTGTTTTCTAATGGGTAACGGTCAACAGTGTTTATGTCTCTATCTTCGATCGATAGATAGTCGCCGTCTGAAATAATAACTTGAAGACTTGGCGGCGAATAGTCAAAACGGATCCGCCCCGGCCGTTTGATGTAAAATTTACCTTTTTGTTTACCGTCATCTGGATTGACTTGTAAAAACCGACCGTTGAGGTTCGTAAGTCTGTTTAGATAGTCATTGATTTGTATAACGACAGTTTTTTGCTGTTCTGTCATGGTAGCTGACGTTAGGCCATCAGCTATTGAAGCCGACCAGCCTGAACTATCGGCCTCAGCTTTTGTTTTTGGGTTAAGGTTTTTTGTATCTGTTTCAGCTGCAATAATTGATGGTGAGAAATAGATAGAGCCCATTACTATCGTTGCGATTGTCAGGCTTTTATTGATCATTTTTACATGTCTCTCTTTTGTTGCACCTTCAAGTTGGCTCTTTTAGTGGGCCTTCAGGTTTCCCACTAGAAACCCGTCATTTTAGTGCTCCTTCAGTTGCCTACAAGCTACCGTCGCGGTATTTTTACAAGCAACAGGGTTGTATTTGCAGTTTAGCTGCGGAGCTTATATCGCATCTAAAAATACAAAGCCTTAAAGATCGGCTCCTTTGTTAGGGGCGCGATTTAAAGAATCAAACAGACTTTACTATTGAATAAGAATTACGACAACTATGAGGCGATAATATTTCACTTTTGTTTTTCATGCTTTAGATGCAGTTAATTACTCTTTGTGACTTCTAATATTCATCAATCAAGATTTCTCGTTTACCGCCAGCTCCTGGAGGGCTAATGATGCCTTCTTCTTCCATACGCTCAACAAGAGTTGCTGCGCGGTTGTAGCCGATTGATAAACGGCGTTGCAGGTAACTGATAGACGCTTTTTGATCTCTTATGACGATTTCAACAGCTTCATGAAAAATATCTTTCTTTTTTCCTGCCCCTTGCTGAGTTTCATCGCCGGCTAATTGTTCTTCATCAACTGTGATGTTGTCCAAATATTCTGGAGTGCCTTGGGACCGGAGATGCGCTACAACATTTTCAACTTCATCATCATTTACAAATGCACCATGAACACGAACCATACGGCTGCCATTTGGCATGTAAAGCATGTCGCCACGGCCAAGGAGTTGTTCTGCGCCTTCTTTACCTAGAATAGTCCGACTATCGATTTTAGATGTGACTTGAAAACTAATTCTTGATGGGAAGTTAGCTTTGATTGTACCGGTAATCACATCAACTGATGGGCGTTGTGTTGCCATCACAACGTGGATACCAGCAGCTCTTGCCATTTGAGCAAGGCGTTGTACGGTTGCTTCAATTTCCTTGCCAGCGACCATCATAAGGTCAGCCATTTCATCAATGACGACAACAATCATTGGAATGGGTTTGAAGTCCAATTGTTCTTCTTCAAAAATTGCACGTCCGGTCTGTTGGTCAAAGCCGGTTTGAACTTTTCTGATGATCGGTTCGTTTTTATTAATTGCTTCTTTGACACGCTCATTGAAACCCTCGATGTTTCTCACACCTAATTTGGACATTTGACGGTAACGATCTTCCATTTCTCTAACCGCCCACTTTAAGGCTGAGACAGCTTTGGAGGGGTCTGTAACTACAGGTGTTAAGAGGTGAGGGATGCCATCGTAAATGCTCAGTTCAAGCATTTTCGGATCAATCATGATCATGCGGCATTCTTCAGGTGTCAAGCGATATAGAAGAGAGAGCAGCATGGTGTTAATGCCAACAGATTTGCCGGAACCAGTTGTTCCTGCGATGAGCAAGTGTGGCATTGTTGAAAGATCTGTAATCACTGGTTCACCGCCAATTGACTTGCCTAAAATGAGAGGCAATGGCAATTCGGTGTGATAAAATTCGGGTTGTTCAACCAAATCTCTTAGGAAGACTGTTTCTGAAGTTGCATTTGGGAGCTCAATGCCAAGTGCACTTCTGCCGGGGATGACAGCGATACGAGCTGATAGGGCGCTCATTGAGCGGGCAATGTCATCTGCTAATCCAACAATGCGCGATGTTTTAATTCCTCTTGCTGGTTCAAATTCAAAAAGTGTGACGACAGGGCCAGGACGGACATTTAGGATTGATCCTTTGATACCAAAATCCAGTAAGACACCCTCAAGTGTGACAGCCATTTCGCGCAATTCTTCATGGGAGAGTTGAGCTGCTGGTTGAGCGCTTGCTTCATTTAGCAAAGTAACGGGGGGAAGGACAAAGTCTTCACTTTGTTTGCCCATTCCGTGTTTGTTCGTTCGTTGACTAGATTTTTTAGCCGTTTTCGTTTCAAGGTGTTGAGCTCTGTATGGTTCGGCTTTCGCGGACATAGGTGGTAGGTCTACAGGAGGTAATTCAGGAGAACTGATACCTTTATTAGAGCTTATGCCTTCATTTCTAAAATCAGCAGGTGTATGAGGACGCATTGAGAGGGGGGTGTGATTATCACCTTGTTGCTGCCCCTTAAGTTGTTGTGCTGTATTTTGCGGGTAGATTCTTGGTTGGCCTTGATGTTCTGGATGCAATGAAAGTGGGGCACCTTCTGTTTCATCAAGATTTGCATTGCGCCACCATTGGCGTTGATTATAACTTGGTTCAACCTGACTGGCCTGGCGAAATCTGAACCAGTAACCAAGGCGATTAAACGGAGCTCTAAGGCTGGCTTTAAAAGCTTCTTTATCTTCAATATGAAAGAGGACGCGCGCTTCTTTCCAAGTTAGATTTGTTGTGAAGGAGAAGGCGATCAGTGTTAGAATGAATAGAATGCAAAACGTTAGTGTGAGAGACAGGTTCGAGCTTTGTGCTATCGCATGAATGTTTGTTGAGCCTGAAATCGTATCTCCAATAATGCCGCCATAGCCTTGGCTAAGAGGCCAAGAGGTGATTTTGGGTAGCAGGCTGAGTGTGGTTGAAAATAGTGCTGCGCTGAAGGGTGTGCTTAAGGCACGAAGTCTTATTTTGTAACTTGGTTTAGAGAGTAACAGACGCATTCCTTCAATTGCTAAGGGGAGAATTAGAAATATTGCTGCAATGCCAAAGCCTTGAATTAAAATATCTGAGAAAACAGCGCCGCCCTTACCGAGGAAATTGGTCGTTGAGCCATTTGTTGCGTGATTTAAGCTTGGGTCATCAACAGACCAACTTAATAGGCTTGCCCATGACAAAAGAGCCGCTAAAACTAGCGTGGCTCCCAAAGTTTTTAGAGCACCAAGTTTGAGGCCATGCTCTAAAGAGTTTGGCAACAAATGTTTTTTTCGTGAACCCCTTGTGGCCGCAACAGCCATAATCTACCTCATCCAAATACGCGTAACAGTCTCTCAAAGGCCTCTTCAGTTTCTTCTAGGGAGCTGACGAGGGCCATTCGCGCATAATTAGCCCCTGGATTAAACCCGTTTTCGTTGGTTTGAGCTAAGTACGCACCAGGTAGTAGTTTAAGCCCAACATCTTTCCAAAGTGTTGATGCGGCTTCGATTCCACCACCAAATTCAGCCAAATTTAGCCATAGAAAAAAGCCAGCTTGTGGTTTTTTTGTGAAAAATCGCGTTTTAAGGATTTTTTCAGCACTTTCAAGCTTTTGGGCGTATAGTTTTCTGTTGACAGCTACATGGGCTTCATCTTGCCAGAGATGTGTTGAGAGATGCTGAATGGGGCCTGGAATTTGTGGGCCAGCGACATTTCTAAAACTAGCAAATGACTGCATGAAGTTTTTCTCGCCCATAATGAGGCCAGAACGGATGCCAGGGACATTTGAGCGTTTTGATAGTGAATTAAAAACAGCAATATTGGCAAATGGGTCATCTGAGTTTGATGTTTTATTGGCTAATGAGCTGCTAACTTCCATACCTGTCTCTAGTGCGGAAAGAGGTTTTTCATCGCAATAGATTTCTGAATAGCATTCATCTGAAAAGAACATGAAATTATATGTTCTGGCTGTGAGGATTGCTTTTTCTAAGGTTTTAGCCGTTGCAATGGCGCCTTCAGGATTTGAAGGTGAGCAATGATAAAATGCGATCGTTTGGGATAATATTTCTTCCGGAACGTCGTCTATGTTTGGCAAAAAGTTATTTTCAGGTAGCGCATCAAGAAAATAAGGTCTAGCGCCAGCTGCAATGGCTGCTGCCCCATAAACTTGATAATATGGATTTGGGATTAAAACCACAGGGTTTTTTATGTCTGGCCGTTTCGACTTGGCCATAAAAATAGCATAAAACAAACCTTCTCGGCTGCCATTGAGAGGCAGGATATTTTCGGCTGATAGGTTGTTTTTTAAAGTGGGGTATCTTTTCTTAGCCCAGTTTTGCAATGCTTCTTGCAAATCCACGGACCCTTGAATGGGTGGATAATTTCCAACTGTATCAATGGCTTCGTCTAATTTTTCCTGAACCCAGTTTGGGGCTGGATGACGGGGGGCTCCAATTGTCAGATCAATGGGTGTATCTCTATATGTTTGATCTGGAGTGATGTCATTTAATTGGGCACGTAGTGCTGCGAAGGGTGATTGAATGTCTGAAAATTGTTTGAGCATAGATCTTTGGAATTTATCTTTTGGTTTCTTGAGGAGGCAGTTGTATGCACCTCAAGTTAAAATTATAACCAAAGGACCTTAGCTGATTTTCTAATAATGAAAAATAGCTGATTTTTACAATTTGAAATCTGAATAATAAGATTTTAGTAACATACCAGATTGCTTTATGCGCTTTGTTGGAATTGTTTCTTTCCGATCGTTTCTATTTTTAGTCCGTGATCCAGTGCAGAGATGAAATGAGAAACAGGGATCATGAATTGGCTTGGCTGACCGCTTACTGCAGCGAGGACGGGGTCTGCTGTTAAGAAGGGAAGCCAATGAGTGCTTGGATGCGGGACTGGACTAATATTTTTAGCTTGTTGATCTGTTACGGGGATTGTGAACCCAGCGATTTGCATTTTTTTAACTGCGTCACTTAATGGGTTCTCTGCTCGTGTTTCTTCAACGAGGGGCGCGAGGGTAGAGATTGGCGTCTCTGTCATTTTATTTAGATTTGGAGCGCCATTTTGCCTTAAAAACCCAAATGCAGAGACAGGAACAGCGTATAGGTTTGGTGCGTTGTCTTCATTTGACATTAACGCTCTGAGGCCCGTTTCAAAACTATTATCTTGATGGATAGTTGTAGCGATTGTCTCTAAAATGCTAGCTGGTTTCACTGCATTTTTAAATGCATTTGCACCATGTTTAGTAAAAATGCGTTCGTATTTTGTAAATGCTATAATTATGTTTTGAAAAGTGCCAAACCTGCCGGTTGCGATATCAGACATAAGACGGATGAAACCTGTGCTCTCTGAAGGAGCTAATTTTTGGTGTGCAGGTTGGCAGATTATTAGGGAGCTTGCGTTTGATAAGCTTTGTTCAAATTGCACGAGTGGGTTACTGTCTGATAATTCTTTGATTTGCTTTTGAGAGGCGAATTCTCCCATTAAATCAAAATCGTCTCTTAAATCATCTATGGCGATTTGGTAAAAGCCTTGCAACTCATGTTCGGGCTTTTTAAACAGTGACCATTTACTTGTTCCGAAGTCGATGCCTATTCTTATTTGTCTTATGGGACCAGAGTTGTCTGCCTGGAATGTATGTTTGGGTGCATTGAACTTTTCGGCGAAAAGCTTTTCAAGCTGGTTTAACCCTTCGGCATCTGGAAAACGAGCGATCATATTTGGTGAATAGCCATGGGCTCTTACGATTAGGCTTTGGTGTACGCTAGCACACAGAGTTGTTTTGCCGCTCTTTCGCCCACCGATTATTGCAACACAGTTGTTGCTTTGACCGCCTTCATTCAAAGATGTACGTTTCATGTAGATGTATTTGCCTCAAATTGAATGCTCAATCTATCATTTTTCATACCGTCTCTAAAGATGTGATTGTTCTTTTGGAGAAGTTCTTAACAAGCTTGCTTGTGACACATTTCCTTGACAAAGATAGGGGGCAAACATAATGGGTGCAGATAGTTTTGTTTCGTTTTTAACTTTAGCTAGTTTTTTCATTGACTTAAGGGCTTTTTTCATCTGATGAGCGGTTTTGACCATTTAGATCTAATTTGGCTGTCTGAACAGAATTTGGCAGTTATTTATGTATCTGGGGAAGCGCCAGGCGATTATGTGACCGCGGCTATAATTCTAAAAGGAGCTGACGGAACGGATCAATTCATACCTTATGATGGGTATTTAGAGGGAGCTCCGATAGGTTTTTCAATTGGACGAGATGAAACTTATAACGTTAGTGTGATTGGATTTGGCCCTTCGACAGAGCCGATTGAACTTGCGATGTGGACTTTAGATCATGAGTTTGAAACTCAAGATTTCACACAGAAACAATCTGCTTCAACGGGTGATCTTTCATTGTCTCAAGCTTCTGGGGCTCAAGTTTCTGATGTTGTTGACTTGAGTTTACTCGGGTTTGGTGAACGCTCTCGGGAATGGCAAGGGGAAAACCTTACTGAAATTGGGTTTAACACAATTGATTATTCAATTCAGGGCGGGGTTGAATATGGTGATTTACTCTCAAATTTTTTGCAAGACATGCGCGGCTTGGATGATGAAAATTTCACTTCTTTTTTTGTAACTGCTACGCCGTCAAAAATCATAGATGGTGAAGTGTTTGTTGGTCCTTCATTGCATTTGCGTCCCATGCATCATTTTCATTTTGGTTTATCTATTCAGTGTCATTCCCTTGAAATTGAACACGAGGCTGAACGAGTTGATGTAGGAACTATTTATAGTGAGGCTGAAGACTTAACTAACCCTATGGAAGGGGCTGCGATTTTAAGCAGGCATGGTGGCTTTGAAACACGAGATGTACCTGAACTGATTTTAAATGCTGGACCGTCTAGAGAACAGGTCGAATTTCTTTTAACAAATAGTTTTCAAATTCATTGGCGGCGACAATTAGAAAATTGGTCGAGTGGTGATATGTCTGAAAAGGACGGTTTTCGCGAGATTGATTTTCTAAAAGGACCAGATCTAAATGATCAACCATTTGTCATGCAGCCTTTTTCAGAACGTTCACATTTGTTTCAACATGGAGGCCAACATTTTTTTCGTTTTGAAGTTGAAGATGCGATTATTGGTGATGTTATCGGTGTTGTGTTTTCATCTGAAGAGGCCTCTCTTGATATTGATTTGCATATTGAAGGAGAGCTTAAATATCAGCTTCAATCTGAACAGGCACTTTTGTTTATATTTATGGGTGCCGATGGATTTGTGCTTTTAACAGATGATATTTTAAAAATGCCGGATAATCTTGGGGTCTCAGCGCGCTTAGATGGGCATATTGATCAGGGGCTTAAGACTGTTCAATCATCGCGTAGTTTAAAAAAAGAAAGATACCGTTCTGCCAAAGGTTTGTTGGAGCGTGACAGTTCACTTCAGGATATTATTGATTCTGATGCTTTACATAACTTGGCTAGTGAAGGTCCCTTTGGTCCTGAGTTAATGGTTTACCGTGACCATATTTTGCGCGTGGCTCATTCAGCTGATATGGCGCATTGGATGGTTGATTTATCTTCTGCACCTAAAGGAATGAGGCGGGGTAAGCTAGTTGATATGCTGCGGTTTGAGATGTTCAATAAAGCACCACAACTAGCTCATGCTTTGGTTTTCAATCAAAGTTTTAGGCAGAAATTTCAAACCAAACCTATTGACCCACATAGTTTCCAAATGCCGGTTTTAGAATATTTGATGAGCAAGCTTTATTCTGATCCGGTTATTGATTGGGCGATGCGATTAAAAGGTGAGAGCCAGGCTATTTTGTGGCATTTGGTTTTGAAGCGTCCGGACATGGTTGAGCAACTCTATGACTTGAAATTAGAACCTGACATTGCTCTCAATCCGTTTGATGACCAGGTGCTTAGCCATGTTGAGACGGCTTTAAATGATAGTCACCAGATTAATGTCGATTTGATTGAGAAAAAAGTTATCCCGATTTTTCGAGCGATGGGGGATGAAGCGAAAGCTAAGGATTTAGCAGACTTTGCGCATGCTCTTCAATTTGGTGCTGATGGCAAAGCGCTTAGTTTGGGTGAACTGAGTGTCTGTTTGGCGGCTGTTGAGCGGGCATCTGACCAATGGTCTTTATGGTGTGAGCAGGCCTCGAAGATTTTCCAACCTCTTGTGGAGCCATTGGTACTTGACCTACCTTTGTTTGATGGTGACGCAAGTTTTTCTACTGCTAAGAATGCTGAGGAGTTAAGAAATTCTATTGGTCATTTGATTGAACGGTTGATTAAAGAACAAGAGCTATCAGATGATCTTCTTGATCAAGGCCTAGAATTTATTGACGGCCTTGAGACGAATGTGCTTCTTGAAGAGATTGCTACAAAACTTGATCTTGCTTTGAAATATCAGCGAGATTTGGCTGTTGGTGTTGGCTCACTTTTTGATGCATTCGATGTAACTCAAAATGATCTGGAGATTATACAATCACTTTCTCCAGAAACATGGCCGAAACTTTCGGATTTTCCAGCCAGTTTTGCAGACCCATTGAAAAAACAGCAACGCTCTTCTAAATCATCCTTTGATAAATTAATTAAAGGTTTTGCTCAAAAAGCACATCCAAATGATGAGTTATTTCATAGAACTTTGAAGAATGCTCTTTCTGAACTTGAGAACTCTTTGCCACTCTTACACTGGTTAGAAGTGGGAGAAGATATGGAAAAACGGGTAAAAAGACTGCAAAAAAAGCTAAATACAGCACTTTTAAAGGTGAATCCTGCGAGTGTGAAGTTACGTCGTTCCAAGGTTCTTTCTGAAGCGGTGAAAGATATTGTTGAGGCTGAAAGGCAGGGGCCCTATGGCTGGCCACTATTAGCTCACTCATTGGATGTCATTGAGCAGGATTTGCCGAAAGAATTGATGTGATTTTTTTACTTGCACCATTGTAAATTTTAAGGCAAATCAACTTTTTAGAATTGTTTGTATGAATGGAGACTTGGATGGTGAGTGAAAACCATTTCATAAAAAATCCTATATCCCAAACAGATGCCCTATCTGAGGAAGATGCCGTGACTGTGCTGACTGAGAGCCCGAAAGATTATTTTAAAGAGCGTGATGGCGTTAAGTTTGCCGGTGTTCATTTAATAATTGATTGTATTGGTGCGAAAAACCTTTCTTCTTTAGAAAAGATAGAGCTTTGTTTACGAGATGCGATTGACGCGTCTGGTGCGACTTTGTTGCATATCCATCTGCATCACTTTACTCCAAACGGTGGCATTTCAGGTGTAGCTGTATTGGCGGAGAGCCACATTTCTATTCATACCTGGCCGGAAAATGGTTATGCCGCTTTGGATGTGTTTATGTGCGGCGATGCTGACCCTCATAAAACAATAGATATTATTAAAGCAGCCTTTGAGCCGCAAGATCTCCGCTGTAATGAAATATTGCGCGGGAAGGATGTTCTTTAAATGGAAGAACGTTGGATTGAAGAGACGCTCCACTCTGAATGGAGAACCCGTTTAAAAGCCGATAAAATTCTTTTTGAAAAGGAAACGGAGCACCAGCATTTGGTCATTTTTGATAATAAAGTTTTTGGACGTGTGATGATGCTTGACCATATTGTGCAGCTCACTACAGGGGATGAATTTATCTATCATGAGATGATGGCTCATGTGCCGCTTACTGCGCTTGAAGCTTTAGAGCCGGAGACGAAAAAATCGGTTCTCATTATTGGCGGTGGTGATGGTGGTGTTTTGCGTGAGGTGTTGCGTCACCCTTCAGTTGAACGGGCGGTGCTTTGTGAAATTGACGCTAGCGTTATTGACATGTGTAGGGAATATTTCCCTGGCGTTTCAAATGGGGCTTTTGATGACCCCCGCGTTGAGATCGTGATTGCTGATGGCACGAAGTATGTGCGTGAGCAAAAAGATACCTTTGATGTAATTATGGTTGATTCAACCGATCCAATTGGGCCAGGGGCTGTGCTTTTTACCAAAGAGTTTTACGGGGATTGCAAGACAGCGCTTAAAGAGGGCGGCGTGATGCTTACGCAAAATGGTTTGCCTTTTATGCAGCCTGATGAGCTGTCACAATCTGTTCGGTTTTTCCGGGAGCTTGGGTTTGCAGAGAGCTCGGCTTTTGTTGCTACAACGCCGGGGTATTTTGGCGGGCCGATGTCTCAAGGCTGGGCCTCTAAACGGGCTGGGTTAAAAGCTGTTTCAATTGAGCAGCTTCGAGAAAAGTTTGAAGTGCTTGATATTGAAATGCGTTATTACTCACCTGAGGTGCATTTCGGCGCGTTTGCTTTGCCGCGTTATATTGCTGAACTGGTTGAGTGAGGGGCTAGCCCCTCGTTGTTTAAGAGCCATCGTTATTTTAATTGAAATGAATGCTGCAACCAACGGTAACTGTCTTTACCTATATTTTCTACATAACCTAATCCTGGAAATGGCATGTGATAGCCCATAACGAGGGTTTGGTCATGGGCTAGCATATCATAAATGCGTTTGCGGGTTTTGGCACCTTGTTCTTTATCAATGTCAAAAACACAATGCCAATCTGGACGAGCTAGTGAGGCCACATGGTGGTGTGCACAATCGGCCCAGAAAAAGATGCGTTGGCCTCTGCTTTCAACATGAAAGCAAAGTTGACCTGGTGTGTGTCCAAAACCATCAAAGGCCTGAATACCAGGGACGACTTCATCGCCTGGTTTAATAAAGGTGAATTTTGCTGCTATAGTTTTTGTATTGTCTCTGAAAACTTTTGCTAGTTTTTCGAGCTCGCCACTGTGTTTACCTAGTGGGGCCCAGTAGTCATATTCTTTTTGGCCGATTACATATCGAGCATTTGGGTAGATTTCTTTTCCATTTTCAATGATACCTGCCACATGATCTGGGTGACCATGAGTGATGATGACAATATCAATTTGTTCAGGTTTGTAGCCTGCGCTAACCATTTGCTCGGCTAACCAACCACCTTTTGGTTTTGGAATGAAACCATCGTCTCCATTGCCGGTATCAAATAGAATGAGTTCTTTTCCGGTGTTTAAAACAGTGGGTGTAAACCCTGGTTGATATTTTTGAAGAGGAAGAAGGTTTTTCTTCATTAAGTCAATGACTTCTTCTTTGGTTGCGTTTTTGCCGATGATTGGATAAGGCCCACTGATAAACTCTTCACAATCTACAATGTTAGTGAATTCAAAGTCTCCGAGTTTAAAACGGATGTGTTTGGGTTGCTTTATGCCTAACATTGGAGCTTTTGCTTCAGCAGAAGTTATGAGCTTTGATGTTATTAATGGGAGGGATGCTAATGTTGTTGCTTGAATAATGAACTGACGACGGTTCATACTTTTTATGAGTGATGACATGGATTAACTTCCCTTTTTTAAGTCCCTATTTTTGTTCTGACTTTGTGTTATTATGATTTTGCGGCCTAATATATTTGAGTTTTTCAAATGGGAGTTTATCCATGAAGGTGAAACAAGGCTTGTACGAATCTCTTGTTCTTCAAGATAATGAGACTAAACCTCTTTGGCATATTGGTAATGCCACTAGTTTTTTTGCCGGTCCGCTAACCTATAATGCCCTTCATTCTCATTCCACTTCGATTTTTATTACCGGTTTATATGAGCCTTTTCTATTTAGGCAGCAAGGGTTTGACTGGATGGTTTGTGACGCAGTGGTTGTGCCTGCTGGTGTTTCCTATGAGTTGGATATACGAGGGAACCCTTTGTCTGTTTTTTATTTGGAGCCAAGCAAAGCGGGTGTACAGGCATTGTTACCTTTGCTTGGTGCTTATGATGAGATCGGAAAAGTTTTAACGAGTTTCAAGTGTGATAACACTATTCTCAGAGAGCTTTATGAAAAATCTGATAGCTCTGAATGGGTTGATTTGGCTTTGAACGATCTCGTGAAATTTTCTCACAAAAAAGCACGCTCGGATATAGATCCTCGTATTTTACATGTTGTTAAAAAACTGAATGATAACCCGGCACAGTTGCTCTCGTTACCTGATGCTTTAAGAGATGTTGGTTTGTCATGTTCACGGTTTCAGAATATTTTTAAGAAAGAAATAGGTGTGTCTTTTTGCCGATATCGTGGATGGCATCGGTTGAGAGCCGCTATTCAAGAAGTGATCGAAGGAGAAAACTTTACTATTGCAGCTCACAAGGTAGGTTTTTTTGATCAAGCTCACTTTAACCACCATTTTAAAAAAACTTTTGGTGCAGCACCGGGGAAAAGTTTGTCTATGGTTCGTTCTCTGCAGTAAATTTTTAACTACTACATTTTTTGCCAAGGGCTTTGTTGATGCCGGGGGCCATTCTACTGCCAATG
Source organism: Hyphomicrobiales bacterium 4NK60-0047b (assembly GCA_040367435.1). Taxonomy (NCBI): domain Bacteria; kingdom Pseudomonadati; phylum Pseudomonadota; class Alphaproteobacteria; order Hyphomicrobiales; species Hyphomicrobiales bacterium 4NK60-0047b. Next base: position 222,408 of record BAABWY010000002.1, on the reverse strand, counting down.
TGGTTGACCCAGTAGGTCATGGTTGTGGCGACTATGTTCAGGCGGCAGAAGGTGCAGTCTAATTTGAAATTTCCCATTTGCGGTGAGAATTCTTTTAAGCAACTGTTTTCAAATATGCCTTTAGGTTGAAACGAAAACTTGGCTTGTTTGGCTATGCCGGAGTTTGTTTTTAAAGCGCAGGTTACTGGTTGTCTCGGTAAGATTAATTTTCCCTCTTTCATATCTATGGCTTTTTGCAACAGTTCGCTTTTTACTCTGATTTTGGCCATGCATTTTGCGCTTTTCACATTGATGATGGTTTTAACTGCTTTGTGAGATTTGGTTTTTTCTGTAGTTGTGTCTTTGGATTTGGAAGTGCTTTGCCTAAGGGCTGCATCTAACTCTGCTTCATTAAATGAGAAGGGAATGTTGCATGAGACCAGCGGGTGTTTTTTGTGGCCAAACTCAATGGCTTTTTTAGCGAGGCCTAAGCATTTCTCAACAGCTGTGATTGTGATTTTGTGATGCTCTGGCAATGCGTGAGCGTTTTGACTGAAAAAGATAGACAGTGAGAAAAATAAAAGAAAAAAGCCTAAAATAAGTTTTATCACTGTGGTTGGTCCTTTTTTCTTTCTCTTTCGCGGCTATTCTGTTGCTGCTGCAACAGGCCTACGAGGTGCGGCGCTTGCGCCGGGCAGCTCTAGCTGCCATGTCCTTCAGCCCGAAAAGGGCTAAACTCCTTCTTCGTATGGCAACATGTTTTCTTGCTGTGTTATATCTTCTTGTAAGCTAACAAGAGCTCAGTTTTTTCATTTAGTAAATAATGTAACTTAGTTACTCATCTTTTAAAGCGGCTTGGGCTGCTTCTTCAGTTACGTCATCTTCTAAAGGTGGTTCGAGTGTAATGAAGCCTTCTTTCACATTTACGACAGGGATGATTTCTTTTGTAAAAGAGAAGTACACGGTCTTTTGGCTGTTTTGTGGCAAAATTTCAATGATGTCACTAGCGCCGAAATTTTCAACGGCTTTTACTGTGCCGTAGAGGTCTCCGGAAGGGAGTTGGACGCGTAAATCTATTAGATCATGATAATAGAACTCATCATCATCTGGTTCTGGTAATTTGGAAAGTTCGATATATAGATCTGTTGCTTTGGCGCTTTCTGCCATGTTGCGATCTGTTAGTTCTTTGATACGTGCGACATAGAGATCTTTTTTGCTATGGCGTAACGAGAGGATCGTGAAGCTTTGCTTTCCCGTTTTATCGGTCAGCGGGCCATAATCTGTCAGAGTATTTAGATCTTGGCCAAAGGGTTTGATTGTGACATCCCCTTTGATACCATGGGCGTTGGTGATAACACCTAGCACTATGCGTTTTGACATATTGTGCTCTGAGCTGTTGTCGCCAGTTTGATCGCCCATGGTTTACTCGCTAGAAAGGTTTTTCTTACAAAAAAGGTTGTTAGCAGTTTATTCTGCTGCTGCTTCTTCAGCAGGTGCTTCAGCTGGTGCGTTTTTAGCTTCTTCAGCTGCAGCTTTTGCATCTTCTTCTTTTTGCTTCTTCTCTTCAATGCGCTCCAGAGCTTTTGTGCCTGGTTTCGCTTTGTTTGGATTGTTGCGTGGGCGGCGTTCCATGATGCCAGCTTCAGCTAAAAAGCGAAGTACGCGATCTGTTGGCTTTGCGCCTTTTGAAATCCAATGTTTGATGCGATCTTCAACTAGGTTTAGACGCTCACCACCATCTTTTGGAAGAAGAGGGTCATATGTGCCAACCTTTTCGATGTAACGACCATCGCGAGGCATGCGGCTGTCTGCTACGACTACACGGTAAAATGGACGTTTCTTTGAACCGCCACGAGATAATCTAATTTTTAATGCCATTGTATTTTCCTTTGGTTTTAATCACTTGAATTCGTTTAAATTTCTGTTGTTTTTAGTATTCGTTTTTCTAGGCTCTACTTGCCTATTAGCAATCGTATGTTTAGTTAGAATGCTTATTTCTTTTTACCGGGCAGACCAGGTAATCCGGGGATGCCGCCGCCTTTGGGGCCGCCACCTAAACCGCCTAATCCTCCAAGGCCGGGTAGGCCCGGTTTGGTTTTGGGCATGAGTTTTTCAATATCTTTGGGTATTTCGGGCATTTGGCCAGTGGCTTCAAAGGCTGCCATTTCTTCTTCTGAAACGTCTGGCATTCCGCCGCCAAACATGCCGCCCATACCGCCTTTATTCATCTTCTTCATCATGTCTGCCATTTGGCGATGCATTTTAAGAAGCTTGTTAATTTCTTGAACGCTGGTTCCAGAACCCGCTGCAATTCGTTTTTTGCGGTTTGCATTCAGCACTTTGGGAAAGCGGCGCTCTTTTGGGGTCATAGATGAAATAATTGCTTGTTGGCGAGTGAAGATGCTGTCATCCAAATTGGCTTGATCGAGTTGTTTCTTCATTTTGCCAACGCCAGGTAACATGCCCATGATTGAGCTCATGCCACCAAGTTTTTTCATCTGATTAAGCTGCTCGGACAAATCTTCAAGATCGAATTTGCCTTTCTGCATTTTCTTGGCCATTTTGGCCGCTTTGTCAGCATCGATCGTAGCAGCGGCTTTTTCAACCAGGCTAACCACGTCACCCATATCCAGAATGCGGTTGGCAATTCTATCTGGGTGGAAATCTTCTAGCTCATCTAGCTTTTCACCCATACCGATGAGCTTAATTGGTTTGCCGGTTACACCGCGCATAGAGAGGGCTGCACCACCGCGTCCGTCACCATCTACACGGGTCAGGACAATGCCTGTGATGCCAATGCGTTCGTTAAAGTTTTTAGCAACATTAACGGCATCTTGGCCTGTTAGGCTATCAGCCACCAGCAATGTTTCATGGGGGGCTGCGATATCTCTGATTTGCTCGGTCTCGAGCATCAGCTCATCATCAATATGTAAGCGGCCCGCTGTATCGAGCATCACCACATCATAACCGCCGCGTTTTGCGCTATCGATGGCCCGCTTGGCTATTTCAGTTGGTGTTTGGTTTGTGATAATTTCTAGGGTGTCGACATCGATTTGCTCACCTAGCACGCGAAGCTGTTCTTGCGCTGCTGGGCGGCGGGTGTCGAGAGACGCCATGAGAATTTTTTTATTATCTTGTTCTTTTAGTCTCTTGGCGATTTTACCAGTGGTGGTGGTTTTACCCGAGCCTTGCAGACCCACCATCATAATCGGAACAGGAGCTACGGCTTGGAGGTTAATTGGGTCAGCTTCTGAGCCGAGCATGGCGACAAGTTCATCATGAACGATTTTGATGACTTGCTGGCCAGGTTTAACAGATTTTAGTACATCAGCGCCGATGGCTTTTTCAGTGACTTTATCAATGAATTCTTTGGCGACTTCTAAGGCAACGTCAGCTTCTAGAAGCGCGCGGCGCACTTCGCGCATCGCGGTTTTCACGTCACTTTCAGAAAGCGCACCTCTGCCGGTAATTTTATCAAATGTAGAGGCTAATCTGTCGCTTAATGACTGAAACATTTTTTATATCTCACGGGCTATTTTTTCGCTGAAAAAGCGAAAAGCCCTCCGTTGGGCGGCGCAACGCGCCGGGCTTCGCCATGTCCCTTATCCCTTTGCTAAGGGATAAGCTCCTTCTTCGTATGTTGTGTACTGAGTTTATTTTCTCAAGAACACATCAAATTCCGTAATTTCATCAGACAAAGCAAAAAAGCATCCGTGGGCGAATTTCGCTGACGGATGTTGACCTTTTATCTCCCGGATACAGTTTTGCTGTTCCATGTATAAATGGTGGCTCTTTTATATAGGCCTGAATGAATTTGGGGCAAAATGCGTGAAAAAGGGGGGATTGTCAAGTTTTTAAGGTTTTTCTTTGAAAAAAAGGATCAAGTACAAAATGTAACATTATACCTTTGCGTAGTGCTATTAGTTCTTTTCACATTAAGATGAGACTTCGTATAGCTCTTAGACCTAAGATTATCATTGAAATTAAATATAAAGCTCTGGGTAAAGAGTAAGGGAGACGTTTTGATGTTTGGGTTTGGGAAATCGAAGGTGAAGATTCATCCAGAAGTTGATGGAGGTGTTCACAAGGGTAGTGCTAATTTTTCTGGTGCAACGCTTAGCTGTAAGTGTCCGGAGAATAAAGTAACTATAAATATTAAAGGCAATTGTGCTTTTAACCACGTTTGTGGGTGTTCTAAATGTTGGAAGCCTGAGGGTGCGCTCTTCAGTCAAGTTGCTGTGGTTGGCCGGGATAATTTATCGGTTGGCGAGAATGGTAATAAATTACAAATCATTGATGAGAGTGCTCCTATTCAACGTTATGCTTGCCGGGGTTGTGGTACGCATATGTATGGACGCATTGAAAATACGGATCATCCGTTACATGGGTTTGATTTTATCCATACTGAACTTTCTACAACACCAGGTTTTGAAGAGCCGAAATTTGCTGCCTTTGTTTCTTCTATCATTGAAAGCGGGTTTAACCCGGAAGATATGGATGGTGTGAGAGATCGCTTAAAGAAATTAGGGCTTGAGCCTTATGATGTATTGGCACCTGGGATAATGGACGTGATTGCAACTCATGCTGCCAAGAAGTCTGGTGCTTTGCCAGCGTAAAAACTCTATAAAAGAGAATAAACGATAAAAAACACCGCCTGATCTATTAAGCTCAAGCGGTGTTTTTATTTAGGAACTTTACTCAGGGATATAATTTAAAATTGGGCTTAGCCATTTCTCAACTTTTGCTAACCCCCAGCCCTTTCGCTTAGCATAATCTTCAACTTGGTCTTTTTCAATTTTGCCAACGCCGAAATAATAGCTCGATGGGTGTGAGAAATAGAGACCAGAAACAGCAGCACCGGGCCACATGGCGTAGCTTTCTGTGAGGTCTATGCCAGCTTCTTCAGTTGCATTTAACAAATTAAAGAGTGTTTCTTTTTCTGTGTGATCTGGTTGTGCTGGGTAGCCTGGTGCTGGGCGTATGCCTTGATATTTTTCAGCAATGATGTCTTGATTGCTTAATGTCTCATCCGATGCATATGGCCAGTATTCTCTTCTAACGCGCATATGCATATATTCTGCAAAAGCTTCGGCCAAACGATCAGACAAAGCACTGACCATGATTTTTGAATAATCATCTCCTGCATCATTAAACTCTTTGGCCTTTATATCTTCACCAATACCTGCGGTGACGGCAAAGCCGCCGATGTAATCTTCAATGCCTGTATCTTTTGGTGCGATGAAGTCTGATAGGGCTGCGTTTGCTCTTAATTTGCCACTGGTGTTTTCTCTGGCGATTTGCTGGCGCAGGGTGTGAAGTTTTGCTTTTTGTGTGTCTCTGTTTTCATCTTCATAGAGGACGATGTCATCGCCTTCGCTATTGGCTGGCCAAAAACCGATGACGCCATTTGCTTTGACCCATTTTTCGTCGATCATTTTTTTCAACATTTCCTGAGCGTCGTCAAAAAGATTCGTGGCAGCTTCTCCTAATTTATCATCGCTCAAGATGCGTGGATATTGGCCGTTCATTTCCCAGGTTGCGAAAAACGGTGTCCAGTCAATAAATTCGGCTATTTCAGCAAGGTCAAAGTCTGTAAAGGTTTTGGTGCCGATGAATGCTGGCTTTGTTGGTTTGGTCTCTTCCCATTCAACTTTGTGGGCGTTTTTTCTGGCTTTTTCTATTGAGAGCCGGCGTTTGTTTTGCTGGGCTGCCAAGTGTTTTTCAGCAATGATTTTGTAACTTTCTTGGACTTCATCTTTGTAAGACTGACCTTCTTCACCAAGGAGTTTCGAGACTACACCTACGGCACGGCTCGCATCTGTTACATAAAGAGCTTGATCTCTTTTGTAGCTTGGGTTGATTTTAACGGCTGTGTGAATGCGGCTGGTTGTTGCACCGCCAATGAGAAGCGGGATGTCAAATTCTAAACGTTCCATTTCACTGGCAACATTGACCATTTCGTCAAGGCTTGGGGTGATAAGACCAGAAAGCCCGATGACGTCTACATTTTCTTCGCGTGCTTTTTCTAAAATGGTTTGCGCTGGGACCATAACACCCATGTCGATGACTTCGTAATTATTACATTGAAGAACAACGCCGACGATATTTTTACCGATATCGTGAACGTCGCCTTTAACTGTCGCCATGAGAATTTTACCATTGGCTTCAGCGTCTGCTGTACCATTTAATCGTTTTTCTTCTTCCATGAAGGGCATCAGGTGGCTCACGGCTTGTTTCATCACACGGGCGGATTTCACCACTTGGGGCAAGAACATTTTGCCTGAGCCAAACAAGTCACCAACGACGTTCATGCCGTCCATCAGTGGGCCTTCGATAACATGCAGAGGGCGCTCAGCTTTTTGGCGGGCTTCTTCTGTGTCTTCTGTGATGAATTTATTGATGCCGTGTACAAGACCATGAGTGATGCGTTCTTCAACTGTGCCTTCGCGCCAGCTTAGGTCTTGCTTTTGTTTTTTGCCGCCTTCGCCTTTAAAGGCTTCAGCTGCGTCAAGCAGGCGATCAGTTGCATCATTGCGGCGATTAAGAATGACGTCTTCAACTTGCTCTTTTAATCCAGCTGGGATGTCATCATAAACCATCAGTTGGCCTGCATTGACGATGCCCATGTCTAGACCTGCTTTAATGGCGTGGAAGAGGAACACTGAGTGCATGGCTTCACGGACATAATTATTACCGCGGAATGAGAATGAGAGGTTTGAGATGCCGCCTGAGACGTGAGCATGGGGCAAGTTATCTCTGATGCGCTTCGTTGCTTCAATGAATTCAACCGCGTAATTATTATGTTCTTCAATACCGGTTGCAACGGCAAAAACGTTTGGATCGAAGATGATGTCTTGTGGTGGAAAGTTTAATTTTTCAGTGAGTAACTTATAAGCGCGTTCGCAAATTTCGAACTTTCTGTCGGCAACATCAGCTTGCCCGACTTCGTCAAATGCCATAACCACCGCAGCAGCACCATAGAGTTGAACTTTTTCAGCTTGTTCTAGAAACTGCTCTTCGCCTTCTTTAAGGGAGATCGAATTAACAATTGATTTTCCTTGTACGCATTTAAGCCCGGTTTCAATGACGGTCCATTTTGAACTGTCGATCATAACAGGGACGCGAGAAATATCTGGCTCGGCAGCAAGCAAATTTAAGAAGGTTTGCATTGCTTTTTCACTATCAAGGAGGCCTTCATCCATATTCACATCGATGATCTGCGCGCCATTTTCCACCTGTTGCCGGGCAACCGTTAAGGCTGTATCATAATCATCTTGTTCGATGAGTTTGCGGAATTTGGCGGAACCGGTGACGTTGGTTCGCTCGCCGATATTAATAAAGCTGGTGCTTGCTTGGTTCGTCATTTTATTCTCTTTTCTGTGCTTCAGTTGCCCACCAGCAACCGCACTTTCTATCTCCCGGGGTATCTCGATGCTAACGCATCTCGACCTTCCGATATGCGCACAATACTTTTGCTTAACTCTAGTGGTGTTTTAGGTTGCCTAATTCCAACCATACTGGCTTGCAAATGTGCGGGCGGCTTGCCGCCTGTTTTTCTTCGTAAATTAAGTTAGTAAATTTGTGATTTCACTTATTTTTAGATAAGGTTGCTTTACCCATGGACAAAAGGCTCTAGGCCTGAGAGGCGCATTTTTACAGGCACTTCTGGAATTTTTCTTGGTGAATAGGGTGCCACAGCTTTGGCAATGGCGTTGATGTGTTCTGGGGTTGAGCCGCAGCAGCCGCCGACCATATTAATTAGGCCGTCTTTAGCCCAGCCTTCGATTTTGCCGGCCATTTCTTCTGGTGTTTCATCATACTCACCCATTTCATTTGGAAGGCCTGCATTTGGGTAAGCCGAGACATAAACATTGGCGACAGATGAAATTTCCTGGATTGCTGGGCGCAGGTGGTCAGCGCCGAATGAACAATTCAAGCCAATGGAAAATGGGTTTAAGTGGCTCATTGAATTGTAGAAGGCTTCAGGTGTTTGGCCGGAGAGATTTCTTCCAGATAGATCTGTGATGGTGCCTGAAATCATGACTGGAAGCTCAATGCCGATCTCTTTAAACGCGCTTAAGACTGCAAAGCCAGCGGCTTTCGCATTTAAGGTATCAAAGATGGTTTCAATGATGATGATATCTGCACCACCTTCTACCAGGCCTTTTGTTTGGCTTTTATACGCGTCGACTAATTCATCAAAGGTGACGTTACGGTAGCCTGGATTATTTACGTCTGGTGAGATAGAGGCTGTTCTATTTGTTGGGCCAACGGCACCAGCAACGAAGCGAGGTTTATCTGGTGTTTTGGCTGACCATTCTTCTGCCGTTTCTTTAGCAATTTTGGCTGCGGCTACATTGATTTTATAGGCCTCTGATTCCATGCTGTAGTCAGCCATGGAGATGGTTGTTGCATTAAATGTGTTCGTGCCAATTATATCAGCACCGGATTCTAAATATTGGCTATGGATTTCCTTAATGATGTGGGGCTGTGTGATACTCAAGAGATCATTATTGCCCTTTACATCCTGGTTCCATTTTTCATATTGAGTGCCGCGGTAAGCGGCTTCATCTAGCTTATAGCGTTGGATCATAGTGCCCATGGCGCCGTCGATTATAAGAATGCGCTCACTTGCTGCTTTTTTAAATTGCTCTGTTTTCTTTACTGACATTTTGAGTTCCTGACTATTCGTTATCGCAGCGTTCACTATATCTATCTACCAGATAGTCTTTTTTGTCTCTGGTTAATAGAGTGAACTTCATTAATTCTTCCATCACATCGACGACGCGATTGTAAAGTGCGGATGACTTCATGCGGCCGGTTTCATCGTCAAATTCTGTATAGGCTCTTGGAACAGAGGATTGGTTTGGGATGACGAGCATGCGCATCCAGCGCCCTAAGATCCGCATATTATTAACGGTGTTAAATGATTGAGAGCCACCTGCTACTTGCAGTATAGCTAGCGTGCGTCCCTGAGTTGGACGAACGGAGCCAAATGAAAGAGGGATGTGGTCTATCTGTGTTTTAAAAACAGCTGACATTGAGCCATGACGCTCTGGTGAAGACCAGACATGACCATCTGCCCAGAGGGCGAGGTCTATGAGCTCTTTGATTTTTGGGTGAGGGTCTGCTTCGCCACCGATTTTATATCCCTCTTGTGGCATGGGGAGATCTCTTGGATCAAAGAATTTTACTTCTGCGCCGAGTTTAATCAAAATTCTTGCGGCTTCTTCTGCTACCAGGCGACTGTATGAGACTTCTCTTAAAGAGCCATAAATGATTAAAAATCGAGGTTTAACTTTAAGTGCATCTTCAGGCACACCTAATTTTTCATGATTAGGGAGGTTGAAATAATCTTCTTTTAAATTTGGTAACGTTGGATCTGAATAGATGGCGTTACCAGAATATAAGTGATCTTTTTGCTTTTCTGTTAGCACGTTTTTGGTCCGTATCTTAATTTGTTTAATTTTAAGATGAGTGAGCTTCTGGTCTAAAGCCAAGCATGTGGCAGATTGCATAGACAAGATCAGCTCTGTTTAAGGTATAGAAATGAAGATCTGAAACTTCGTTATCTAAAAGATCCAGGACTTGTTCAACAGCAATTGCGGCAGAGACAAGCCTTGCAGTTTTCGGGTCACCATCTAACCCTTCAAATCGTTTTGCGATCCAGCTTGGAATGGTTGCGCCAGAACTGGCTGCAAATTTGGTCATTGTTTTGAAATTTAAAATCGGAATGATGCCGGGTAGGATTGGTATATTAATCCCTGCTGCGGCTGTTTTATCTAAAAAGCGATAATAATGATCATTATCAAAGAAAAACTGAGTGATGGCTCTTGTCGCGCCTGCGTCAATTTTTTGTTTGAGTAGCTCTATATCAGCGTCGATACTAGCGCTTTCAGGGTGTTTTTCTGGATAAGCTGAAACGGTGATTTCAAATTCATCTGAGATTTGTTTGATGCCTTTGATGAGTTCAACGCTACCTTCATAGCCACCAGCTGTTGGTTTGTATATTTCACCAACACCTTCAGCTGGATCACCGCGAAGTGCTACGATGTGATTGACGCCAGCATCTTTATATGAGCGGATGACTTCGTTTACTTCTTCTTTGGTTGCGGAGACGCATGTTAGGTGCGCGGCTGGTTTTAGGTTTGTTTCACTAACAATTCTCGCAACTGTTGCGTGGGTGCGTTCTCTAGTTGAACCACCAGCGCCATAAGTTACAGAGACAAAGCTTGGATTTAATGGGGCCAAGCGTTTAATTGACTCCCATAAAGTTTGCTCCATTTTTTCCGTTTTTGGAGGAAAAAATTCATAAGAGATATTCAGGGTCTCTGGGGCAACCTTTAAGCTTTTTCGATTTCCGAAACTCATAAATTTTTCCTTTATTTACCTGCGAGCCATAAGGACACACTTAATGTGTCAGTATTATTGATTTTTTTATCGCAGGTTTTATTTTTTGTGCTTGTGTTGGTGAGTAATTTAAAATTGAGGGTTTTTAGGCCAGCATTTTTCAGCCATCCCCATAGTTGATTTTCTTCAAACCCTAATCTTTGATGGGCAAAGTCAGTTCTTAATTGTTCTTGTGTATGCGGTGCAAAATCAACAATGAGTAACCGCCCACCAGGAGCTAGGAGGCGGGCCGCTTCTTTGCATAGTTGTTTTGGGTCTTCCAAAAAATGCATGATTTGGTGAATGATGATTGTGTCTGCCAGAGACTCTTTAAAATCTAGCTTATTGATATCACCATGACGTAGTTCGCATGACTGCAAGTTCAAACGATCTAATCTGGCGCGAGCGTGACGCAGCATTTCATGATTGATGTCAACACCAATGCCTTTTTTAAATTGTGATGAAAAAAGCTCTAAAATGCGCCCCGTTCCGGTGCCAAGATCAAGCAATAACTCAATTGGATTTGGACCAATTAGATTTTTCATTTCTGCTTCAACGATTTCTTCTTTGATATACAGACTGCGAATGCGGTCCCAATCTTTGGCGTGAGTTTTAAAATATGATTGAGCTTCTTTTGCGCGCTGGGCTTTGACTTTTTCAGCTTGGGCTTGATCCGCTTTGAATTGCTCATCACTTAAGTCAGCCGTCTTTAAAATGTCCTGAACGAGTTCGCCGTAAATATTGCCTCTGACGAGACGATAATAAACCCAAGACCCTTCCTGAAAACGCTCTATTAATTTGGCTTCAGTGAGCAATTTTAAGTGACGACTGAGGCGCGGTTGGCTTTGATTTAATATGTGTGTGAGATCTTTTACGTTGTGTTCTGAGATGTTCAACAACACAAGCAAGCGCAAGCGGGTGTCATCGCCTGCAGCTTTGAGCGCGCTTAATAGCTCAGCTTTGCTAATTGTTGTTGTTAAGCCTGTCACAACCTTGTGTCTCCGATATGTGAAGAGGGATCTCAGTTTGTTTCATGACAAGATATAAAGAAAACTTTATATGTCAATAGAAAAGAATGTGGGAGGACTGAGAAATGGAAGTGGCTATTAGCTAAGCTGCCCGACTAAAACGCCATTTTTGAAAGCGTCTCTAGGGGCGATTGTTCCTTGGAAAAACATGGCAAGTTGTAGGCTTTCTGCAATTCTCTCAGCACGGTCTATAAAATGAAGGCCGATGTCGACACCGCAAACCTCAATGGCAGTTTCTCTAAATAGGGCGAGCCAGATTTTAAAATGATCTGGTTTTACACCTTGAAGAGCAACGTGTTTTGGCACTGGTTTTCCTTTATAAGCGCCTGTTTTCAAAGCCACAGAGCCCCAGAATGTGCACATGCGCTCTAAATGTTCTGGCCAGTTATCCTTTATTGCATCATTGAATATAGGGCCCAAGGTTTCATGTTTTTGTATTTTTTCATAAAATTTGTGAACTAACTCATTTATGAGGGGTTGAGTTATTTCTTCATGTAACGGATCTCTAGGACCTCTTGGGTGTTCGTCCATTGTTTAAAATGCCTTTTAAAACTAGTCAGATTATTAATAATGTATATTAAATGCATGTATTGTCAATATTTCTATTTCTTCTCTGCTGTTTCTAGCTTTTTAAAATAATGCCAGGTACCGTCTTTTCCGATTTTTGCTTCATAATAGGTGTAAACGCCGGTTTCTAGCATTTGGGTTGCTTGTTTTGGGCCTACCAGACGGAATAGATCAATTTGCTGTTGTTTGGTTAGTTTTTTTAACGGCACTTTTGCAAGATAAGGCCATATGAAATCTCCGTTTTTATTTTTCACTGGGGGAAGACTAAAGACCTCTGCAATGGCGGCCATGATATCTCTTGTTGATCCATCTATAGATACTTTTTTCCAATAGTCTACAGGGTCACTGATATGTTCATTGGTTAAAACTGGGGCCAGTTCGTTTGACTCAAATAAGTCTCGTACTTCTTCAAGGTCCCCAGAGCTGGCGGCTTCAATGAGATCTTCTTTCATTTGCAAAGTAAGGTTCGGGAGGTTTTCATTTGTTATTTGTTGTACAGGCGTGACATTTGATTTTTTGTCTTTTGCATGTGCAAAATTTTCATACTTTAAAAATGTTGCGATTGTCACAAAAGATATGAGTGTCATGACAGACATTCGTTTTATCGTCACTTTATATTTATTCATGGCTAAGCTCCCTTCAAAAAAAATCTTTTGGTCATACATATGTAATATTGGATGGCATATGTACTATTCGATGAACAGGCCCGTTTTATGAAAGTTCTTAAACAGGTAATTTTAAAGCTTTTTCTAGATTTATGGCGTTGATGATTAATTTACATCTTATTTTAACTGGCTTTGGATTGGGTCTACTTATTTCTGCTCCTGTTGGTCCTGTCAATATTTTGTGTATTCAGCGCACCTTGGCCAGAGGGTTTTGGGCTGGATTTGCCGTTGGTCTAGGCGCTATTGGGGCTGATTTTTTAATTTCCGTTGCAGCGGCAATGGGAATAACGGCCCTTTCAGGCTTAATTAATAGTTATGAAACCGAAATTCAGTTTATTGGCGGGTTAATTTTACTTGGGTTTGGAATAAAGATCTTTTTAGCTCAGCCTAAATTTCTACCTGAAATGAAACAATCATCGCAAATTCGAGGTCATTTACAGGCTATACCTCAGAGTTTTTTGCTTACAATTACTAACCCCGGTGCTTTGCTGGGGATCTTTGCTATTTTTGGTAGTGTGAGTTCTGCTGTTGGAGGTTTTACGAGCTATCTTGATAGTTTGATGATTTTAGCGGGACTTTTAAGTGGTGCGACTTTGTGGTGGTTGGGTTTGGCTCGTTTAATCACAGCGTTTCGAGGTAAAATGACTGAAAAACGCTTAAAAACCATCAATCAAATAGCTGGAGCTGTTCTCTTTGTGGCTGGGATTGGTTTAGCGGCTAAATCTATATTTTTCTAAAACCTTATTGAGTTACACGGTCCAATGAGAATTCACCCTGGTCTATTCGATCTGACAGGTCTCTCGTCATTTTTGAGACTGCGTCTTCACCATATGTAGAGACGAGGTCAGTTAATGCGGCGAATAGAGAGGCACCTGCAAGGCTTTCGGGCTCTAGTCCGTTACAGATAGCATCTTCCCAAGCTTCTATGATGTAACTCAAGGCTTCCGCATTCAGGTCATTATCTTCATTGTTTAACCTAAATGTCATTCCCGTAAATCCACTTCATTATGTTCGAAATCGTCTGATATTTGTTTTTGCTTGTTATTTCGTCAGCAGATTATTTTTATCTAGGTGGATCTTGTTTGGAAAGCTGTTGTTTCTTTAAAGGTAAATTGACTAAGAAATATGGTTACTAGGGTCTAAACCCAATTAATGAAATAGGCTAAATAGATAATCAATTTAGCTGTCTTTTAGATGAAAGAGTGTGAATTCTATGTAAAACTACCTATAGGCTATATTATCTGCGACATTATCTATAGATGAAAAATAATCTCAGGCTCCGGTGGAGCTAAATATTTTATTTGGGTTTAGACCCTAAATAATATTTTATTGGTTTGTTGTGACCAATTTTTCTGACAATTCTATGCCTTCGTCTAAAAAGAGATTAATCGCTGTCTTGGCGGACGGAGTGCAGCGTCTGTAGGTTCTTTGAAAGCTTTTATAGCCTTTGTTGAAACTTTTGGTGAGTTTTGCTTTGCGTTTGCTTGTTACACCTTCAGCTTTGATGAGATCCTGCATTTTATCACGCCAGATTAATTCATCATTTATGCCGCATAGAGCTCGCAAATAATGTACGGCTCCTAAAATTTCGGATAATCGTAATAATCCAGCGTCGTACGGGCGGTTTTCTGGGGCCGCCTGGAGCTTAACAGGGGCAAAACTTAGAAATGCCACTGACAAGAGGGACAGTAGCAAAAGGACTATGTTTTGTTTGCGCTGGGTCTTTTTTCTCATGAGGGTTAGTTTTAAGCCTGTCTTAGTTGTTTCGCAATGTTTGATCTTCTTAGATGAGAGAAATATTCCCAGCTTGTTGATTTTTTCAATGTTTCGGTTGTTAAAAAGGTCAATATTGATGGGTTCAGCTCTTATTTCTTTGAGTGAAGTTCATCTCTTTGGATTTTACTGAGCATTTTACAGAAAAAAATAGTAAAAATTTGACCGATTGGCCTTGCAAAATTTTTAAAAACCGCTATCACTTTTTTCTCTATTCATTTTGTGGGTTTAGATTTATATTTTCTCTCATAAAGAATAGTGATGCATTTTTGAAATCTCTTAAATAGATCTTCATTAAATGACCTTTATTGGGGCGTGGCCAAGCGGTAAGGCAGCGGCTTTTGATGCCGAAGAGCGTAGGTTCGAATCCTACCGCCCCAGCCAATTTTCTTTTTCCGTATAATATGATTTGTTTTTAATTGACGCATTTGACCAAGTGTTATGGGCGGTAGATTTCTTGTTTGCGCGTCCTCGCTACGCTGCGGGCGTCGCGTGGCCACCCCAGCCAGTATAATTATTCCGTACATTATGATTTGTTATTCACTGCCCATTTAGCCAAGTGCGATGGCGGTAGTTTTTTGTTTGCGCATCCTCGTTACGCTGCGGGCGTCGCGGGCGCCCAGGATCTTTCTCTCTCTCTCTCACGGCTATTCTATGAGCTGAAGCTCATGGGTCTGCATTTTAAAGGTGCTTCAGGTTGCCCACTCTTTTAAGGGCGCCTTCAGATGCCCACTATGCATCCGGCGTAGCAACCCACGCTGTGCGGCGCTTGCGCCGGGCTAGGCTTGGCGCTGCGCCATGTCCTGATGCTGAAGTGGTGTCACTCCTTCTTCAGAATTCACTATCTGGCCTGGTTTTTCTTATTTTTTTCTTTCTCATAGTGATTTGCTATTTTTTAAAGATGGCTTGGTTCGGTTGTTCACGGGAATGCGAGGGTGAGTTAGGTCTTCGCTCTCGTTTGCGCGAGTGAGCTTCACGCGGGCGTGAGAACTGATCACGAAACACCTCTCTTTCAACCCCAATTATCAAACGATTTCACGGGGCTGTGAGGTGCTCTTTTTTTCTCCGGCGCGATGGTCCATGTTCTTTTCAACGCAGCCACACAACGTCAGATACACAATGTGGTTTAACAATCAAATACGGAGATTAATTCTATGAAAAATATTATTGCTTTATCAGTTGTTCTATTCGCTCTTGTTGGTGGTTCTGTTTCAGCTTTTGCTGGTCACGGTTCTCCTTTTGGGATCAATAACCCTGAAACTCCTCAAAATACTTTTGGTATTCAGTATCCTGAGACTTTTGATAACGCTCACGGCATTAGCTATCCTGAGCTTCCATAAGCATAGAGTTTTAATAAAGAGTTTTAAACATAGATCGGGCTGAGATTTTACCCCCCCCCCCCTCCCTCCCCCCAGACGAATTTTAGCTGGGTCTATGTTTAACTTATAAAAACGTCAGATCAGATTTACGCTTTAATGCAGAAATTGGTCTGGCGTTTTTTATTGGGGAGAGCTTAGTCAAGGAGTGTTTTTATCTATTGGGTTTTTACACTTACTAAGCCGGCAATGATTACAAGTGATAGGCCGATTGCGTACGAGATATAAAAGGGTTCTTTGAAAAACAAAACAATCCAAATAGATGACAGAACGGGTGCGAGAAAAACCAGAGTGGCGGCAGTCGTGGCTTTAATTTTTTCAAGAGCTTTCAGCCAAAAAATATATGAGATGCCATTAATGAATGCGCCATTGATAATTACTGGGATTAATTCATTTTGGCTGGGCCATTTGAATTTTGAAAAAATGAAAAGCGAAATTGTTGAGGTCATTAGTCCACCGACGAACAACAGGGTTGTTGTTGTGTAAGGCTCGCCTTTAAACTTTTTACTAAGGACTGAAAAAAGAGCGAAAGAAAAAGCTCCAAGAAGAACGATAAGTACAACATTTAGGTTAGAGAATTTAAGCTCAGAGATATTTCCTTTCGTGAGAACGAGAAGTATGCCGAAGAAACCAGCTATGACAGCGCCATAAGAAAGTAATGGCAGGCGCTCTCTTAATAGAATGGCTGATAGAACTATCATAATCAGTGGCCAACAATATTGAATGACCAGAACTTCAAGGCCAATTCCATTGGCATATCCGAAATACAGGCATAGATAATAAAAAGTGCAACCTAAGAACCCTAAAAATAGAATATATAAAATTTGTTTTAACGTGAATGATTGTTGAGGGTTGGAGTTTTTTTGAATGAACCAGAAAAAACAGACGACTAAGAATGATAAGCTGTTTGACCAAAAGAGAAACTGAAAGTTATCTAAATTGGTTTGACCAAACCGAGAAACAACGGGGATAAAACTCCAAAGAAGAATGCAAGTGATGGCATATAATAGGCCATAGTTTCTTTTTGTCTGCAAAACACGTCTCTATTTTTTATTGCTGAAGGGTTGCCTTCTTTTTTGTTTTCAATGGAAATAATAGACGAAAAAAAGAAAATAAAAACCCTACTTCTACCCAGAATTTTTCTGAACGAAGCAGGGTTTGATGTGAAATTATGCAGATTTATTAATTAAGCCGTTTTGCGTAATTTTTCCAATGTGGGATATTTTGTATAGCCTTGTGCCTCATTAGTGTAGAATAGGCTATCATCAACTGGTACATTTAGCTCGGCGTTTTTCATAAAGCGCTCGACGAGATCTGGATTGGCAATAAAAGGGCCTCCGAATGCGATGGCATCTGCTTCATTTGATTGAATAGAGTGTGTTGCGGTTTCCTTTGTAAAGCCACCATTGGCGATGATGGTTCCTTGATAAAGTTCTCTTAATTTTGGAGTGATGTAGTCAACTGTTTCAATGAAATGATCACTGTTTGGTTTTGGTTCTAGGATGTGTAGGTAAGCTAGGTCATATTCATTGAGGCGCTCAACTAAGTGGCTAAATGTTTTGAGATAATCACTGTCTTTTATACCCCAGACTTTATTGGTTGGTGAGATACGTATGCCAACTTTACCAGAACCAATTTCTTTACTGATTTTTTCAACAATTTCCAGACAAAAGCGAATTCTGTTTTCGATTGATCCACCATATTGGTCTTTTCGTTTGTTGGTTTTGTCACGAATGAATTGATCTATCAAAAAACCGTTTGCAGCATGAAGTTCAACGCCATCAAACCCAGCGGCAATTGAGTGCTTGGCTGCATCAACGAATTCATTTTGTACTTGATTTATTTCAGTGGTGGTCATGGCTTTGGGTTCAACCAAAGTTTGTTTACGCTCTTTTGGAGTTCTTAACTCACCTTCAAGCTGTACATTGGAGGCAGAAAGAGGTTGCCTTCCTTCAATAAAGTCTGGGGTGACGACTGCCCCCATGTGCCATAATTGTATGAAAATGCGGCCGTTTTTTTCATGGACAGCTTTTGTTACAGGTGACCAGGCTTCTTGCTGGGCTTCATT
This sequence comes from Hyphomicrobiales bacterium 4NK60-0047b, assembly GCA_040367435.1. Classification (NCBI taxonomy): domain Bacteria; kingdom Pseudomonadati; phylum Pseudomonadota; class Alphaproteobacteria; order Hyphomicrobiales; species Hyphomicrobiales bacterium 4NK60-0047b. Next base: position 204,563 of record BAABWY010000002.1, on the reverse strand, counting down.
CCAGATGCCTGGTGTATTCAACCAACCTAACCCCATTTGGGAAACGGCAGTTGCTTCAGCAATGATTAAACCAGCACTAGCGCGTTCGCGATAATATTCAGCTTTTAAGCCAGCTTTAGGTACTGCGCCAGCTAATGATCGTGCTCTTGTTAAGGGCGCCATAAAAATTCTATTTGGCAATTGATAATCACCTAATTGAATGGGGGAAAATAGATCTGTCATGGGATACCTTTATGCTTCTGGGACTTCGTATTTTGTAAAGATAATATCTGCCGCTTCATTTCGAAGCGGTATGATATTTTGGTAGGCTGTTGAGTTATACCACTCATCTAGTTTTTCGATGTTTGGAAACTTTATGACGGCTGCAGCATTGTGGTTTTGATTGCCGGTAAATGTACCGACAAATTTTCCTTTGATGAATACTTCTCCACCAAAAGGAGCAAAGGTAGGGCCTGATTGTTCTGCATATTGCTGAAATTTTTCACCGTTTTTTACGGTTACCTGAGCGATGATAAAAGCTGACATAGTTTTGTCCTTAGTTGTTTAAATGATGGTTTTAGAGAGCTTTGAGTTGATTGATGATTTCTTCGGGATTTGCGCGTTTACGATAATTGTTTGGCACAAAAGCCCATTTAATCAGGCCATCAGTGCCGATGATGTAAGTGGCTGGATCTGAGAAGGTGTAGTTGGTGTTACCGTTTGCTTTTTCAATGTCAAAATTCATCAATTCAAAAAGTTTGATGTGGGCTTCAGGTAATTTAAATTCCAGGCCGAATTGTTTGCCGAGTTTGTTGTCTGGGTCATGTAAGATATCAAAGTCAGTGTCCTCTACAATTGCGTCTTTCAATTCGTCTGGTACACCTGAGTCCCTGAAGGTTGGGATACCGTCGGGAGTTTCTGGGGTGACTGCAACCAAGGTGCCACCAGCTTCATTGATTTCATTTAAGTGAGCGTTGTAGGCTGCGAGTTGTAGGTTGCAATAGGGGCACCAGGCACCGCGGTAAAAGGTGATGACTAGGGGACCATTCGAGAGGTAAGAGGAGAGAGTGTGAGATTGACCTTTTCTATCGTCCAATGTGAAGTTGGGGGCTTTGTCGTCTTTTTTAAGAGCGACTTCTAGAATTTCTAATGCACTGATTTCCCCAGCCCCTTGCTCGATAAGAGCTGAAAGTTCTGGAGGAAAGTTTTCTCTAAAATTATTAATTGTGCTTTGAATTTTTTGATTCAGTGACATGGCTTATTGTCCTGTGATTTAATTTATTCATATCTGTATAAAATTAAATATACAGTGCTGTATAAAATTGTTATTGTCAATTATATTGTACAGGTTTGTATAAAATTTATGTTGTGATAAGATTGTCGTTCTGAAATGGACTATTGAGGATTTATAAATGGTATCTTTAAAGGATGATAAACGTGGTGCTGGTCGGCCGAGGAGTTTTGATCGTGAGCAACTTATTGAGAAGGTCATGCATTTATTTTGGGATCGGGGATATCGCGATTTATCTTTTAATGAAATTGCAACTGCGACAGGCCTGACGCGTGCAAGTCTTTATAATAGCTTTAAAAGCAAAGAGGCTTTGTTTTTTGAAGCGCTTGGTAACTATTCTAGCTCAACACCTGATGTTATGTTCACCAAGGTTAAAGACGGGGATCCAGTTGGGCCGGTTTTTTATCAAGTTTTTGCTCATGCTGCGAAACTGCGGGCGAGTGAGGAGAAAAAACGTGGATGCTTTACAGTGAATTGTTTTTCTGAGTTGGCAGGTGATGAGACAGCAGTTGGACTAGAGCTGGCCAATCTAATGGAACAAAAACGAGCCATAATTATTCGTCTTATTGAGCAAGCTGTACGGCAAAAAGAATTGCCCAAGGATACCAATGCTGAGATCACTGCGAATTTGGTTATGGCGTTTTTAAGTGGTTTTTCTCTTTTTTCTAAAGGCGGGGCTAATGAAGAAACTTTGTTCGCTATGTGTACATCATTTTTGAAACAAATAGGTTTTCAAACACCATAGGTAAAAACCTATGATGTTTGAGGTTTGATTTCAATTATTCGGCTGCTTCGGAAATTGATTGATTAGACTGATCTTCTTTTTTACCAACTAATTTTATTTCAAATTCCCGTAATAAAACATAAAAAACAGGTGTGAAGATTAGACCGAAGAAGGTTACGCCAAGCATACCGGAGAATACGGCCACTCCGATTGCTTGGCGCATTTCTGAACCGGCGCCCTCACTTAGTACAAGAGGGAGCACTCCCATGATGAATGCAAAAGAAGTCATGAGAATGGGACGTAACCGCAAGCGGCTTGCTTCCACTGCAGCTTTTAGGGGAGTTAGCCCCTCATTCTCTAATTCATTTGCAAATTCAACGATGAGAATTGCATTTTTGCACGCAAGAGCGGCCAGTACAAAAAGACTAATTTGTGTGAAGATATTGTTATCCCCGCCACTGATATAAACTCCTAATATGGCTGAGAGAATGCTCATAGGAACAATAAGGATCACAGCTAGAGGCTGTGTTAAACTCTCATATTGAGCGGCCAAGATTAGGAACACCAAAAAGATACATAATGGGAAAATAAAGATAGCAGTGTTGCCCGCCAAGATTTGCTGATAGGTGAGCTCTGTCCATTCAAAGCTAATTCCTTGAGGTAATGTTTCATTTAAGATTTTGGTGATTGCCGCTTGAGCCTGACCGGATGAATAGCCAGGACCTGGGTTGCCGTTTAAGTCTGCGGCTCGAAACGCATTATATCTTGAGGCTGTATCAGGGCCAAAAGTTTCACTGACTTTCATCACTGAACCTAATGGGATCATTTTGCCTTCAGCGTTTTTTGTTTTTAAACTCAAAATATCTTTTGCTGTTGCCCTATAGGGTTTATCAGCTTGCGCGATGACCTGATAGGTGCGGCCAAACTGATTAAAATCATTAACATAGATCGAGCCGAGATAGATTTGCATCGTTCTGAAAATTTCATTGATTGGGATGCCAAGCTGCTGGGCTTTGGTGCGATCTAAATCAGCAAATAATTGCGGAACGTTGACGTTGTAGTTTGAGTAAACGCGCGATAGGGCTGGGTTTTGCCAGGCCTTGCCCATGACTTCTTTCACGGCATTATCTAGTGCTTGATAGCCAAGATTGCCTCTATCCTGAATTTGAAGTTTAAAACCACCTGTTGTGCCAAGCCCTCTCACTGGAGGGGGCGGGAAAATAGCAATAAACGCTTTGTCGATATTGTTGAACTGCCCTTGTAGCCTTTGTGCGATGGCACCGGCACTTAAGCTTTTGTCTCTTCTATCTTCAAAGTCATCAAGTGGGATGAACATGATACCAGCGCTTGAGGAATTAACAAAACCGTTCACGGAAAGACCAGGGAATTGAACTGCATTTGCGACGCCTTTTTCTTTCATGGCGATTTCAGCCATCTTTTTCATGACGTTTTGAGTGCGGTCTAGTGTGGCCCCAGCTGGGAGCTGTGCGAATGAAATGAGATATTTTTTATCTTGTGCTGGAACAAAGCCTGGTGGGACCAGACTGAAACTGAAATAAGTAGCGCCGACTAAAATGGCGAAAAGAGTCATCATGATGCCTTTGCGCATGCCGAAGGCTCTTATGCTTTTTGCATATCCGTTTTGCCCTTTGTTAAATGACCAATTAAAAATTCTAAAAAACCAGCCAAAAGCCTTATCCATAGACCTTGTTAGCCAATCTTTTTTAGCATCATGGCTTTTTAGTAAAAGGGCTGACATAGCTGGGCTTAGTGTGAGTGAATTTAAGGTTGAGATAAATGTGGCTATCACAATGGTGAGAGCGAATTGCTTGTAGAACATACCGGTTAGGCCGCTAATGAAAGCAAGGGGAATGAAGACACCTGCGACTACGAGAGACGTTGCTATGATGGGGCCGGTTACCTCTTTCATGGCTTGGATTGTGGCGTCTCTTGGGTTTTTGCCGTCTTCTATGTTTCGCTCAACATTTTCAACTACAACGATGGCGTCATCAACCACAATGCCGACAGCTAAAATCAGGCCAAAGAGAGAGAGCACATTTATTGAAAAGCCTAAGGGCAGCATGATTGCAAAAGTGCCGACGATTGAAACGGGTACTGCTAATAATGGAATGATTGAAGCGCGCCATGTTTGGAGAAAGACAATGACAACAATGACGACGAGAGCGATGGCTTCTAGTAAAGTTTTAATCACGCTGGTGATTGAGTTTCTCACAAAAACGGTTGGGTCATAGACAATTGTATAATCGACATCTTCGGGGAATCTCTTTTTGAGTTCTGCCATGGTTTTACGTACATTATCAGAGATGTTCAGCGCGTTCGCTCCGGCTTGTGCAAAAATCGGGATGGCGACAGCTTCTTTATTGTTTAACAATGAGCGTAGGGCATAGGTCTGGGCATCAAGTTCGACCCAGGCAACATCGCTAAGTCTGGTAATGACTCCATTTTCATCTCGTTTGATGATGATTTTTTCAAATTCTTTTGGATTTTTTAAACGGCCTTGAGCATTTACTGGTAACTGAATTTGTGTGTTTTGACTATAAGGTGGGCCGCCGATGATACCAGCAGCGACCTGAACATTTTGATTGCGTATGGCTGTGACAACCTCATTTGCTGTCATGCCGCGTTCTGCGATGCGGTTTGGATTGAGCCATACGCGCATGGCATAGTCGCCTGATCCAAAAAGGCGTACGGATCCGACGCCAGCGATTTTTCCTAATTGATCTTTTATATTCAGAGTTGCGTAGTTTCGCAGATAGAGCATGTCATATCTGGCTTTTGGTGACGTGAGATGAACGACCATTGTTAGGTCTGGAGAACTTTTGACAACAGTTACGCCTAGTTGCCGTGTTACTTCTGGCAAGCGGGGGAGAGCTTGTGAAACACGGTTTTGTACGAGCTGTTGGGCAAGGTCAACATCTGTGCCGATGGCGAATGTTACAGTGATGGAAAGGCGGCCATCTGTGGTTGCTAATGAGTTCATATAAAGCAGATTTTCCACGCCATTGATTTGTTCCTCAAGAGGGGTTGCGACTGTTTTCGCAATCACTGTTGGGTTGGCACCAGGAAATTGAGCTGTGATCTGGACAGAGGGAGGGGCTACTTCTGGATATTCAGAAATAGGGAGTTGGAACATGGCTATCAGGCCAAGAAAAAAGATAATAAACGATATAACACCGGCAAAAATAGGCCGGTCGATAAAGTGACTGGAGAAATTCATACGTTTACTTTCTAAGCATTTTATTCATGCTGAACTAATGATAAAAATCAAGTTGAGCGAACATATTTAGAGCATTTGATTTAACTTGAGTTTCAGATGCCTATTTCTATTTTTGAGCTGTTTTTAATGGTTTTATTTTGGGGGCAACTGGCATATTGGGGCGAATGCGGGCCAAACCTTCGACAATAACCACATCATTTTCTTTTAAACCTGAGGTTATGAGGCGGCGCCCACCTATATTCGCTCCAATCGTCACTTCTCTATATTCTGCGGTGTTCTTCTTACTGACGACATAGACAAATTTTCTATCTTGATCTGTGCCAATGGCACGCTCTGTTATGGCGATTTGTTTGATGTTTTGCGAATTGGAAACACCCATTTGAACAGTGACTGACATGCCGGGTAGCAATAGTTTTTGTTTGTTTTCAAATAACGCGCGGCCTCTGATGGTTCCAGTTGATTGATCTATTTGATTGTCAAAGCTATGGAGGTTTCCAGCTTGCTGATTTTTTCCTTCAGAGAGTTTTACTCGCACCGGAATTTTATTTAGAGCTCCTTCAGGTGTTGCTCTTGCTGTTTTGATGTAAGTTTGTTCATCAACCTCAAAATCAACATAAACTTTTTTGTTTGAAATGATGGATGTTAGAAGTGGTGCGTTAACTCCAGCTTGAACCAAGTTACCTTCTGTAATTTCGGCACGGCTGACTTTGCCAGAAATGGGAGCTTTCACAAAGGCGTAATCAATGTTGATTTTTGCTGTATCCACACCTGCTTCAGCTCGTAACAAATTAGCTTTGGCAACAATGAAGTTATTTCTTCGTGTATCTAAAATGCTTTCCGATACGGCTTTTTTGGCGACGAGAGATTTGGCGCGCTTAAATTCTTTCTCAGCTAAAGTAACCTGAGTTTTGGCTGTTGTTAACGTGGCTTGAGCTTGCTTTAGATTGGCTTCATAAGGACGAGGGTCAATGACAATGAGTATATCGCCTTTGTTTACATTTTGCCCATCTTTAAAGCGAATTTCAGTGATGCGCCCGCTGACTTGTGGACGTAATTGAGCACGATCGACAGCAACCACACGACCTGAATATTGGCTCCATACCTGAATGGTTTCAGATTTTACTATGGTAACATCTACTGGCATGCCTTTTGGCGCAGCTTTGCGGATGGGAGCTTTTTTGGAAGGTTTCTTAGTTTCTGTTACAGCTTTGGATTTTTTATCTGAGGGCTGTTCTTCTTGTGCACCATTTGATGTGTTGGTGTAGAAGGAGACAAGCGCCAGGCTTACACATGCTATGGGTAGCAATTGTCCAGCTGTTTTCTTCAAAATACTCACGTCTTGATCCCTCTATTTGAATTTGTAAAATTAGTTTACTAAATGGTCAATTTTTTTAAGTCTTCGGCTGATAATTCAACGCCTATCAAGTTCATCAAAGACGGTTTTAGACTGGTTTTCATAAACTTCAGGTCATTCTTGATACGGGCCAACATCATATTTCCGGTGATAAAGGCATAAATTTCTTCAGCTTTTAACTTTACGTCTGCATTTTCATCAATTAGGCCCAAGGCGATCATGTCTCTTAGGGCGTTTTCGTAGTACGACATTTTTTGTTGTGTGATGGCGCTGATTTTAGCGCCAATAATTTCATCTTGTGCGGCGAGTTCAGAGCCAAGTGTTATAAATGGACAGCCACAAACCTGGCCAAACTCAATTCTCATATCTTCTTGTTTTTCATAGATAAAATCTATTAAAAGTGTGAACCTATCTATGGGATGCCGAGAGGGCGAAAAGATATCATCAAGAAATGGAATTGTATTTGTCATCCACCAATCAATCGAAGCAATGGCTAGATCAGCCTTGCTTGGAAAATAATGATAAAAACTACCCTTTTTAACATTTGCTTTTTCACAGATGCCATCAACGCTGACCGCACCATATGAATTGCGCCAGATAAGTTCGTGAGCTGTTTCTAATAATCTGAGTTTGGTATTTGTTGGTGCACGACCCATATCTTAGTCCCTTTAATTTTGCAACCTACATATATTTGACTGATTAGTCAAATACCGATTATTACTGATATTATTTTGGTTGGCGGTACTTTAGTTAGCTGACGTAGAAACGGCCTGAACTTTAAATGTAAAGCCAGGCCGTAAGTTTTTTTAGAATTTTTTAATCTAGAACGGAAGTAGTATATCTAGTACCTGGCTGCCGTAACGGGGAGCCTGAACATTTGTTATATGTCCTCTGCCACCATAGGAGACTCTGGCTTCAGCAATTTTTGAAATATCAATTGTATTAATTGAGCTGACATCTTCAGGTCTGATGACACCGGCGACAATGATTTCTCTTATTTCATGATTGACCCTGACTTCTTGGCGTCCTTCTATGACGAGGTTGCCATTTGGTAGTTCTTGCATGACAACAGCAGCCATTTTAGTGGTTAATGTTTCTTCACGGTCAACCGTTCCTGAACCTTTGTCAGAATGAGATGAGTTTACATTTACCAAGTTTGTTGGATCTGCGGAGTTAGGGAGAATGCTTTGCAATACGGCCTTATAGCCAGCTAATGCATCAATGCCTGCTGAAGTTGTTCCTGATCGATCTCGTGTGCTTTCATTATCTATTTCAGCTTTGTCGGTTATTTCAATCATCACTGTGATGATATCTCCAACTTTTCTTGCACGCTGATCTTTAAAGAAAGATCTAGATCCGTTTCGCCATAGTGAGTTTGGATTGTAACTCACAGCCTCTGGTTCTGGCATCGGCATGCTGACAGGTTTGTAGCCCGGTTTTGATTTGGGGCTTTCAATAGCAGATAGTTTTGGGGTTTCACCGATGTCGGAAATTTTATCCAAGTGGGAACAGCCAGCGGATGTCATCGCCATTATGACAAGCAACAGAGCCTTAACGCAATTTTGTAACTTTATTTTACGCTTTACATTATACATGACTTTATACAGGGCGCGGTACATGTGCTTCTCTCATTTGTTCGTAAATTACTGGTGATAGAATGTTAGTTTTGGTTAATTTAAATGGGCAGTTTTCAGCGGTTTAATTTGATAATTATTGGTTTGAACCATGACGAGGCCTGGACCTTTTACGATGCCATGGATGACACGTTTTGATTGGATGTTCATTACAGTTATAGTTTCATTCAAACTGGCGCTTGTTACGGCTTTTCCTTGCGTTTTTAGGCTCAATCCAGGTTTCTGTAAAACGAGTGTTACGAGTTGATCTTTTTTAATGACTTTTCTTATTTCGATATCTGATGAGCGAATGATACTGCCAGCTCTTAGTCTTTTACTCGCAATCATACCGACTAATTGTTCTTTTGTTTGTAGGGCATTTCTTGGCACGCGGCGCGGCGAAAATTCGGCGAGTTCAACATCTGATGCGTCAATGGTTTCACCTTTTTTAATGCCGCGTTTTATCACTGCGTGAACAACTACAGTTTGTGTTTTACCAGTTAGCTTTTCCAAGAAACTTTTTTGAGTGGCTTCTTTTGGTTGAATGATTGCTTGAAACGTACCGCGAAATTTATTGTATGTGAATTTTTTGAATTTAAGTTCGCCCGAAAAATTAAGTGGAACCATAATGGATTTTAAGGGTGTATTGAAAGTAAGTTTGGTTTTTGTTTCTTTAAAATGATTTAGGTTTGTTGATTTTGCATATTCATTTTCTTTTTGAATTTTTTCTAAAATCATAGCTTTTATTTGCTTTGATTTTATTTCACGAGCAGGACGTGAGATTTTAATTTTTTTCAAATTAAGAGGGGTGTCAAACGTGAAGTCATACCGTTCAGCTGCTTCAATTAAACGCTCGATACGAACAGTTCCTTGACGGCCGAGGGCTGGGCTTTTGAAAATTGCTTCAGAGCGATATCTGCTCATATTTTCAAAAATATCACCAAGGGTGACAATGTCTTTTTGAACTTCAATGTTTGTTTTTAATTTTAAGATTTCGGCACTAAACGCAGTTGCTGGAAATGAAAAAACAAAATAAGACAGCACTGTTGTTAAGGCCAAAGCTGTTGATTTTGATACCTTAATTGAATTGCAATTTCTAAAGCAGTTTGAGATCACGGCTATCATTTTTTATCCTTTCTTTCTAGTTTCTTTGACTTAGTGAGTAAGTTTGTGACTTAAGTTATTTGTTTTTAGCGAACAATGCTGGCACTAGCTTGCATCATTTCATCAGATGCACTGATCACTTTGGCGTTCATTTCATATGCTCTTTGCGCTGAGATTAGGTCTGATAATTCAGACACTGCGTTTACGTTAGAGTTTTCTAGGAAATTTTGTGAGATGGAGCCAAAGCCAGCTGCATCTGCAGTGCCGTCAATTGCTGCGCCGCTGGCGGGTGTTTCAAGATAAAGGTTGTCACCAATTGATTGAAGGCCCGCTTTGTTTACAAAACGTGAGAGCTGGATTTGGCCGAGATTTGTTGGCGCTGTTGCTGTGCCGAGTAGCGCTTGAACTTCGCCTTCTCGGTTGATGGTGATTGAGCGGGCGTTATTTGGAACCGTGATGTTAGGTTGAACTTGAAAGCCATCTAGAGTGACGAGGTTACCGTTTGCATCTAATTCAAATGAACCGTCTCTTGTATAGGCGGTTTGGCCATCTGGTGTTTGTACGGAAAAGAAGCCTTCACCTCTGATTGCGACATCAAGTTCTTTGCCAGTTTGTTGTAAGTTACCTTGTGTCATGACACGGGCTGTCGCACCTGTTTTTACACCGTAACCAACTTGAACACCGGTTGGAATGATGTTACCGCTTGCAGAGGAGTTTGCACCAACGCGGCGGATATCTTGATAGAGAAGATCCTGAAATTCTGCGCGAACTTGTTTGAAGCCTGTTGTGCGCATGTTGGCGATGTTATTTGAAATAACTTCGACGTTTAGCTCTTGGGCTTGCATTCCTGTAGCTGCTATTCTTAAAGCTTTCATTTCAAATCCTCTTTTCAGTTGCGCTTCAGTTGCCCACTAGCAACCGCGCTATTTTTTTCTCACGGCTATTCTGCAGCTGAAGCTGCAGGCCTTCGAAAGGCGGCACTTGCGCCGGACGCCTTTGGCGCCATGTCCCCCAGTCCGAAATGGACTGGGCTCCTTCTTCGTATAGTTATTTTTACGTTTCAGATTCCAACTGGTATCTGTTAATCTGTATTTTAGTGGCGCTTGAGTTGCCCACAAGCAACCGTGTTTTTTAGTGGCGCTTCAGGTTGCCCACCAGCAACCGTATTTTAGTGGCGCTTCAGGTTGCCCACCAGCAACCGCGCGATTAATTTGGTACTTGAGCTAATTTGTTCAGAGCTTCTGATTTTAACTCTTCGGTTTTTTGCATTAGTTTTGCCTGGCTGGTGTAGGCTCTGGTTGTTTCAATCATACTGGTTAATTCTAAAACAGGTTGTACGTTTGAACCTTCGACCATGCCTTGCATAACATTTGGTTGAACAATAGGTGTTGGTTGTTCGTCTGTTTTGAAAAGATTAAAACCTTCTTTGTTCAGGTTTTGCTCATCATTAAAACTGACGACGCGGAGTTGCCCTTTGACACCTTCGCTTGAGGAAATTGTTCCATCTCTAGCGATGGTAATTTGAGTTTCATTTGGACCGAATGTGATTTGACCACCGGAACCTAGAACAGGGTAGCCTGCATTAGTGACTAATGTTCCTTCATTGTTGAGTTTGAATTCGCCATTTCGAGTGTAACGCTCGCCGTCCGGTGTTGTGACGCTGAACCAGCCTTTTCCATTGATGGCAACATCTAGTTCATTACCACTCTGTTTCATGGAACCTGTGCTCATATTATTTAGAACGGCACGGTCGTGGACATAGGAAAGGGCCTTATCGCGGCCGGAAAGCTCAGTCATTTGGGCAACCGGCATACGGAATTCTTCAAAATGAACTGTGTCGCGTTTGAAACCAGCTGTATTTATATTAGCCAGATTATTCGCGATGACATTCATTCTAGTTTGAAGTGCCATTTGTCTGGATAAACCGATCCGAATAGCGTTGTCCATGTGAGCATTCCTTAAAACTTTTTAACAATTATCTGAATTGTTAACTCAGCAAATTTTGCCGGGTTGTGTGTTGTTAAGGTTAATGCATAGAACATGCCAGAAAAAATATACAATAAAAACAATTGGTTAGTTCTTTTTCCTGTTATGTAATTTTTGTTAGGCGGCAAAAATGACTGGGCAGATATTTCCTCTTTTTAAGATTTAGCAACCTTTCATTAACACTAATGGGGATAGAACTATGCTTGAAGCTGCGTGTTGCGGTGATTCTTCTATATGTTTTAAGGGGTTGGTTGCGGAAAAATGGCCGAAACGGATGATGAAAATTCAGAAGCAGATGCTGGTGTAGAAGGTGAAGAACCTAAGAAAAAGAGTAAATTACTTTTTATAATAGCGCCTGTTGCTTTATTGCTGTTGGGGGGTGGCGGATATTTTGGGGCTTCGATGATGGGTTTACTTGGAGGCTCTGAGGAAGAAGCAGAGATGGCTGAGAACACACCACCACCTGCGAAACCAGCTTACTATCATGAGTTACCTGAAATGGTTGTGAATTTGAGTAGTAAGGAACAACGGGCTCACTATTTAAAGATGAAGATTGCTTTGGAAGTTGCAGATGTTTCAGTGGCAGAAGCGATGCAACCTAACCTACCTCGTGTGCTTGATTTGTTTCAGGTTTATTTGCGTGAACTTCGGGCTCAAGACCTTGAAGGTTCGCAAGGGATTTACCGATTAAAAGAAGAATTACTTAAGCGTATTAATCTGGCGGTTCATCCGAGCCGGGTAAATCGTATTTTATTTAAAGAAATTATTGTTCAGTAGGACTTAACTCTTATGTCAGATGAAGATCTAGATCAGGATGCTATGGCCGCAGCGTGGGGTGCTGCGCTTGATGATACTGATGAGGTTGATGAGGAAGCTCTTGATGGCCTAGATAGTGATATGGCGGCCCAATGGGCGGCCATGGTTGGTGACCCGGAAGATGAGGGAGAAGGTGATCAGGGTGGCAGTGAGCGAATTCTTAATCAAGATGAAATTGATAACCTTTTAGGTTTTGATCTTGACGAACGCTCTTTGAATGACACGAGCGGCCTTCGTGCGATTATTAATTCGGCTATGGTCTCTTATGAGAGACTGCCTATGCTTGAGGTTGTTTATGACCGACTTGTACGGTTGCTAACAACATCTCTTCGTAACTTTACGTCTGATAATGTGGAAGTTAGTCTTGATACGATTAGCTCAATGAGGTTTGGAGATTATCTGAACTCAATTCCTTTGCCTGCGATGCTTGCGGTATACCGCGCCGTGCAATGGGATAACTTAGCGTTAATCACTATTGATTCTGGATTGATTTATGGGATTGTTGACATCCTATTGGGTGGAAGAAGTTCACCTGCTGTTCGGGTTGAGGGTCGCCCTTATACCACGATTGAGACGACGCTTGTTTCTCGTATGGTTGAAGTTATTCTCAAAGATTCAGAGACGGCTTTCCAACCGCTTTACCCTGTAAAATTTGAATTGGAAAGATTAGAGACGAACCCTCGTTTTGCAACTATTGCGCGCCCTGCAAACGCAGCGATTGTGGTGCGTTTGCGTATTGATATGGAAGACCGGGGTGGCCGTGTTGAGATTTTACTACCTTACTCAACACTTGAGCCCATTCGCCATTTGTTATTGCAAGGCTTTATGGGGGAGAAATTTGGCCGTGACCCAATTTGGGAGGGCCATTTGGCAAATGAAATATGGAATACGGAAGTACCACTTGATGTTGTTCTCGACGAATTTGAAGTGCCTTTGCACAAGATTATGAACTTAGAAGTTGGTCAAACCTTGCCAATGACGTGTGGTGCGGAAGATCTTGTGCAATTACGTAGTAGTGGCATCAATCTTTCAAAAGGGTTTGTTGGGCAATCTAACGGAAAAATGGCTTTGAAATTAAAGGGAGGATTGGAACAACCTATTGTAACTCCAGAACCTCTCCTCACGGAGCAAGGATAAGGCCATGATTGGATCTACATTAAGTGTGATTATAGATTTGATGATGGTTATGTTACTTGTTGTGACGATTAGCTATTGTTTTATTGTGAACTCTAAACTAACGGCATTGCGCACAGATCAAAGCGGTATAAGGCAAGTCATTGGTGAGTTGAACCGTTCATCCGAGCGGGCTGAAAAAGCAATTGGTGAAATGCGTAGAACGGCTTTACATGTTGAAGGACAGATTGCCGGACAGATGGAAGCTGCGCGTCATACAAGCGAAGATTTGCGCATTAATCTTGAGAAAAGTAAAGAGTTGCGCGATATCGCCAAAAAGTTTTCTGAAGTTGATATTCATGCATTGAAGTCAATGGAAAACCATTTACATCCTGCGCCAGTGACTTCTGATCAAATGGAAATTTCAAAACAATTAAAGCGTCAGAAATTAGGGTTTGGTCATGAAAGTTTTGCTCCTTCAACTTTAGCAGAACCACAATCACAACATACGAGAACTGAAGACCGGAGCGAGCAAGCGATGGCTCAAGTGGTGCAACACACTCAGCAGGAAGTGGGGCAACAGCAAATGGTAACTCAAAATGAACATCGCTTTGTAGATCAGAATAGAAAGTCACTAGGTCATGAATAATTTTAGATTGTTACAATTGGTGGTGTTTGCTTGTACTTGTTTGCTGCTCTTAAAAAGTGCTGCTTTTATTTTTGCTGATACTGGATCTGTGATTACTGGTTCTGTTGCTTTAAACGCGCAAGAGGCAACTAAGAAAGAGGCTGGTGCCACAGAGGACAAGTCAAAAGTAAAAGCAAGCGCGACAGGTGCTGATAAGGGTAAGGATGCAAAATCAGCCGAAAAAGATGCTGGAAATAAAGAGAAAAAAACAGCCCAAAAGACCGCTCAAGACCAAGGTCCAAAACAATTAAAACCTGAAAATGTAGAAGAGACGAAAGTTAAATCTTCTTCTTCGGAACTTGATTTGCTTGAAAGCTTGGCACAAAGGCGAAAACAATTAAATAAGCGTGAGGCTGAATTGGGTTTGAAGGAAAATCTATTAAAGGCAGCTGAACGGCAGATTGATGAGCGAATTCAGCAATTAAAAAAGCTTGAAGCAAAAATCCAAAGAAAATTAAAAAAACAAGATGTGCTGAATGATCAGCAATATCTTCGATTGGTTAAAATTTACACATCAATGAAAGCTAAAGATGCTGCTAAGATTTTTAATGGGTTGAAGATGCCGATTTTGGTTGATTTGATGCGGTCTATGAAGCCTGCTGCTAGCTCACAAATTTTAGCGAAGATGAATGCTGAAAAGGCGAGAGAGCTTACTTTGATGCTTGTTAAAAAAGATCAAATGGTTGCGGCTAATGAGACTGTAAAAACTGATGAATTGCCTTCCGTTCAGGATGATAAACCAGCCGAAAAAAATCAATAGATTAGGTTTAATCACTATAAATACTCAGAAAAACAACAAAATTTGCTCTTGAATTGATTGTTTGGGCGCATTGGTTGGTATTTTACCTAATTATTAAAGAGGTTTTTAAGGAAACACTGTCACACTGTTGGCTAGAGCTCAGTTCGAAGAAGGCTGGGTGATGCCCGATAAGGTTATAAAAGCTTTATCTGCAAGGAGTGCGTATGGGTGAGAGTAAGACATTTTTAACCAGATTGTTCTTTTCGAGTATTGACCGAAAAGTTTCTAGGTTACCTTTCAGGCCAACTTTTAGTGGGTCAGCCCTTTCGCTCGTTTGTTTTTCTTTCTTTCTTTATTCTCTTATTTTCTCCGTTTTTCTTACTTTTTCTCCTGCAAGTGTGTTTGCAGCTGGCCTTAAGGTTCAGATGGAGGCTTCAGAAAAACGAGGGTTTGCTCGGCTAATTTTGAACTTTGATCGCTTGCCAGCTTACGAAAGTGCTGTTGATGATACGATCTTGGTTTTTAAATTCAAAGAAGCTGTCGATCTTAATTTAGACGAGCTTATTCGAAAAATGCCGAATTATATTAGTGTTGCACGAGTTGATCCTGATGGGTATGCGTTTCGATTGGCTTTTTCCGATAGTTTTAAAGTGAATATCATGGAAGCGGGGAGCCAAGTTTTTATTGATATTCTTGGGCGCAAGTGGAAGGGTATGCCCCCTAATTTGCCACAGGATGTTTTGCGCTCGATTGCCAAGCGGGCTGCTGAAATTGAGGCGGCAAACCAAGAACGGTTGTTGCAAAAAAAGAAAGCTAAAGAAGTTTTTACTGCACGCATCCGTGTTGGCGCTTTACCGACTTTTACTCGTCTTGTGTTTGATTGGAATAAATTTGTTACTTCAAATATGGAAAGACAGGGAGATTCCGTTCAACTCACTTTCGGAGAGCCTGTAAAACTAGATGTTGGGCGGGTAAAGCATGATTTGCCTAAGAACTTATTGAATATCACTTCTGTTGCTTCAGAGACTTCTACAATTGTGACCTTAAAACTGCCAGCTCAATCTAATGTGAGAGGGTACCGTGAAGGTGAAGATTATGTGGTTGATATTTCGCCTTCAGATGTTGCTCTTTCTAAACAGTTAAAACAACTTGAGAACCGTGTTGTTGATAATGAAGGAAATGTTGTTGGGCGAGAAGATGTTCAAATACTTTCTTCTGAAGCACCTAAGAAAATGGATGAATTTTCTGGCGAACAAGAAACGATTAGTATGGTGCGTTCAACATATTCAGACTTTAATCCGGATAAGTTTGATTTGAGTATGTATGGTGATGATGCTGACAAAACTGGATTGCCCGCTGTTAAGGCCAAATCAGGTGCGATTGTTGCCGGAGTGCAGACTCAATTGAAGCGCCGCCAGGGTGGGAAGATTTTACCAGCTCTTTCTCCAGAAAAGAAGGCAGCTGAGAATTATGATAGTGTTTATGTAAAAGAGACACCAGGGCATACTGAAATTTCATTTCGTTTTGAAGAGGCGGTGGCCGCTGCCGGTTTTATTCGCGGTGAAACAGTTTGGATTTTATTTGATAGTTTTAAACCGCTTGACCTTTCTGGTGTGATGAAGAATGGGTCTCGTTTTATTAAAGATATTCGTAAAACGAGATTGAATAATGGCCAATTAATATTGATCAAACTAAGTGAACCCCAGTTGTTTGCTTTTGAGTATGACAATTTTATTTGGACAGCAAAAATTGGTGATATGGTAACAGCCAAAGCGCAATCTTTGCGATTGCGCCGGAAAGTGAATGCAGAAAATAAAAGATACGTTAGTATCTCTTTACAGCAGCCTAGTCATATTTATTGGCTGAGAGATGAGACCATTGGTGACCGCATTGGTCTGGTCACAAGTTACCCGCCCGTTGAGCAATTAATGAAACCACAAGAGCTGGTTGAGTTTAGTGCATTTGGCACTGCTCAGGGTGTAGCGATTTCTCCTAAAACTGATGATGTAGAAATTCGGGTTGGTTTTCAGGAAGTGGTTATAACACGCCATTCAGGTTTGCACCTTTCTGATGATACGGTTCCCGTTCAGGTGAAACGGGCTAGCAAAGCACTTAAAAAGAGAAGTCCAACTCTTGGTTTCATAAATTTTGATGATTGGCAATCTGCAGGAAATGGTTCTTTTGTTGATCAAATGGGAAATTTTGAATCTCGTATAGCTGTTTCTAAAGCTGAAGAACGTTATAAGGCGAGACGTGATTATGCGAGATTTTTGATTTCAAATGAATTGGCGCCTGAAGCTTTGGGTATGTTGCAGCGTCTTACGTTTGAGTCTCCGGAAAGACAAAACGAGCCTGAATTACGTGTATTGCAGGGGGCAGCTAATGTGATGATGCGCCGGCCACAAGATGCTATATCTTCTTTAGCGATTAGTGGTTTGCATAGTAATGAACATGCGTCTTTATGGCGGGGTATGGCGAAGTTGATGCTTGAGCAATGGTCTGAAGCTATGCGGCAATTTCGTAATGGCCAGGATGTAATGCGGCATTATCCGGATTTACAACGGGCTCGGTTTAGTTTAGCTGCGGCGAAAGCTGCAAAGAATTTGCAAAATTTTGCTTTGATGAAGGAATATTTGAAATCCGTGCCACGTGAGAGCGGTCAAGATTCTATCGATGTAGAAGCTATGCTTTTAAATGGCCAGTATCTAGCCAATATGGGTGAAACTGAAGATGCCTTGAATTTGTTAAACCTTGTAGCGCAGTCTGATGTTGAACCAATCGCAGCACAGGCTAAAGTTGATATTGTAAAACTCAATTTAGAGAATAAAAAAATTAATATGAAGCAAGCGATTTCTGAGCTTGAAGGCATGCAATTGATGTGGCGCGGTGATAGCACTGAGGTACAGATGCTTTCTATGCTCTCTAACCTTTATGCGAATAAAGGGGATTATCGTTTGGCATTTGGAAACATGAAACAGGCGGTGAAAGCGTTTCCAACTGATGATAATGCTTTAAAAATTCAAGATGATATGGCGAAGGTTTTCAAATCGTTGTTTTTACAAAATAGAAAAACCAGATTACGGCCAATTGAAGCTTTGAGCTTGTTTTATGACTTTAAAGAATTGACACCCGTTGGCCGATCTGGTGATGAAATGATCCGCATGCTTGCGGACCGCTTGATTGATGTGGATTTATTGGACCATGCAGCTGAATTGCTTGATCACCAGGTGACCAAACGTGTTCATGGGGCTGCTCGTAGTCAAGTGGCGGCTAAACTTGCTATGGTTCACCTGATGAACAGAAAACCGGTGCTTGCTTTACAAACAATCGGCCGCACACGGCAACCTAATTTGCCAGACCGGGTGAAACGAGCGCGTGATGTTTTGGAAGCACGCTCTTTAAGTGAGATGGGTCGAGTTGATGGTGCAATTGATATTCTGAACCGGATGGATGGTGCGGAAATTGAGCGCATGAAGGCAGATGCTTATTGGAATGCCCGGCAATGGGGTAAATCTGGTGAGCAGTTAGAAAAATTACTTGGGACCAGTTGGAATCGCAGTGATGTTTTACAACCCTATGAGCGTAAAGATGTTTTAAGAGCTGCGATTTCTTACTCTTTGGCCGAGGATGCTTTTGCTCTATCTCGCCTTCGCAAGAAATTTTACAATAAGATGGTGAATAGTTCTGATGCGAGTGCCTTCATCGTTGTAACCAAACCAGTGAAAAGACAAGGTGAGGTTTATAAAAAACTTGCTAAAGACATTGCTGCGATCAACACATTAGATGTGTTTATGAAGCAGTACCGTGATCATTATAAAGACAGCCTTTCTGCTGGCCGTGTTTCTAATGGACAAAGTGAGCAAGAAGGTTAGAAGTTTTGTTCTTTTGTGGCGCTTCAGGTTGCCCACTAGCAACCGCGCTATTAGTGGTGCTTCAGATGCCCACGATGCATCCGCACTGTGCGGCGCTTTTGTGCGATCAGCTTATCCGTACTCGCTCCGCTCCGTTCGGGCTGATCTGGTGCGCCGGACGTCTCTGGCGTCATGTCCTTCAGCCCGAAAAGGGCTGAATTTCTTCTTCGTAATATCGCGTGTCTTGATTCTCTTTATCGCGGCAATCGTTTTTGTTAAAAATTATTGAGATTAATCTAGATCGAATTTATCTTTGTAATCTTCGGCTAGGGATTGATCTTGGGCTGGTTTGCGCATGAGGCAATTGCCAACAACAAGTGTGTCCATCTCGGTTCCCATGAAGCAATGAAACGCATCTTCTGGTGTGTTGACGATGGGTTCACCGCGCACATTAAAGCTTGTGTTCACGACAATTGGGCACCCGCTTTGTTTTTTAAAGGCAGAGATGAGAGCGTGGTATCTTGGGTTGGTTTCTTCATGCACAGTTTGAATTCGTGCTGAATAATCCACGTGTGTGATCGCAGGGATGGTAGAGCGAGGAATGTTCAATTTCTCAATTCCGAATAAGCCAACATCCTCTTTCGATGTGTCTTTTCTGTGCTCTTCCTTCACTGGGGCCACGACCAGCATGTAGGGGCTTGTGCCTTCGTGCTCAAAATAGTTAGAGACTTCATCGCTGATGATTGAGGGAGCGAAGGGGCGAAAACTTTCACGATATTTAATTTTTAAATTCAGTGTTTTTTGCATTTCAGGATTGCGCGGATCGCCTAAGATTGAGCGACCTCCTAAAGCTCTTGGGCCGAATTCCATTCTGCCCTGGAACCAACCAACGGCATGACCATCTTCGAGACATTTGGCCGTCTCGGTCATGACTGTTTCATCAGTTAAAACTTCAAAAACAGCTCCGGCTTTCGTCAGACGTGTTTCAATATCGCTTTGTTCATATTCAGGGCCTAAATAGCTGCCTTTCATAGCATCCATATTAGTATCGACTGTGCGTGGTTGTTTTTTCTCAATGTAATGAGCGGCTAGGGCTGCCCCTAAGGCACCGCCAGCGTCACCAGCAGCTGGCTGGACCCAGACATTTTCAAAACTGCCAGCGCGAATGACTTTCCCGTTTGCAACGCAATTGAGAGCGACACCGCCCGCAAGACAGAGATTTTTGATGCCGTATTCTTTTGCTAAACTTTCTGTCATTTTTAACATGACTTCTTCTGTCACGGCTTGCACTGATGCAGCTAGATCCATTTCACGTTGAGTGATTTGATCTTCTGATGTGCGCGGTGGTGCGCCGAATAGGTCATGGAATTTTGATGATGTCATTGTGAGGCCAGTGGCATAATTGAAATAGCTCTGGTCTAGCCAGAAGCTGCCGTCCTCTTTGATATCAATGAGATTGTTTTTTATGAGGTCTACGTATTTTGGCTCCCCATATGGTGCGAGGCCCATAACTTTATATTCGCCAGAATTAACTCTGAAGCCTGTGTAATAGGTCATGGCGGAATAAAGCAGGCCTAACGAGTGTGGGAATTGGATTTCTCGCACTGTTGTCAGTTCATTACCACGGCCAATGGCCACTGATGCGGTTGCCCATTCACCAACGCCATCCATTGTTAGAATGATGGCTTCTTCAAAAGGGGATGGGAAGAAGGCTGAGGCGGCGTGACTTTGATGATGTTCTGCGAAAAGTAATTTATCTTCGATCTCACTCGTATCTTCAGTGGCGTATTCAAATTCTTCCAAGAGCTCTATAAGATTGCCTTTTTGGAATAGCTTATCTTTGATCCAAACAGGAATGGCCATTTTAAAACTTTGAAAGCCAGCTGGTACGCTGGCTAGGTAAGTTTCTAACAGGCGCTCAAATTTGATAAACGGTTTTTCAAAGAAAACAACATGATCAACGTCACTTAGAGTTAGTCCAGCTTCTTTTAGGCAATAGTCGATTGCTTCTTTCGGAAAGCCTGGATCGTGCTTTTTACGAGTAAAGCGTTCTTCTTGTGCGGCTGCGATGATGGCACCGTTCTCAATTAGAGCGGCGGCGCTGTCATGATAAAAAGCTGAAATACCTAAAATACGCATCTTTAAAAACTCTTAGTTTAGTTGCCCATAAAAGATGATTGGAAGTATATTTTATGGGCAAAGATAAATTTTGAGGAGATAACTGCTCTCCTCTCCTGTTGGCAACTATTTTAAAAAATAGTGTAAATAAATGGAGCGATGGCAGAGCCTTTGGCTAAGACCAATAGCGCACCAATTGATACCATGATAACCAAAATGGGGAACAACCACCATTTTTTACGGGCGCTCATGTAAGCAAAAATTTCTTTGATGAAGCTTTTCATAGCTTTCCTCTTTGTTAAATAATTTTAAAACTGATTTTTCATTGAACGGGTTGAAGCCTCTGGTTCTTTTTCAATCCAGTAGGTTTTTGCGCTCTTATCAACTTTGCGGCGCAAGGGATCTCTTTTTAATTGCATGATGAGGCCTGCGGGCACAATGACAACGACGAATAAAAGAAACATGATCACCGGGTTCATGATTTTGAACAGCAACATTGAGAACTTGAACCAGAGAATATTAAGGGGGCGTAAGATATCTGGTGCAAGTTGGGCAAGGCCAGCAAATAGGGCTGAAAAACCTAGAGCGATATAGAAGCCGTTAGTGATGGTATAATCGTTGTAGTAAAAAATGATTAAACTGATGATTGCAGCGACACCTGCGAATACGAAACCTGTGCCTCGCTCTGACGGCATATCTGGGTGTTCATCAACATATGATTCATGGAAATCTTTAGACATTTTTATTCCAGTACTTAAAACTATTGATCGTGTCTTACATGAAAGAAGTTTCTATTTCTTTTATTTTAAAAATTGAAGTTCAATATCTTTGGCAATCGCTTTGCCAGCGACTTCATTACCCAATTTGTTCCAGTGCCAATCCCAGGGAAATTCAAATTTCTTTTTGTTTTCCTTGTAGTGTTTGGTCATTGCATTTTTTAAATCAAGAAATGAAATATTGAGCTTGTCTGTTGCTTCTCTGGCAATGATGTTGAGTTGATTTGCTTCATACTCTTCAACTGGATTGCCTGAATATACTGCTTCTCTAACTGTATCCATGGTTACTAGAAGCTTAAAGTTATGCTTTTCAGAGAGCTTTTTTAATTCACTTAATGTGTAATTTGTTGCTTTTCTGATTTTGTCCATTTCGGTGATGTTGCGCACATCAATGGCGGATTGAACAAATCCATGCTTTGGAGCTTTGGTTGTTTTTTCTTCCTCACCTTTGGTGAGATTAATTAGGCGGCGAATGTAAACAGACAGGCCTGTTTGATAATAAATATATCTAAAGGTGCGGTATTGTTTCAATGTATCGACCCAGCCTGGTTTGTAAGGTGTAGGGTCAACTTCTTTGATGCCATCTCCTTCAAGGTTTACTTTCATGAAGCTTGAAGAATAGCGCCCATAAAGAAAGCGATAGCTTTCATCAAAATCATTATGGATGAGTTGAACAACGACGATTTCTGGTTTGTATTTTAAAACTTCATTGCGCAGCATGTATAAATATTGAGTATGCGGGGCGCCGTCTATGCCAAAACGATAGACTTCCGTTTTATGACCCCTTTTATTTAATTCTTGCTCAATGATCTCTGGAAAGGCTTCGGGAACATTAACAGCTGCTGCCTGTACATAACTATCCCCAATGACTGCGATGCGCATCGTGCCTTCGGTCTTTTCTTCTTTGTAACTTTTCTTGGTTGAATTCCAGCCTTGAGCATTAATCTCAATGGTTTGAGAGGTGCCGTCTGGCTCATAGAGGCGGGCTTTTGTGTTTGGCTCAAAGCGGACGATATTATTTATAGATACATTCGGAATATTATCTGAGGTGTTCAAAATGTATTTAAAAACAATAAATTCAAAAATAACAAAACAAAAGAGAAGTGAGCCAGCTATAAGAGCGCATTTTTCAAGGATGGATTTAAAGTTCATTTTTTTACTCACACTTTAATAGGGCTTAACTTTATTCAGAAATGATCCAAAATAGGATTGTATTTATAGCTTTGAGCCTTGTTTTGTATTTTTTTAAGACAAAACTTTCTTCTTCATCCTTTTAACGCTCAATTATCAAACTTTTTCGCAAGTACGATACCATAGAGGTTAATTCGAAGCTTTTCGTTAATGAATGTAACTTTTGGGTCTTTAACATAGGTATTTATTGTTTATATGGCAGTTAGAGAGCTGAGTTGTTTTCTTGTTGTCATTCGGGCTTTTTCATCGACGAATAGGGGTTTACGCCATGAAAGCATTGGTCTAAACACTCTTAATTCTTATTTTCACACTATCTTTGAGGTTAAATTTTCATGAGCACCCCGCAATATGTGTTTACTTGTTATAAGCTGTCCAAGGCATTTGCCGGGGGTAAGCCCTTATTTGACAATATTACACTTTCATTTTTGCCTGGCGTGAAAATTGGTGTTGTTGGTGTTAACGGCGCGGGTAAATCAACTTTTCTAAAGATTTTAGCGGGTGTTGATAAAGAATTTACCGGCGAAGCGAAAGCAGCTGAAGGCATTAAAGTTGGATATTTAGCGCAGGAGCCTGAGCTTGATGAAAGCAAAGATGTGCGCGGCAATGTGATGGATGGTGTGGCGGCGAAGCAAGCTATTCTTGATCGCTATAATGAGCTGGCGCTTGAATATTCAGAAGAAACTGCTGATGAAATGGCGCAGTTGCAAGATGAGATTGATGCTCAGAATTTGTGGGATTTGGACGCTCAAGTGAGCCAAGCCATGGGCGCGCTTCATTGTCCTGAGGGTGATGCTGATGTGAGCACACTTTCTGGTGGTGAACGACGCCGTGTTGCTCTTTGCCAGTTGCTACTCTCGAAACCTGATATGCTGTTGCTTGACGAACCAACCAACCACCTTGATGCTGAGACTGTTGCCTGGTTGCAGAAATATTTACAAGATTATCCAGGCACAGTGATTATGATTACTCACGATCGCTACTTCCTTGATCAGATGACAACATGGACTTTGGAAATTGATCGCGGCCGCGGCATTCCTTATGAAGGGAATTATTCTTCCTGGCTTGAGCAAAAACAAAAACGCCTGGAACAGGAAGCTCGCGAGGATGATTCGAAGAAGCGGGCGCTATCTCGTGAACTTGACTGGATCAGATCTAGCCCGAAAGCGCGCCAGGCCAAATCAAAAGCGCGGATTAAATCTTATGAAGACTTGGCGAACAAAGCTGATCACGTGAAATTGGCACCAACGCAAATCTCTATTCCAGTGGGTGAGCGTCTTGGCGGTGTGGTTATTGAGGCTGAAAACCTGACCAAAGGTTTTGAGGATCGCTTATTAATTGATAACCTTTCTTTCCGTTTGCCGCCTGGTGGTATTGTTGGTGTCATTGGACCGAACGGTGCTGGTAAAACCACAACCTTTAAAATGATAACTGGTGAAGAAGAGCCAGATGGTGGCTCGATCCGCTTAGGTGATACGGTCCAGCTTGGTTATGTTGACCAATCTCGTGATACATTGGATGACAATAAAAATGTTTGGGAAGAGATCTCAGATGGTCTTGATCAACTGATGCTTGGTAACCGAGAAGTTCCGTCTCGTGCTTATGTCAGTTGGTTTAATTTCAAAAAGGGTGATCAACAAAAGAAAGTTGGTAATCTTTCTGGTGGTGAACGGAACCGGGTGCATTTGGCAAAAATGCTGAAAAAAGGTGGCAATGTGCTCCTCCTCGACGAACCAACCAACGATTTAGATGTTGAAACACTCTCTAGCCTTGAATCAGCTTTGGAAGATTTTCCGGGCTGCGCCGTGGTTATTTCTCACGATCGTTTCTTCCTTGATCGTATTGCGACACATATTATGGCCTTTGAAGGTGATAGCCATGTGGAATGGTTTGAAGGTAACTTTGCTGAATATGAAGAAGATAAAAAACGCCGACTTGGTGAAGATTCTATCAATCCAGCCAAGATCAAATTCAAGCGCTTTGAACGTTGATTTTCTCTCACGGGTTATCGGAAGTATTTTAATTACACTTTGATTGCCCACCAGCAACCGTGCTTATGCCCGACACCTACGAGGTGCGCGCAATATTTTCGCTTATCCCTTCGGGATGCGAATGCGCGGGCGGCATTTGCCGCCTGGTGTTCTTCGTAATATTAGCATTGAGATATTTTAAAAGGGATGCAGTTTTGTGTCCCTTTTTTCTCTCACGGCTATTACTCTTTTAGTGGCGCTTCAGGTTGCCCACAAGCAACCGCGCTGCTAAAGCGCTTGGGCCTACGAGGTGCGGCGTAACGCGTCGGACGCCCCTGGCGTCATGTCCCATTGCCCGAAAAGGGCAATGCTCCTTCTTCTCTCATTCTTTCCCTATTTGAAATGATATGTTTGTATTTACTTTTTGAGATAGCTCAATTCGTGAATTTGTTTTTAGTATATAAAAAATAATATTAGTATTTTCATGGGGGACTTGAGATGGAATTTTTGAGTTATTTGGAAGAGATTCCGCATCGCTACATTACAACAGTGCCATATGCTTTGCCGTTTGTTTGGGCGGGGGCGATTTTGGGGCATAGTTTTATTGCGACGCCAGCGAAATATAACGCGCCAAATTTAGAGCATGCGACGGCTCAAGAAATTGGTCATGCGACTTTTACTTTGTTCTTTATATTTGAAGCTTTATTTTTAGCGATCATTACAGGCACGATGGTGCTTTCTGAGGTTGGGCCTTACTTGTGGTTTGTGTTTGGTCTTGTGCTCATTTGTTTGTTTTTACAACGCTATTATTTAAAGCCGATCATCTATAACAAGGTTGATGATTATGTACATAATCGACCGTTGCCAACGACATTTCATAGGAAATTCTACAGTGTTCTTGAGGCGTTTAAGTTCCTCACTCTGATTGGTTTGGGCACTTTGCTCATTCGCTACTAGTAAGCTTTAAGTTTCTTCAGGAAACCATGTGATTTCATCGCCCTCTTGCCAGGGGGCGTATTTCTCCATGATTGAAAGAAACAGACCGCTTTCAATAAATTCATTGAGCCATTTAATGAGATGAGGCCAAGGCTGTGCGTCAAACCAGCTGCGATCTATATTTGCAAATTGGCGCACAAAGGGAGCGATTGTGATGTCGGCTAATGAGCGCTCATGTCCAAAAAGAAATTTTTGGGTCGAAAGACGATCGTTTAATTTTAGCAAAAACTCACTGGCTCCTTTTATATGATCTTCTTTGCTTTCTTCTGGGTATCTTACAGAATATTTTGTGCGGTCAAGATGGTGTTTAAAGGGGCCATCGTTTTCAGCGATGAGTTTTTGCATATCTTCTAGGGACTGATTTTTGGGAGATAGTAAGTTTGTTGGGTCATTTTGTTTTAAGGCCCAAAGGGCAATATCTAAACTTTCGTCGATGATTTCGCCTGTATTTAATCTCAGGACGGGCACAGTTGCTTTGGGGCTGAGCTCGACCATGTGTGCAGGTTTATTGCGCAACACAATTTCTCTTAATTCAACTTTTATGTTCGCTGAAGTCAGTCCAAGTCTTGCGCGCATGGCATAGGGACATCTGCGGAAACTATATAGTAGATGGTGATTGTGCATTTGATATTTTTATTCTGAGTTGATTATTGACCAGATCAATATAGTACGGCTTCTCTCTCATTGCGAGAGGTTCAAAATAAAAGCTAAAAATAACTTTTCCCAATGATAGTAAAATTATAGTTTATTGATTTTCGCGCGGTTTAAAAATGGCTTGTCTGATTTTTGCAAGAGGTGCGTTGTTATCTAGAATGATCTTGCCGTTTACTTTTTTGACGCCTAGGTCTGACCATAGTTTTTTTAGGTCTGGTTTCATGGGGGTGTTGTACATTTTCATATATTGTTCGAAGACTACTTTTTTGCCAGTGGCATAATCTGCGGCTTCTATAATTTCTGAAATAGACCAAATTCTTTCATTATTGCCCCCTTTTTTTATGAGGCCAATAAGCGCATCTTGTAGTCCCATTTTATTATTTGTTTGTTTGCGAATTTCTATATCAACGAGTAGGCAAAAGATGGCACCGCCCCAATAGGTACGTCCCCATGTGTGGGTGTAATCTAACCCTTTGTCCCCTTCTTTGGGAAGACCAAAGGGCATGGCTTTAATAAAGCCGTTCCAGACGAAGGCCTCACTTAGTTGCCCAGCTTGAGAGCGAGAGATTGATTCTACATAGACGGATAAACCTTCGGCTAACCAAAGGTGACGCTGATGTGTGTTTGGCAGTGCCAGGTGGATCATTTCATGAATGGCGATCCAGTCTTTTTTCAAATCATTTAAATCACTTTTCTCTCCAACAAAGACACGTATGGCTGCGCCTCTATAGCCAAAGGCTTGCCCTGTTTTAACGCCTTTGCCTTGTGCGGGCACGATTAATACCCTTGCGTCATTTACGGGGAATTGGCCGTAATATTTTGAAACGACTTCAGCTGAATTTGTGATCCAGTTGAGTATTTGCTGATTTGAAAGATCAAGTTTGCCAGGGGCAAAGCCGACTTTTAAAGTAGCGTTTTCAATTTTTAAAATTGTGTGATTGAGTTTATCAAATGCCGTGTAGGGCATGTGGCTGGTTCGAAACTTGGCTTGATTAGCTGGGTCAATAATTGACTGTTTATTGAGCTGTGATTGAGCTGGTTGAGAGTTAAGAATACTAAAAAAGAGAAAAAAACAACTAAGAACTTTTATAAAGAGGGTCTTGAAATAGAGAAGTGCTACTCTTGAGACTAAGAGGTTTGAGATGTGAAGAAACTGTGAGACTGGTTTAATCATGAGTTTAAGTTAAATATAAACCTAGTGAAAAAACCAGCCTCAAAGTCTTATATTGTCATCACATTCTCGTTAGTGAATAGAATTAAAGCGCTTCACTGAACTTCACTGGTTCACCAATGGCGGTGCCGATGATTTCGTCTTCCCACATGACGCGGTGGCCGCGGATGATGGTGCCTTTGGGCCAGCCTTTGACGGTTTGTCCGTCATATGGGGTCCATTGGCTTTTGCTTTCAATCCAGTCATTTGTGATGGTTCTGGTTTGGTTCATGTCAACAATCGTCAAATCGGCGTCCATGCCAACAGCGATGCGCCCTTTTGTGGCCATGCCGAAAAGACGGTTTGGACCGTGAGATGTTAGATCAACAAAGCGCTCCAGGCTTAGTTTCCCGTTGTTAACATGATCTAGCATGATGGGTACAAGGGTTTGGACGCCTGTCATGCCGGATGGGCTTTCTGGGTATGGTTTTTCTTTTTCTTCCCTTGTGTGCGGGGCGTGATCTGAGCCGAGTACATCTGCAACACCATTTTGAAGGCCTTGCCAGAGAGCTTTTGCGTGTCGTGCTTCACGTAATGGTGGGTTCATTTGAGCATAGGTGCCTAATCTCTCATATACATCTGGAGCTGAAAGGCTGAGATGTTGTGGTGTTAACTCTACTGAGGCGACGTCTTTATGATGGGCTAAATATTCAATTTCTTCAGCCGTTGAAATGTGAAGAACATGAATGCGTTTGCCAGCTTCTCTGGCCGCTTCGACCAGCATTTTAGTTGACTTCATGGCTGCGATTTCATCGCGCCATTCTGGATGGCTTGATGGATCATTATGACGGCGAACATCCATGCGCTCAATCAAGCGGGCTTCATCTTCTGAGTGGAATGCTGCGCGGCGGTTGATTTTGGAGAGAATTTTTTTCAAGCTTTCTTCATCGTCAACCAATAAATTTCCGGTAGATGAGCCGATGAAAACTTTGATGCCTGCAGCACCTTCTAAACGTTCAAGGTCTGGGATGTCGTTGGTGTTTTCTCTTGTGCCGCCTACGTAAAAGGCGAAGTCACAAAACATACGGTGACGGGCGCGATTGATTTTGTCGGATAACGTGTCAGGACAAGTGGTAAGTGGTGAGGTGTTTGGCATTTCAAACACAGAGGTTACACCGCCCATAACTGCGGCGCGACTGCCTGTTTCCAGGTCTTCTTTATGTTCGTTGCCAGGTTCTCTGAAATGAACTTGGCTATCAACGACGCCTGGCAAGACAGTTAAACCTGTGGCAGAAATGGTTTTATCAGATGAGGCTTGGCTTAAATCTCCCAGGCCAACAATTTTACCATCTTTAATGCCAATATCTGTTTGGCCTTTGCCATCTTGATTGACCACTTCACCATTTTTGATGATAAGATCAAAGTTCATTTGCTTTATTCTCCGTTTATTTGAAATTGGCAATTAATGGATCAATTGCCTTGTACTCTGCTTGAGAGTTTATATATAAAAGTGAGGATTGTCAGGTGTTTGCTCGACCATATGCACCAAAAGATCTTATTAATAAAATATTTTCAAGTTTTTGATGTTATTCCATTTTTTAAATTTGTACTTAGGTTTTGTTTCTCTAAGCTTTAAACTTTAAATTTTGGCTCTTTACCCTTTGATTGGAATAAAAATGACGAAGTTTGTTGCCTTGCTAGATCGTGCTGTTTTAGAAGTAAGGGGGCCGGATGCCGGGGAATTCCTGCAAGGATTGATTACCAATGATTTGGAAAAAATAAAAGAAAAAGGCTCTCTTTTTGCTGCCCTGTTAACGCCGCAAGGCAAAATAAATTATGAGTTTTTTATTGTACCGACTGAAAGCGGATATTTTCTTGAAATGGCTAAAGGCGGTCTTGATGAACTTTATAAGAAGTTTAGTCTTTATAAACTGAGAGCCAATGTCGATATTTCAAATTTATCAGAAACACATATGGTTTTTTGGTTGGCTGAAACTTGTAATTTAGTTTCAACTGAAGCCTCACTATATCCTGATCCTCGTTCATCTGAATTAGGACAGCGTGCCATTGTTTCAGTGGATCATATGACTGACTTTTGTGATGGTTTAGAGGCTTGTTCACCAGATGATTATTTAGCTGCACGTCTTGCCATTGGCATTCCTGAAGGTGGGCATGATTATGCTCTTGGAAATACATTTCCTCATGAAGCTTGTTATGACCTTATTGACGGAGTTGATTTTTCTAAAGGGTGTTATGTGGGACAAGAGGTCGTTTCACGTATGCAGCATAGAAGTACGGTGCGCAAACGGATTGTATGTGTGAGAAGTGAAGAAGAGCTGCCGGAAAGCGGCGCGGAAATTCGCACAGAAACTTCTCTCATTGGTGTTCTTGGTTCACGACTTGGAAAAGAGGGACTTGCTTTGGTACGTTTAGACAGGGCCGGGAAAGCGTTGAATAATGGGGATAAAATAAACGCTGACGGTATTTTGGTCACTTTGACTATACCATCATGGGCTTCATATGATTTTGTTTAACAAAGACGATTTAACATAAGGTGATGTATGACACGTTGTTCTTGGGCGGGAGATGACCCTTTATATATTGAGTATCATGATGAAGAGTGGGGTGTTCCGGAAACTTCTGATCGTGCATTGTTTGAAAAACTCCTGTTAGAGGGGTTTCAATCTGGCTTGTCGTGGATCACTATTTTGCGAAAGAGAGAGAATTTTCAAAAAGCATTTGATGGTTTTGATGCGGAAAAAATAGTGAGATATAAGCCAAAGAAGATTGAAGCTTTGATGGCTGATGCAGGTATAATTCGGAACCGATTGAAAATTGAAGCTGCAGTTCATAATGCACGCGCCTTTTTAGACATGCAGGAAAAAGGACCCGGACTTTCAGCGTTTTTTTGGGATGCTGTGGATGGGACACCTTTACAGAATAATTTTAAATCTATGAAAGAAGTTCCTGGGAAAACTGAGCTTAGTACTAAGCTTTCTAAGGAGTTGAAACGACAAGGATTTAAGTTTGTAGGCCCTACAACGGTTTATGCGCATATGCAAGCAATGGGGATGGTGAATGATCATTTGGTTGATTGTCCTTGTCACAAGATTTGCGCCCAGCTTGGTAAAAAAATAGATTTTTCGAGAGTTAAGTGATGGGTGAGCTTCCTAAAAAGCCTGTTCGGGCATGGCAGAGAATGCTTTCCGGGCGCCGGTTGGATTTACTCAACCCAAAAAGTACAGATATTGAAATTGAAGATATTGCGCATGGACTGGCACGGGTTGCCAGGTGGAATGGGCAAACGTCTGGGCCGCATGCTTTTTCTGTTGCGGAACATTCTCTTTTTGTCATGGATATTCTTTTAAAACTAAAACCTGATGCACCAGCCTCCTGGCAAATGGGGGCGCTGTTGCATGACGCTCCTGAATATGTCATTGGAGATTTGATCAGCCCTTTTAAGGCGGCAATTGGCGCAGATTACAAAGTTTTCGAGTTGAAAATTCTTGATGCTATTCATCAACGGTTTGGCATTGCTTCAGATCTGACGGAAGAAGTTCAGCGTTTCATTAAACGAGCTGATGAAATTTCTGCCTTTTATGAGGCGATTTATTTGGCTGGATTTTCCCTTGAAGAAGCAACAGTTTATTTTTCGGCACCAGAATCAATTGATGGTGATTTTAACAATTGGATTACCTCTCTGGAGGCTCTTTCTGTTCGTGATGCACAGGCTAAATTTTTAGAACGCTTTTATCAATTGAATGAGAGTTAAATTTATTAGGTTTGATTAGTATTTTTTTCTTTTTATGATTTAAAGTTAGATAAATAACTGTTTTGAAGGATCCAAAATATATGTCTAATGAACCAAGTGCTGTACTCACTAATGAGAGTTCTGAATATACTGCGCGTATTTTTGGTGGGCCTTTGGGGCAAGTCTTGCCTGCTATTGAAACTCATAATATCGGCCGCTTGGTTTCTATCATTAATAAAGACACTATGATTGATACTCCTTCAATGCTTGAAGATCACCAGCATTTAAAACTAGCAATGAATGATATTTCTGAGCCACGTGATGGATTGGTGCTTCCGAGTGAGCGTCATGTTCAACGGCTTATTGATTTTGTTGATGATTGGGATTTGGAGCACTCGATGTTGGTTCATTGTTGGGCTGGGGTTAGTCGCTCTACAGCTGGCGTATTTATTAGTTTGTGCCGTTTAAATGATGGTGTGCCAGAAACAGAGATTGCAGAAGCTTTACGAAAGGCCAGTCCAACAGCGACACCGAATGCTAAGTTAGTTGGCTTGGCAGATGATATTATGGGGCGAGGCGGGCGCATGAGCGACGCTGTTCAAATGATTGGTCAAGGTGAAATGGCTTTTGAAGGGGCTGTTTTTTCAATACCTGTTCGGTTTAAATAAACGAACTTAAACAGTTTTACCTAAAGGGTGTTTATGAATAAAACGGACAAAAAGAGTGTCATTGAAATTGGTCTGAACGCGGCCATTGTTTCGCTCGAAGAAAATGATCCTCATATTTTGACTGTTTTAAGCCAAGATGAAAGTCATGATGGTTTGCCATTTGGCCCGTTTGATCCGCTTGTTCACCGAACTATGGAAATTGGTGTTCGTGGCTTTGTTCGGGAGCAAACCGGACTTGATGTGAGCTATGTTGAGCAGCTCTATACCTTTGGTGATCGAGGACGTGTAACGGCATTAGAATCTGGTGAATTACATGTTGTCTCTATTGGTTATTTAGCGCTTACTCGTATGATTGATAGTGTTATTAATAGTGGTTCATCGGCTGCTATATGGCGGAATTGGTATCGTTCTTTTCCCTGGGAAGACCAACGAAATGGAGCACCTGAAATAATTCAGGCTGAGATTATACCTCGATTAATGATTTGGGCGGGTAAGCGCTCAACTGTTGCTTTGCAAAGGCGGGCAACTGAACGGGTGAATATTTGTTTTGGTTTGAATGGTTCTGTTTTTGATGAAGAAAAAGTTTTAGATCGCTATGAACTTCTTTATGAGGCTGGTTTGTTATTTGAAGCAAAACGTGATGGACGGACAGCTGCGTTAGATTGGGAGGAACTCCCTCGTTTGGGTGAACCGATGATATTGGATCACCGACGGATTTTAGCAACAGCGATGAGCCGAATTAGAGCCAAAATCAAATACCGACCTGTGATTTTTGATCTGATGCCAGAAAACTTTACTCTTCTGGAGTTGCAGCAATCAGTTGAGGGAATTTCGGGTAATTTGCTACATAAGCAGAATTTTCGCCGCCTTGTTGAAAATGGTGGACTGGTTGTGCCGAGTGGTAAAATGTCGAGCCAAACCGGTGGGCGGCCAGCAAAACTCTTTCGATTTAGAAAAGAAGTTTTATTAGAGCGACGAACTGCTGGTGTGCGCGTGCGTGTTTAGAATTGTTTGAGCATTTCTAGTCGGGGCTTATGGCGATAGTTATACATGAAACTCCCCCATTGTTTATAGATGGGGGTTAGCTTGCCAGCGTCGACAATGATGTGATCTTTTAAGCAAGCACCTGTTTCAGTTTTTTCAATTGTGAGGGTGTGGTTCCACTGTTCGACAGGGCCACCATATTCGTGGCTTCTTATTCTTCGCTCATCAGGGTTATATTCAAGGACTTTCATTGTCCATGGTGATTTTGGTAAGATACCAAATAAAGAAAATTCAGCGGCTATTTCTTGTCCCTGATAAATTTCAGTTTTCGGCAAGCCATAAAATTTGATCAAGCCTTTCATGGCTTGTTCCAGGCATGCCCAATCTGTTGCAACTTTCCAGAGTTTGTCAGGGGTTGTTTCATAGTCATGACGTAACTCTATTATCGCGGGCATATTGAAAGGCCTTTAATTTCTTAAAGTTTTGTGGCTTAGAAGAATGATCCTAGTTAAAGAACAATGTATAGAAATTGTTTGTTTTTTTCGGTTTCTTTTTCACAACTTTCGGGCGTTTATTAATTCTTTGTCTTGGCTCTAACCCGAGAGGACGACCATTTAATGCAGCTATGACCTTTCTGTCATGTCTGTAAATGTCATTAAAATAGTTCACTTTTCCATCATCATTAACCCACATGGTGAAGTAGGTAAGGTGCACAGGAACTTTTGTCTTTAAAGGTATATGTAGGTTTCTACGCGCTGCAACGCGTGCGTTGATTGCTTTGCGGTTAAAGCCTTCACTAGCAAGTATGACTTCAGCTAATTTTAATGGGTCGCGTACTCTTATACATCCGTGGCTAAATGCCCGTCTTGTACGTTTGAAAAGACTTTTAGATGGCGTGTCGTGCAAGTAAACGCTGTGTTTGTTTGGAAATAAGAATTTTACACGGCCCAATGCATTTCGTGGACCTGGGGGTTGTCGAATGAATACACGGCCATTGACTACACGACCCTCATAGCCTTTTGGTGCAACACCGTTCATTTCGTTCCAAATGATTGATTGTGGCACATTCCAATAAGGATTTAAGACAACGGTTTCCATTACATCAGAAAAGCTTGGTGTTGCGTGTTTGATTTTACCAGTTACAACGCGTTCTTGATGAATAATTTTTTCATTCTTTACCACGCGAACAAGATATTCAGGAATATTCACACGGACATGATAGTTACCAAATTCTGTTGGGACCCACCGCCACCGCTCCATATTGGCTAGAATTTGAGCTTCACGGTTTGGTTTTCCTTTATTCATCCGTGCTCTGGTCGTTTTATTTATGATGCCCGTTGCGCGAATGTTGTTTGCTGCCTGAAACTTTTTGACGGCTTTGATGAGATCGCTGTCGTAGCTATCTTCAGGATAGAGAGTTTTGCCATTTTTAGTTGGGACAATGACATTTAATCTCTTTCTAAGTAGAGCGATGTGAGGGTGGCGATCAAAGGGGCGAATGACACGTCCAGCCGGAATTTTAACAATTGGTTTCACTGAACCAGTTGCGTTTCTAAGAAGATCTAATTGCTCTTTTAAAGCCCAAAATTGTTCGTGTTTTGGGTGAAAGCCTTTAAGTGTTTCTTTTAAATCTGATGAATTTGAAACAGCATTTAAAACTGTGATTGGTTCTAAATATTCTGGTTTATTATCTAGCGCTCGACTGATTTGTTGAGGGATCAATTGGCCGCCTTTTGCGCGTCTTGCATATTCAAGCACAGCGCGTGACATCATTAGCTCTGCATTTGCTTTTTGCTCTGATGTTCCTTCGATTGAATTGTCAGAAGGAAATTTGATGTCGCTAACTTTCATGCCGTATTCAGCGCCATTTTTAATTTCTTTGATGACCAAATGGGCTTGCTTGGTGAGTTTATCATTTTCAAACCAAATTGGTTTGCGATCACGATCTTGATAAAATTTAGTTAGGTCTTTGCGGATTTGTTTATCATAAGAGGTTTTGCCTTTTAGGCTTGTCTTGATTTTTAAAATCAAGTGATGCTCAAGAGCATCCTCTAATGTGATGAGCATGTCTGGGCCTTCAGGCTCAGCAGCTTTTAGTAGAGAACTATTTATGACTAAGGACGCTAATGAGGATACTGCGATCAGGATTATGGCTTTCGTCATGAATACTGCTTTTCCCATGAATTTTGTCCTTAACTTCTATCGTAATTTTGAGTTTTACACCTTGTCATATAGAGGTGTGCCACATTCTATTCAAATCTTAATTTCGAAGGTTTGCGAGATCAATTTAACCTTCAAGTCTTCCTTGATCGTTAATTCTATACAAGCTTTGACGTATTTAAAGATTTTTTCGTTCAATAAATCGTGTCAAATTTTAGATATCTGATCTCATATAATAATCTTCCTATTTAGCGTAAATTAAGATGGAAGAGTTCATTTTTTTAGAGATCTAGATATCTGTTTGATAACATTTGTATTTTTCAATTCAAATGTTTGATTGCTCGTTATTTTTTCGCATTTTACCCGTTAATTTGTGACAGAGTATATGCTGAGAGCTATAAGAGTGAAAGGGGCAAACTTTACGCTATTCACTGGTTCTTTCTCTTCTCATATAACCTGTTGTAAATGTGACATAGAAAAGAGCGCATATACAAATTAAAAAATTGTAATAAATGGCTCTTTTTCTAAGTCACATAATTTTAGCTTTCAGTGGCTTTAGGTTGTAAGCCGATTTCTCTCATTTTTCGATATAGAGTTGATCTGCCGATGCCTAAATGTTTTGCGATATCAGTCATGTGACCTCTATAACGCCCTAGGGCTAAGCGGATCATATCAGCTTCTACAGCTTCTAGAGCTCTAATGTCACCAGCGTCTGTCATGACACGAATACCCACAGGTGGGTGACCTGTGTTTGTTTCTTGCATGGCGACCATTTGTGGGGTTTCTTCTTCTTCACCAATCATTGCTGGGCCTGTGTAAACAGTGCTTTCACTTTCAGTTGTTTCTGGCAGTGATGGCATTTCAAGCTCAAAGCCTTCAACGTGAGTGGCGATTTGAGGGAATTCATTGATTGAAAGAATTGGGGTATCTGCTAATACAACCGCACGGAAAATGGTGTTTTCTAGTTGGCGTACGTTGCCTGGCCAATCGTAACTTTGCAGGAGTTTTAGTGCTTGAGGGTCAAGGCCGGTGATTTTTTTGCCTTCTTCGCTTGCGAAACGAACGATGAAGTGGTTCGCCAGATCTGCGACATCTTCTATACGTTGGTTCAATGGTGGTACCATAATTGGGAAGACGTTTAAGCGGTAATAGAGATCTTCTCTGAATTTTCCTTCTTTGACCAATTTAATCATGTCTTTATTGGTCGCAGAAATCAGACGGAAATCTACTTTTACAGGACGTTTTGCACCAACTGGATCAACTTCACCTTCTTGTAACGCGCGCAATAGTTTTACTTGGGCGTCTAGCGGGAGTTCTCCGACTTCATCGAGGAAAAGGGTTCCGCCGTTGGCTTCTTCAAACTTACCAGTTCGTTTTTCAGTTGCCCCTGTGAATGCCCCTTTTTCATGACCAAAGAGAATGCTTTCAATGAGGTTTTCAGGAATGGCACCACAGTTAACGGTGATAAATGGCTTGCCAGAACGCTCACTTTCACCTTGCACGGCGCGGGCGATCATTTCTTTACCAACACCACTTTCTCCTTCGATAAGAACAGGGATGTTGGAGCTTGCGGCGCGGCGTCCTAATTCAATGACGCGGCTTAAATTTTTGCCGGATGAAATAAGATTATCGAAGGTCATTGTGCCTTCGTTTTTGCGCTTAATGCGAGAGATTTCAACTGTTAGAGCTTCTATTTTCATTGCATTTTTCAATGAAACTTCTAAGCGCTCCAAGCTTACCGGTTTTACAACAAAATCAGAGGCACCTGCGCGCATTGCGGCAATAGCAATGTCGATGCTGCCATTTGCTGTTTGTACAATAACTGGTTGGCTTGCATTGACTTTTTTAAGATGTTCCAGAACGGCATGACCGTCGATATCTGGCATGACCAAATCTAACAGAATGAGCGATATTTGCTCTTTTTCGGAACTTTCCATGATGCTGATGGCTTGTTTGCCACCATCTGCAACTTTTGTTTCAAACCCGAGGCGTTTGATGGCTTCGCACAAGATTCTGCGTTGCGCAGGATCATCGTCTACAATAAGAACGCATTGCGGCATACTCTATCACTCTACTCTTTACTCTAGTGACCTTGGTTCCTCAGGATTTTATTGAAATAAATTTCTTAAAGCTTATCTTTTGAAAGACTGAAATGAGATAAACTAATTTATTTCTTGAACCGGGTAAAAAAGGTCATTACTCAACATTACTTCGTTCATGTTGGACAATAAGAGTAAATAAGAAGTTTATTTTTGACTGATTTTTGATCGAACTGGGTAAAAATTTCCGATTTCTATGGATGGTGGAAATTTTCTTCATGGGTTAGAATGGGGCAAATCACAGCAAATTTTTAAGTTTAAATGCCTATTGGGCACAACTTATTAAAGTTTCCAGGTCACCTAATCTAAGGTGAATTTTCTAAAAAATAATTTTGATTCAAGGATGAATGAGCGTGAATTCTAAAAAGTTTGGATTGTATGATACGGCATCTAACCACTTATTTGATGAAAGTTCGGTGGCAGTAGGTCTCTCTTCTCGTGGCGCTGTATATGGAGTGGCATCTGAGACGGTTGATGAAGGTGGTGCCCAGTTAGGCGCAATGCCTGAATGGGATTTGACGGACCTTTATGAAGGGCCAGAGTCTTCTCAATTACAGGATGATTTGAAACAATCTCAACAAGATGCTGTTTCTTTCCAAAGTGATTTTCAAGGCAAGATTGCTGATATCGCTTCACGTGAAGATGGGGGGGCACAACTTGCTAAAGCCATACGTCGGTATGAGGCATTAAATGATAAGTTGGGGCGGATTGCTTCTTATGGTCAGCTTTTATATTCCAGTGATAATGAAAACCCGGTTCATGCGAAGCTGCATGGTGATCTTATGGAACAGATTACGTCGATTAGTTCGAACTTATTATTTTTTGGTTTGGAATTTAATCGCCTTGAAGAGAGCCAAATTGCGACTTTGCTCAAAAATGAAGATCTAGCGCATTACAAGCCGTGGATTGATGACTTGCTTTATGAGCGCCCTTACCAGCTTTCTGATGATTTGGAGAAATTATTTCATGATAAATCAGTTGTAGGGCGTGGGGCCTGGTCACGGCTTTTTAATGAAACGATGACATCTCTTCGGTTTGAAGTTGGCGATGATACTTTGGCGCTTGAGCCTACCCTAAATTTATTGCAATCACCTGATGGCGAAAAGAGACGTGTGGCGGCGGCGTCAATTGAAACGGTATTAAATAAAGAAAAACGTCTGTTTACGCAGATTACGAATACTTTAGCTAAAGATAAAGAAATTGCTGATCGGTGGCGTAAATTTGAGGATGTGGCGGATAGTCGGCATCTTTCGAACCGGGTTGAGAGGGACGTGGTTGATGCATTAGTTTCTTCAGTTCGCTCGAAATATGATCGGATTTCTCACCGTTATTACAGCTTAAAAGCAAAATGGCTTGGTGTTGATGTGATGGACTATTGGGACAGGAATGCGCCTTTACCCAATGATAGTCAACGAAGCATCCCTTGGGCAGAGGCGCAAGATACAGTTCTTTCTGCCTATCATGGGTTTGCACCTGAGATGAAAGATATAGCTCAGAAATTTTTTGATAATAACTGGATTGATGCACCGCTTCGCCCAGGCAAGGCGCAAGGTGCTTTTTCTCATCCGACAGTGCCAAGTGCGCATCCGTTTGTTCTGATTAATTATCAAGGTAAGCCACGAGATGTTCAAACGCTTGCGCATGAACTAGGCCATGGTGTGCATCAGGTTTTGGCTGGTAAGCAGGGTGCATTGATGGCGCCAACGCCTTTAACTCTAGCTGAAACGGCAAGTGTGTTTGGTGAGATGCTGACTTTTCAAGCTCAATTGAAAAAAGCACAAAATGATGTTGAGCGACAATCTCTTTTAGCGGCTAAAGTTGAAGACATGATCAACACTGTTGTGCGGCAAATTGCGTTTTATTGTTTTGAACGTAAAGTTCATGAAGCGCGCCGGGATGGTGAGCTAACGGCTGAGCAGTTAAATGAGTTTTGGTTAGATGTACAAGGTGAAAGTCTTGGACCAGCTATCCGATTAACCGAAGGGTATGGGACATATTGGAGTTATGTTCCTCATTTTATTCATGCTCCATTTTATGTTTATGCTTATGCCTTTGGTGATTGTTTGGTGAATTCACTTTATGCGGTTTACGCCGATGCTTCAGATGGTTTCCAAGAGAAATACTTTGAAATGCTGAGCGCTGGGGGAACAAAACACCATAAAGAATTGCTTTCACCCTTTGGGCTTGATGCAACGGACCCCTCTTTTTGGGATCGAGGTTTATCGGTGATTGAAACCATGATTGATGAACTTGAGCAGTTGGATCAGGCGTGATTAATTGCACAATTTTTGGGCTTGTAATTTATCTCAGGCCCTAAAATCGCCGTTTATAAATAAAAACTAGGCTAAAGTTCTAAGTCATTTTAGGTCCATCTGCGTTATTTTGTAGCAGGCTAAGGCTTGCGAAATGGCTTTCAGATGATTAAAAAAGGGGACTTGCCCGTTTTAATCGCGTATGATCAACGTATATTACACATAATGGGCGATTTCATTTGAACTCACGTTTGGTTATATGTTTTTATAAATTGAGCTTGTGAGGCTTAAAGTTGAATTTTGTGAGATAAGTCATTTATGTTTCATAAGACTTGTATGTTTCATAAGACTAAATCAACTTTTGAGAAAATGTAAAAATAAAAAATAGAGGGTTGTAGAATGAGCATTGATACGTCTAATGGCCATCCGGCTATGGATTACGCAGAACATGAGCGTACTTATAGTGGATTTATTAAAGCGACGATTTATTGCACGATTGCACTTATTGCGCTTTTAGCTGGAATGGCGTTTTTTCTCGTTTAATTCGGGGCCATTTAAACTCTAAAATTTGTTATTTTTTTGACTTGGTGACAGTTTTTCTGTTGTCGGTGATTGGGACTTTGCGTTCGTTCTTTTGATTGGGGTTGCATTTAGAACTTATTTTCATAGACGAATTGATTTTTTAATTTAACTAAAGAATGGAGCCGGTGATGGTTACTATTGCCGTTCCTGTTGAAGGTGTAGGCGAGCCACGTGCTGCGATCTCACCTGAGACGGTGAAAAAATATGTTGCCCTTGGGTGTGATGTTCGTATTCAAGCCGGTGCTGGTGTACCGTCTAATATTTTAGACGCTGATTATGAAGAGATGGGAGCCTCTATTGCAGGGTCTTTATCAGATACACTCTCTGGCGCTGATGTTGTTTTGAAAGTTATGCGACCTACTCAGGAAGAAATTGATCTGATGGGTGAGGGGACCATTGTTGCGGCCATTCTTAACCCGCATGATGAAGTTGCTGGCATTGAAGCTCTTGCAGCTAAAAAGATCAAATCGTTTTCTATGGAATTTATGCCTCGGATTACGCGAGCTCAATCTATGGACGTTTTATCATCTCAATCTAACCTTGCTGGTTATAAAGCGGTGATTGATTCAGCAGCACACTTTACACAAGCGATGCCGATGATGATGACAGCGGCTGGCACCGTGCCACCTGCTAAAGTCTTTGTTATGGGTGCTGGTGTTGCTGGCTTGCAAGCGATTGCAACGGCTAAGCGTCTTGGTGCTATTGTTACAGCTACGGACGTTCGTCCTGCTGCTAAAGAGCAAGTTGAAAGCCTTGGAGGTAAATTCATCGCGGTTGAGAACGATGAGTTTAAAGAGGCTGAAACATCTGGTGGTTACGCTAAAGAAATGTCTGATGACTATAAGCGTGAGCAAGCTGAACTTGTTGCCAATCATATTAAGAACCAAGACATTGTTATTACAACAGCACTTATTCCTGGGCGTCCAGCTCCAAAATTGATTAGTGCTGAGATGGTTCGCTCTATGAGTACTGGCTCTATCATTTATGATATGGCGGTTGAGCGCGGTGGTAACTGCGATTTAGCGAAACCGGGTGAAATTATTAATGAAAATGGCGTTCTGATTATGGGGCCGCTTAACATTCCTGGTGCTCTTGCGGGCAACGCGACCAGCCTATATGCGAAAAACCTTTATAACTTCCTGGCTCTTATGATTGACAAGGAAGAGGGTTTGAAAATTGATTTTGAGGATGAAATCATTCAGGGCACTTTGGTGACCAATGATGGTAAAATTGTTCATCCTAGATTAACAGGGGAGACAAGCTAATGACTAAGACAGTATTGAAAGTTTTAGTAAGTTGTTTTGGAGCTTTGATGTTGAGCACGAGTTCAGCAATGGCTGCTGGCGCTGGGTCTGAAGTGAGCTCATTTACTTACCTTTTCGCAATTTTTGTGATGGCGATTTTTGTTGGTTATTTTGTGGTTTGGGCTGTGACGCCTGCGCTTCATACACCGTTGATGGCTGTAACTAACGCGATTTCGTCTGTGATTGTTGTGGGTGCGCTTTTGGCTGTTGCTGTTGATAGCAATGGTATTGGTGCTGCAAATATTTTTGGGTTTCTAGCGCTTGTTATGGCAGCGATCAATATCTTTGGTGGCTTCCTTGTGACACAGCGCATGTTGGCCATGTATAAGAAAAAGGAACGCTAACAGACAGACTAGTCTGTTTGTTTAGGTGTTTTCCAGCTTTGTTTGTTACGCAGCTCAATTTTGTTTATGTGGTTGCGTTTAGAGGATTAATTTTATGTCTCCAGATCTAATTGCTTGTCTTTATTTGGCTTCGGGTGTGCTTTTTATTTTAAGCCTTCAAGGTCTATCTAGCCCAGCTTCATCTCGCCAGGGTAACCTCTTTGGTATGGCCGGTATGACCATTGCCATTCTTACAACTTTGGCTGCTGCTCCTTCAATTGCTAATATGTCCTGGCTGATGATTTTCGCTGGTCTTGGTATTGGTGGTTTAATCGGCGCCATTATTGCTAAGAAAATTCCAATGACAGCTATGCCGCAACTTGTTGCTGCGTTTCATAGTCTTGTTGGTTTGGCTGCTGTGTTTGTGGCGGCAGCGGCTTACTATGCGCCTGAAGCTTTTGGGATTGGTCAGTTTGGAAATATCAATGCAGCTAGTCTTGTTGAGATGTCTCTTGGTGCTGCAATTGGTGCCATTACATTTACAGGCTCAGTGATTGCTTTTGCTAAGCTTGATGGCCGTATGTCTGGCGCACCGATTATGTTACCCGGTCGT
The DNA here is from genome assembly GCA_040367435.1 of Hyphomicrobiales bacterium 4NK60-0047b. Lineage (NCBI taxonomy): Bacteria > Pseudomonadati > Pseudomonadota > Alphaproteobacteria > Hyphomicrobiales > Hyphomicrobiales bacterium 4NK60-0047b. Next base: position 162,479 of record BAABWY010000002.1, on the reverse strand, counting down.
CATTTGATCAACATCGCACTTTTCCTTGGTATGATTTATCTAATTTATATGCTGATTGTTGGTCAAACTGAATTTACCTTCTGGGCTCTTGTAATTACGGCCTTTATCTTTGGTGTGTTGATTATCATTCCAATTGGCGGTGCTGATATGCCGGTTGTTGTATCTATGCTGAACTCATATTCTGGTTGGGCTGCTGCTGGTATTGGCTTTACGCTTGGTAATGCTGCTTTGATTATTACTGGTGCTTTGGTTGGCTCATCAGGTGCTATTCTTTCTTACATTATGTGTAAGGGGATGAACCGCTCTTTCATCTCGGTTATTCTTGGTGGTTTTGGTGGTGAAGCTGCCGGGCCTGCTTCAGATGATGGTGTGCAGCGCACTGTTAAGCAGGGTTCAGCTGATGACGCTGCGTTCATTATGAAAAATGCTGGTAAAGTTATTATCGTACCTGGTTATGGTATGGCGGTTGCTCAAGCTCAGCACGCGCTTCGTGAAATGGGCGATGAGCTGAAAGCTGCTGGCGTTGATGTAGCTTATGCTATTCATCCGGTTGCTGGCCGTATGCCTGGTCATATGAACGTTCTGCTTGCTGAAGCGAATGTGCCTTATGATGAAGTGTTCGAGCTTGAAGATATCAACAGTGATTTTGCTCAGGCTGACGTTGTTTATGTTATCGGTGCGAATGACGTGACAAACCCAGCTGCGTTAGAAGATCCGCAATCGCCAATTTACGGTATGCCGGTTCTTGAAGTTTGGAAAGCGGGTACTGTGATGTTTAACAAACGCTCACTTGCTTCTGGTTATGCTGGTATTGATAACACTTTGTTTTACCGCGATAACACAATGATGCTTCTTGGCGATGCGAAGAAAATGACAGAAGATATCGTTAAATCTCTCTAGCTAGCTAGACTGTATACTTACCATATTGACTGTTTTTGGTTATAACCAATGTAGTTGAAAAGTTTAAAGCCGCTGTCGGAATTGCTCGATGGCGGCTTTGTTTTGTCTTATTTCCTTTGCCTTGTTTCGTCTGTCTTAATTTGCGCAAGGTTTTTGTGAACATAGTTCATTTCGTAAAAGATAAATTATGTAGGAACCAATGGCAGGATTTAAATATATCATTAAGCGGCCTGAGTTTTTCGAAACTTTAAGGAAAAAAACGCAAAAAAGTAAAATCGGTTTTGCTCTCTTTGAGTTTGTTCTTTTTGGGATGAAGCAAGCTTGGGCTGCTTTATTTGGCGGACTGTTGCTTGCGTTTATTTTGATGTCTCGTTACTGGTATCCAGGTTCCGATTTTTTACATCGTTATGATTTTTTGTTTCTGGCGGCTCTCACCATTCAAGGGGGGTTGTTGCTTTTTAAGCTTGAGACATGGGAAGAGGCTAAAATTATTTTACTGTTTCATGTTGTTGGGACTGTGATGGAAGTTTTTAAAACATCGATGGGATCGTGGGTCTATCCAGAAGATAGTTTGTTTTATATTGGCGGTGTGCCTTTGTTTTCTGGGTTTATGTATTCAGCAGTAGGCTCCTACATGGCCAGGGTTTGGCGGGCCTTTGATTTTCGCTTTGAAAGCTACCCTCCTTTGTGGCAAACCAATGTAATTGCAGTTCTTATTTATTTAAATTTCTTTACTCATCATTATTTGCCTGATATTCGCTGGGGCTTGTTTGCAGCGCTTGGCCTCATATATTTTAAAACACGGGTCTATTTTAGGGTTGATCGCAACCATTATTGGATGCCTTTGTTGTTTGGGTTTCTTTTGGTTGCGATTTTTATTTGGTTTGGTGAGCAAATCGGCACGTTAGCTAAGGCCTGGCAATATCCTAATCAGTCAAACGGGTGGCAGATGGTTTCACTCGGCAAACTTGGATCCTGGTATTTGTTAATGATTATATCTTTTGTCATGGTGACTTGGCTAAATCCGATCCGTTCGATAAAAGATAAATAAAGTTTTGTTACTTCAGATCAGTTCAATTGAGGGATGATTTATGAGTTGGTGGTTATGGAAAATCGTTTTGGCGCTGTTTTCGCTTTATATGGGGATTGCGCTTGCCTTATTTTTTCTACAAAGAAAGTTGGTGTTCTCACCTGACCCGACTTATGTCTCTCCGGATGATATTGAGCTTAAGGGCATTAATGAAGTTGTCTTGAAGAGTAAAGATGGGTTGAAGCTTTATAGCTGGTATGCGAAAGCTGCGGCGAATAAGCCTACGTTTTTATTTTTTCATGGTAATGGCGGCAATGTTGCTAATAGAGAAGAAAAATTCCGGCAGCTTATGGCGCAGGGTTATGGCGTTTTCATGCTTGGCTATCGCGGGTTTGGTGGCAGCGAAGGCAAACCTTCTGAGGAGGCTTTTGTGAAGGATGCTTTTGTTGCTTATGATTATTTGCGTGATGTGGCAAAGATTGATGAGGGGCAAATTGTGATTTATGGAGAATCGATTGGCAGTTCTGTAGCGACGCAATTGGCAGCGCGAGTTGAAGCGCAAGCGCTTGTTCTTGAAGCGCCGATGTCTTCTGTGACAGCTGTTGCCCAGGCACGTTATCCTTATTTGAGGGTGCGGCCTTTTTTAAGGGATCGATTTGAGTCTGACAGGCACATTGCGAATATTGCTATGCCATTATTGGTCATTCACGGTGATGATGATCAGGTGATACCGCTAGAATTTGGTAAGGATCTTTTTAGTGCTGCTGTCCAGCCAAAAGAGATGAAAGTCATACCAGGGGCTGGTCATAATGATCTTTATGAACATCCTCTTGTTGAAGAAGTTGTTCGTTTTTTATCTTCGTTAGATGTTGAGCTTGAAGTTCAAAATAAATAAAAATAGATTGTTCCATTGTGGTTTTCGCTTTTGTAGGGCGATCGGGTTTAATTGTAACAAGCTGGTTTTGCGTCATATTTTAAAAGGTTTTGATTTTGGTTTCCATTGTCGAAAAAGTTTCTGAAAAAGTGAATGTTAGTGAAGTGGCACAGCTTGCTGAGGTGGCAGCTGAAAAAACATTTTCAATTTCACTTAAAGTTGGTATTGCGGCTGCTATCGTTATTGCTGGTTTCATTCTCGCTCGCTTAGCCGCCACTGCTATTCGTTCTCAATTCGGTTCCATTAAAGGAGTTGATCAAACTCTGGTTCCCATACTTGCTCAGACCGTACGTTATGCGATTATTTTTCTCACTCTCATTATGGCACTTGCTAACTTTGGTATTGAGACAACCTCTTTTCTTGCGGTGCTTGGTGCTGCTGGCCTGGCCATTGGTTTGGCTTTGCAAGGGACTTTGCAGAATGTAGCTGCGGGTATCATGTTGCTGGTTATTCGCCCCTTTAGAAAAGGGGATTATATTGAGGCGGGTGAGGTTGGAGGAACTGTTGATGAAACAGGTTTATTCATGACCCGCATGCATACGGTGCAGGGTTTGTTTATAGCCGTGCCGAACTCTATTTTATGGTCGAATGTTATTACTAATTATAGCCGTATGCCGCGGCGGCGCTTTGATTTGCTGGTTGGTATTTCTTATGACGCTGATATTGATAAAGCGCGAGATGTACTTATGCAGCTTCTTCTCGATGATGGGCGAGTACACAGGTCTCCGGAGCCATTGGTTGTGGTGCGCGCTTTAGGGGCGAGTTCTGTTGATTTGGAAATTCGAGCCTGGACAGACAGACAAACTTATTGGGATATGAATTTTGATTTAACGAGAAAAGTTAAATTGGCGCTTGATGAGGCTAATATTTCTATTCCTTACCCGCATACTCAAATTGTGATGTCTCCTGAAATTTTGGATAAACTTTCTGGAGGCCATTCGCAAAAGCAAATTGGGTCTGAAAACAAGACTGATAAAAATAACAAACCTAAGTCAGGTGGGCGAGGCCGAGGGAAAAAACCTCGCAATATACCAGCTTAAATTTTGAGAGGTATATGCGAGGTTTTATTTAGCTTCGAGGTGGTGCTTTAGTTGTGACCTTTATGCTTCAAATGCCCACTAGCAACCGCGCTTTTTTAGTTACGCTTCAGTTTACTTACCAGTAACCGCGTTATTGTTTGGGTGGCAAACTAAGGCTTTCATCTTTTTTGTTCATGAAACTACTGAAGATTGCAGCTGCGCCGGCAAGACCGCCACCATTCTCACTTGAGACAACAGTATGGGGGACCAAGCGACTTATAAGGCTAACAAGTTCTGGTTTGTTTTCTAAGGTTGATAGAACTTTATCTAGGGCTTGCAGGCTGGTGACGCGGTCTTTACCAAGTACATTTGCTTGTGCACTTTGGCCTCTTGCCAATTCTTCTAAGAATTCTCGTTCAGCGCGACCTAGAGCTGCTCGTTCGAGCTCTCTTTGGTTGGCGACTTTAACGGCGATTTGTGATTGAACAAGCCTTGGTTGTTCGTTTGCAGTAGCTCTGGCTTGTTCTGTTTCAATGCGTTTCTGCTGTGCACTTGTTTCTCTGGCGTAAGCTAATGAAAGTTGATCAGCTAATTGAACGCGGAGACGAGATAAGAGTAACTCAGGTGGAATAGCGGGTTCGCCAATGCGAATTTCTCTGATCTCTACGCCGGCTTTTCTGCCTTCAATTTTAATAAGGCTTTCAATCGTTGTTTCAATAGCTTCTCTGTTTTCAATGAAATCCAATACTTTGGTTGGTCTGACAATATAGCTGACAGTGCCATCTTCATTTTTTTGAGGTAGGCGGACATTGGAGCCTGCAACGTTACGTACGATTGAGCGAATGGCGGGTGTTAAAATTCGGTCTTCGATTTGGTCGAGACCACCAACGGAGCCAATGACAACAGGGGCATTTTCAGGACTAACTTGAACAAGGGCTCTCAATTCAACTGGGATGTCCCAACCTTCCACTTTTACAAAGACTGCGCGGTCAGCTGCGTGCTCTGGGATAATTTCTTTTGTATTGCGTTTGTTTTGTTGGATGTTGCCTTGTTGGTCAACGGAGAGATCAATGTGGCGTTTGGTATAGCCGCCTTTATATTCCCATGTTTGAACGCGGGTATCGACGAGTGAGACTTCATAAGCTTTATGGTTGAGATAGTAAGCGCCAGGAAAAAGAGGTTCCTTCCAGATGCCTACACAACCTTTAGTTACGAGTGGCACCGAAAGGGCGCCGCTTGCAATTGTGGAGGCTGATACTTTTTCAGAGATGCAATTGATGCCAGGTTTTTTAACATTGGATTTTACAACGCCTACATGACCGGCAGGTATAATTGTTGCCTTGGTGCTTTTGGAAACTTCAACATCGAACAAATAACGATTAATCCGATAGCTGCCTGGCTTTAAAACTGTTTCCTGAGGGCCACGATGGCCGCCTTTTTGCAGGTATGTTTTCGCATCCAACATGGCTGAGATTTTATCATCTGGAATGGCTGGGGCGATGAACATCCCGTCTGGCATTGGTGCGCCATCAAGAGAGGTGATTTCACCGTAGCTGCCTTCAGGGATTTTAATGGTTGGGTATTGTTCCACATCATATAAAACACGAATAAAGGGACTGAAGTGGAAACCAGGGCCGAGGATGCGAGCTTGCGGACCTTTTTGACCATCTAGCGCTATGATGCGGCCTTCTGGTAATTCTTCGAAAGCATAAATTCTTTTCAGGTGACCAACTCGGTTTGCGTCGATATTTACAAAAGATGTTGAGGCGAGAGAGAAGATGCTAAAAATTATGAGAGCAGCGCCTAACAATTTTGGAGAGAATTTTGGGGGCTTCTTGGCATCCTTATCATGTGTGTTGTTCGTTTCAGGAGTTTTCTTGGAAAAAAGATATAAACCCACTGCTAATGATATAAATCCAAGTAAAATCCAAGTCATGCCCGCTACTCCATTGTATTATGAATAGTTAATTCATTGTACTTCTCGATTAGGCCGCATCATCACTTTATTTTATTAAATAAGTGCCCCCTTAATATGGTTAATTTTCTATTCGTTTAGTTGATGGTTTTGGTAATGGGGAACCTCTTGTGAGCAAAAAGAGATTAAAATAGAGAGCTGAGTGTTTTTTTAGCTAAAAGACCACTATTTTTCTCTCTTGGCGTGCTCGATTTTTTATTTTAATTACGGTATATCTGGCCTGAACATTTTGATGAGAGAGTGATTTTATGACTGATACCCCTAAAAAAGAGCAAGTTAAAGATCGGCCGTGGTTATTTCGTACCTATGCTGGCCATTCAACGGCGACAGCTTCAAATGAGCTTTATCGGAATAATCTGGCCAAAGGCCAAACGGGTCTTTCAGTTGCTTTCGATCTACCAACACAAACTGGTTATGACAGCGATCATGCACTGGCAAAAGGTGAAGTGGGTAAGGTTGGGGTGCCGATCTCTCATATTGGTGATATGCGCACGCTTTTCGATGGTATCCCTCTAGAGAATATGAATACCTCGATGACGATTAATGCGACGGCTGGGTGGTTGCTCTCTCTTTATATTGCAACAGCTGAGGACCAGGGCGCTGACAGAGCGAAACTCTCAGGCACTGTTCAAAACGATATTATTAAAGAATACCTTTCGCGCGGGACGTATGTTTTCCCGCCAGAGCCATCTATGCGCCTCATCAAGGATGTGATCACATATTCTTATAAAGAAGTGCCGAAATGGAACCCGACGAATGTATGTTCCTATCACTTGCAAGAAGCTGGTGCGACGCCAGTGCAAGAGCTTGCTTTTGCGCTCGCAACCGGTATTGCTGTTCTCGATATGGTGAAGGCCTCTGGTGAAGTGGCTGACGAAGATTTCCCAGCTGTTGTTGGGCGGATCTCTTTCTTTGTGAATGCGGGCATGCGTTTTGTAACTGAATTGTCCAAGATGCGCGCTTTTGTTGATTTGTGGGATGAGATTACCCGTGAGCGCTATGGTGTTGAAGATCCTAAATTCCGCCGCTTCCGTTATGGTGTGCAGGTGAACTCACTTGGGCTAACTGAGCCACAACCAGAAAATAATGTTTATCGTATTTTAATTGAGATGCTGGCTGTTGTTCTCTCAAAGAATGCTCGGGCCAGAGCTGTGCAATTGCCGGCTTGGAATGAGGCACTTGGTTTGCCGCGCCCGTTTGATCAGCAATGGTCTATTCGCATGCAGCAGATTATGGCGTATGAGACAGACTTGCTTGAATATGCAGACATCTTTGATGGCTCAGTTGAGATTGACCGCAAGGTTGAAGAGCTAAAAGCTGAGGCCCGTGATGAGCTGGCGCGCATTGAAGAAATGGGCGGCGCGGTTGCAGCGGTTGAGAGCTCTTACATGAAGCAAAAACTGGTTGAGAGTAACACAGCGCGTTTGCGCGACATTGAGCTTGGTGATCAGGTTGTTGTTGGTGTGAACAAATGGACAGAGAGCGAGCCAAGCCCGCTAGCGCAAGGCGCTGATGGTGGCATTCTCACTATTCCTGATTGGGTTGAGCAGGAGCAAATTGAGCGCTTGCAACAATGGCGTTCTGATCGTGACCAGGCGGCATGTGATGCAGCTGTGGCAGATTTAAAATCTGCAGCTCAAGAGGGGCGCAATATTATGGAGCCATCCATTGCCGCAGCCAAAGCCGGTGTGACAACTGGTGAATGGGGCAACTGCTTGCGCGAAGTGTTTGGTGAATACCGTGCGCCTACTGGCGTTGGTAAAGCGGCGAATGTTGATGCTTCTGGTCTCTCAGAGGTTCGTGCAACTGTTGACGCCGTCTCAGATAAACTTGGCCGCCGGATTAAGTTTCTTGTTGGTAAGCCTGGCCTTGATGGGCACTCTAATGGCGCAGAGCAAATTGCAGTGCGTGCGCGTGATGCGGGCATGGAAGTTGTTTATGAAGGCATTCGCTTAACACCAGCGCAAATCGTTAATGCCGCTCTTGAAGAAGGCGTGCACGCCATCGGATTGTCTATTCTTTCAGGCTCTCACGTGCCGCTTGTTAAAGACGTCCTTGAGCGTATGAAAACAGCTGGCATCTCTGACATTCCATTGGTTGTTGGCGGCATCATTCCGCCGGAAGATGCTGAGCTTCTTAAAGCTGCTGGTGCGGCTGCTGTTTATACGCCCAAAGACTTCCAGTTGAATGATATTATGGCGGATATTGTGCGGTTGATCGACGCTAAGAGTGTTGCCGCTTAACACGGGGTTCTCTTTTGTCTCACGGGCGATGGCAGCGAAGCTGCCGCCCTGCGACGGCACAGCGCTAGGCGCTGACGGCCGTTCGGCCTACGTTTTTCGTTTACAAAGATACGGATGGTTTTCAAAGATTGAGCATCTCTCTTTATTGAGGGGTGCTTTTTTTGTTTAGAAGTGGAAGTTTTTGTAAATACAAAAAGAATCCATATATCTTTAAAGCAATTCAATTTTAAATATTGAGATACTATTTATATAGAGGCTTTATATTGTGAAATGGCTATCTGATTTAATCAAAAAGAAGAGCTTGATCTTCGTTGGTGCAGAGTTAACTGTGCTTTATTTTATGATCTTCGGTTTTATATGTTTTCATTATGTCGATTTTTCCAAAAAACTATCCTTAAATGAACTTGGTGATTTGTTAGCAGGTGCTTTTGCACCTTTAGCTTTCATGTGGATGGTCATCACGATTTTAATGCAGGGTAAAGAGCTTCGTTTGCAACGGGAAGAGTTGAGTATGCAACGAGAGGAACTTGCAAATTCGAGTGCTCAATTGGAACGTCAGAGTAATGTGATGGAGAGTCAGCAAACTCAAGAACAGAGAGAAGTTCGACTAAATGAAATTGAAGGGAAGCTAAAAGATTTTACAGAGATGTTGGTTAGTGCTGGCATTCTAGGGGCGGATTACAAATCCAAGATGTTTAACGGACGTGTGACTGCGCCAGGTTTTTTTGAACATCGCCTAGCAAGGGTTCATGTTTTCAACTTTATAGTAACCCAATTTGCTAATGCAGAAGTGTCAGATTTAAATTATGAAAAGAAAAGAAGTGAGCGGGGTACATATCGTACTAATTTGTTAATGAAGCTAAATGATATCGTTTTATTTGGAGAAAACCTTAGTAGAGTTGCTGAGGAATATGAACTTGTTGAGTTAATTGGAAGAACGGGATTTTACGTATTTTTTAAAAAATTAAAAAGTCAAATTGAAGAACTTGAGTAAATTAGATAGTAGGACAATACAAGTATGACTTGGTTTCGTCGGTAGGTTTTTGTGGCTTTGTTTGTTTTGTTTATTTCCTTCTTCTTTTATGCCTCTTTTATTCTTAAAATGGACATGAATTTGGGATCTAGCTTTGTTATGTGTCAGATTTTGAGTGGATTCTTTTATGGAGATTGATCAGGCTATGGTTGGGTTGCCGAGTGTTTTGGGGATGTGGGTGTTTTTTGTTTTGATGATGGGGCCGGTTTTGCTGATCATTATTGGGGCAAAGGATATATTGAAAAAAACGCAAAAAAACACTGCCTTTCTTCTCATCATTGGTGCCGTTTTGATTGGGATTTCTTCGTTTGATTTTATCTTGAATATCGTATTGTTGCAGTTGGTCGATATGCAGACCTATGGGCAAATTGCTTTCTATAAAGGCGTTATGGTGACTGCACTTCGATATATTGGTTATCTTCTTATCAGCATTGGTATTTATGTTCACGCACAGGATTTGAAACAAACTACTTCTCAGTAGATTTTCTCTCACGGCTATTCTGTCACTCAGCCCGAAATGGGCTGAGCTCCTCCTTCGGACCTCAATATTGAGTTTGAATTGTTCACAGGCGATGCCCTTTTTTGTTGGGCCTTCGGGTTGCCCACAAGCAACCGGCCTAAAGCATCCACAGTTTTTTAGCTGTGCTTCAGATGCCCACAAAGCATCCACACAATCAACTCTTCCCGATGTCATCCAGGCTTTTTTGTAGGGATAATTTATCCAGGCTGGCGAGAGGTAGATTTACGAAGATTGAAATTCTTTGCTGGAGCATGCGCATTGTATCAGCAAAAGCATAGTGTATTTCTGCGTCTGTGCCTGTTGCGGCGGCTGGGTCTGGGACGCCCCAATGGGCTGTCATTGGTTGGCCTGGCCACACGGGGCAGGTTTCATTGGCAGCGTTGTCACAAACAGTAAAGACAAAATCCATTTTAGGCGCATCTGGCCCTGTGAACTCTTCCCAGCTTTTTGAGCGGTAGTGTGAGGGATCAAAATTTTGGTTGGTGAGCAGCTGCGATGTATTGGGGTGGACTTCCTCTTTTGGCATGCTGCCAGCACTGTATCCTTTAAAGTGTGGTTTTCCTATTCGGTTTATAACCGCCTCACCGATGATAGAACGTGCTGAATTGCCTGTGCATAGAAATAAAACGTTTTTCACCTCTAGAACCATTTTATCCTCCCATTTTATTTTTATCTGTTTGTTGTTATGATTTATGAATTGAAATTTTAAATAGCATATGTAACTAAACACATATACGTTTTACCGTATATGTTAATTGGTGTATACTAAAAAATGATGGAACAGATTTTAACCTTTAAAACTCTTAGTGATGAGACGCGCGTGCGGGCATTGTTGCTTCTTTCTGGTGAAGAGGAACTTTGTGTCTGCGAGCTGGTGTATGCGCTTGAAATTTCTCAACCTAAGATTTCTCGGCATATGGCAGCGTTGAGGGATGCAGGGCTTGTTTGTTCGCGTCGAGAAGCACAATGGGTTTATTACTGTATTAACCCAGAGCTTGCCGAGTGGCAGGCACAAATTGTAGATGCATCAATTGAGAGTGGGCGTTCTGAAGCTCTGGCGATTTTTGACAGAGACCGGCTTTTGGGGATGAAAAACCGCCCTGTTCGGCGCTCTTCTTTCAAAGAAACAGCATAGCCATTTTGACTTTTTTCGTTTTACTGATCTGTACGTTTGTAGTCCCCAACCGCTTTTAAAATTACAGTAATCGGCTTTGAGGTTTTGTTGGCCCAGTACCAGCCGTGGGTTCCTTGAAACGGGGTTGTTAGGGTGCCGGATGAGGTGTTGGCTGTGGTTTCTTTATAGCTTTTGAAATAGCCGGTTGTGTTGCCTTTTGGCTCTCCATGAAAATCAAAGAAGATCTCTTCGCCGTTTTCAGTTTTCCATGTGTAGCTGAAGCTTGCATCTTTTTCAGCCGTGAATTTATATTCGATGCCTTTGTTGGCTGGCAGAGTGATTTTAATTGTGTCTTGCCATTCCAGGTTGGTTTCTTTTAGTGGAACCAATCGTTGTTTTTCTGTCTTAGCCTTGGCTGGGGCTTCAACACTTTTTTCAACAAGTTTTGACTCTTGAGAAGTTATATACCCGTTCATTTGCATGAAGAATAATGCTGCGCCGATGAGTATAAGGCATAAGTTCACAACTTTACTGAAGAGTGGAAACAAAGATGTTTTCCGCAATCCCATGATGACGATCAGCATAAGTGCCAGTGCCAATAATTGACCAAGTTCGATGCCGATATTGAAGGATATGATATTGGCCAGGAGGTTGTTTTTATCTAATGGCAATTCTTGCAAAATGGTTGACAGGCCAAAGCCGTGAATGAGGCCAAGGGCGAAAATCATCAAAAGCATATTGGGTGCTGGTGTTTTGAGATATTTTCGAAAGCCACCCAGATTATGAAAAGCAATGTAACAAACACTCAGGGCAATGATTGCGTCGATGATGTAATGATTGAGCTGGATGCCGTTGAGGGTTGCGTATATCAAGGTGATGGAATGACCGACTGTGAAAGTCGTGACATATTTGGCGATTTCTCCAAAGCTTCTTAAAAAGAAAACAATACCAAATACAAATGCAAGGTGATCAAAACCTGAGAGCATATGTGTGGCGCCGAGCCAGATGTATTGAAGGTTGCTGCCACCTATGGCTGTTGCTTTTTCAGCGTCTGACATGCCGTGTGCGTGGGCAATGCTAATTGTAATGGTCACAAAAGAAATAAAAACAAGAGATGAAATGAGAAAGGGTAAAGTCTTGGAAATTTTTTGCATTTGGATCTCTCTTATCGTCGTTTTACACGATTCTGATGCTCTCACAGCCTTGGTAATGACTTCTGTGCTATATTAAACTGCTTGGTTCTAGCATTTCCTACCGTCCTTATAAAGTTGATAGTTTGTATAAGGTTTAATTGCTGAATGATTATATGGCTTTAAGATGGGATTGGGCGTTAGTTCGCCAAGTAGCTAGCCAGATAGCTAGAAAGTGATTTGGTTTCTTTGGTTGTTTTTTTTAAAGTTTTCTTTCTCAACTTTTTGCTTCGAGGGCCAAGATGATATTCATAGGATGTCTTTAACATGATGACACCAACCCATTTGCTAATTGCTGGAGCTGCTCTTTCCAGATCAGGCCAGAGCTCAGATATGAGTTCAGAAGTCTCTGATAGTGCAGTTGCTTTTTGGGGGCTAAATTTTGCGGTCATTGTTGGGGCGTTGCTGCCGGATTTATCTATTTATATTTTGTTTATATGGGCGAAGTTTATTGCTGGAATTTCATCTCATGAATTATGGACTTCCGTCTATTGGCAGGAGCCCTGGCAAACATATTCAGCCATTACAAATTCTTTACCGCTCTATGTGGGGTTCTTTGCCGTAGGGTGGTTTATGAAAGTACGGTGGTTGCAATTTCTTTGTGGTGCCGCGTTGTTGCATTTGGCTTTTGATTTGCCGTTTCATCACGCAGATGCGCACAAACATTTTTGGCCCTTTACCGAGTTTCGGTTTCATTCACCGCTTTCTTATTGGAACAGGGATCACTATGGAGATGTGGTTTCTTTCTTTGAATGTTTATTGGCTTTGTTATGCATTGTTGTTTTATGGAGACGATTTGATAGCGCGTTGCTTAAGGCTGGGTTGATTGTAGGGGCGGCAAGTTATGGGTTGGTTCCGCTTTATTTTTGGTGGGCTTTGTCTTGAAGGAGTAGGTGATTTATAAATCTTGTTTTAAGCTTTTGATATAATTAAATTTAACGATTTCCGATATCATCAATTCGTTGTTGGAGTGTTAGTTTATCTAGGTCTTTGTGCGGTAAATTGACAAAAATACTAACGCGTTGTTCGATCATCCTCATTGTATCTGAAAAGGCGTAATGAATTTCAGCGTTGGTTCCGTTTGCCATGGCGGGGTCTGGTACACCCCAATGTGCCGTGAGAGGGAGACCAGGGAATGTTGGGCAGGCTTCTTGGGTAATTTCATCTGTAAGAGTGAAGATGAAATCCATTACCGGGGCATGTGGTTCAGCAAATTCTTGCCAGTTTTTTGAACGAAATTCGTTGGGGTCATAATTATTATTTGCCAGGAGATGAAGGGTATGGGGGTGGACCATGCCTCTGTGAAAAGAGCCAGCACTGTAAGCCTTAAACCTGCCGGCAGCATCTGTTTGGCTTAATCTATTCATGACGGCTTCAGCAATGATTGAGCAGGTTGTGTTCGTATTGCATAAGAATAAGACATTCAATGGTTGCTGTGTCACTTTATACTCTCATATTTTGTTTTCATGAAGATGATTTTATTCCTGAGCTTAGCTGAACATTTGGTTATTGCTGCTTTGTAGCTGTTTTTTGCGACAGCGATAACGCAATTGATAAATTGCTGTATAGTCAAAAACATGATTGGGCTTATCATTTTTAATTGTTTGCTATGTGACAACAGTTTCCTTCTTAAGTCTGAAGTTTTGATTTAAGTTTGATGTTATATTAGGCATTGTTGCTTAAAAGTGTTGCGACATTTGATGTGATCAAGCATCACTTGAAATTTAGGTATAATAATAAGAATGAAGACTAAATCTTTTACTTTAAAAATAGCGACTTTAATTGGAAAAATTACTGAATTTTGGCGTAGGCGCAGATTACCTTCTAATCTTCCTGAAGTTCATACCAAACCTCTTGTTTTGATTACTGGTGGATCTGGTGGGATTGGTGCTGCGCTTGCTCATGAATTAGCTGAGGCTGATTATAATCTATTACTTATCGGCAAGAATGAAGATCGCTTGCGTTCGGTTGCTGCTCGCTTGAAAAAGATTGGTTCAGGCGAGATTTTGTCATTAGCCATGGATCTTGCCAATTTTGAACTCCATGACACGATTGATGATTTACTTGAGGCAAAGGGCTATCATGTTGAAATCTTAGTGAATAATGCTGGGCTTGGAGAGCGAAATGAATTCCTTGAGACCGAATGGAGCGAGCTTGAGCATGTTCTGGATGTGAATATTAAGGTTTTGACAGCTTTGACACATCGTTATTTGCCTAAAATGACTGCTCGTGGTTCTGGGACTTTGCTAAATATGGCATCCCTTGGTGGTGTGACACCAGGGCCTTACAATTCGATTTATTTTTCCACCAAAGCTTATGTTGTTAATTTTACTGAAAGCTTAGCCAATGAAGTGAGGGGGAAAGGGGTCTATATTGGTGCTATTTTAGCTGGCCCGACGAAAACGGCGTTTCATCACAAAATTGACGGTCAGAATTCATTGTATAATTATATTCTTTGGCATTTGAAACCACGTTTTGTGGCTCGTTCAGTTCATCGGGGGATGTTGACAAGAATTTGGACGATTATTACGCCTGGTTTTATATATTCATTGGCTGCCTTGTTTTTGCGCGTTATTCCAGGAAGCTTAATGGCGCCACTTATGGGGTTTTTATATAAAAAGAGATCTTTTTAACCAGAGTTGACGGTGAATAGCAGAACGTTAACAGCTTTGGTTCATTATTGCTTTTCAAGCCTTTGGCTGCTAAGGCTAAACTTTTAAAAATGACCAATAGTTGAAAGAGCGAACTATGATCCCTTTGTTGCAATTTATTGATGTTGTTATCATTGATCTTTTAAAATGGGTTGTGATTATCAGCGTGATTTTAAGCTGGCTTGTAGCCTTTGGAATTGTTGATACTTACAATAACTTTGTACAGTCAGTGATGCAATTTTTACATACAGTTACTGAGCCAATGTACCGGCCGTTTCGTTCCCTTGTGCCGCCGATCAATGGTGTTGATTTGGCGCCTTTGCTGTTGCTGATATTTTTTATGTTTTTGCAATTTGTGGTCATTCGTGGCTGGCTCATTCCTTTCTTCCATCAAGCTAGTCTTTAAAGCTAAATTTAATCGGTGAAATTTATTGGCAAATTTGCCTTATAAGGTCGTTGATGAAGGGCTTAAACTTCATATTCTTGTTTCTCCAAAAGCACAAAGGGATGAAGTTAAAGGATGTGAAGTCGTAGGCGATGATCGAAAACGTGAGATTGAACTTTTGCGAGTTTCTGTTCGGGCCATTGCTGATAAAGGTCTTGCGAATAAAGCCGTTCTTAAAGTGATTGCAAAATGGTTGAATGTCCCAAAATCTACCGTGATTTTATTTGCTGGATCGAAGTCTAGACATAAGACTGTTTTGATTGAGGGAGGGGGGCGAGATTTGTTGCATCAGGTTAAGGGCCTTCTTTCAGACCTGTGAGATTATTGGCCTTTGAAATTAATGGCTTTTGAAATATCGATTGTCTTTGAAATATTGAAAATTCTTAAAAATTATATGTGAGGACGCTGATAGATGACAGCTCAAATCATAGATGGCAAACTAACAGCTAAAGCGCTTAGAGCGTCTATTGCAGGTGAGGTTGCCAAGATAAAAGAAACGGTTGGTGTTACTCCAGGTTTAGCCGTTGTGCTAGTTGGGGCAGACCCAGCTTCTGAGGTTTATGTAAAAAACAAAGCAAAACAAACTGTTGAAGTTGGTATGGCAAGTTTTGAGCATCGGCTACCTGCTGAGACTACAGAAGATGATTTGCTTCAGCTTATTGAGCAGTTAAACAATGATGAAACGGTTCATGGAATTCTAGTGCAATTACCAGTACCGGATCATATTGATGAGAGCAAAGTTATTTCAGCAATTGACCCATTGAAAGATGTTGATGGGTTTCACCCTATTAATGCGGGCCGGTTAGCAACTGGGCAAAAAGCATTGGTGCCGTGCACGCCTGTTGGCTGTGTGATTTTGGCCAAGCAAGCTCAAGCTGATTTAACGGGATTAAATGCGGTGGTTATTGGGCGCTCTAACATTGTTGGGAAACCAGTTGCACAATTGCTATTGCAAGAGAATTGCACGGTAACGGTTGCTCATTCTAGAACACAAAACTTGCCCGAGATTGTACGCCGTGCTGATTTGGTTGTGGCCGCAGCAGGGCAATGTGAGATGGTGAAGGGGGAGTGGATTAAACCTGGCGCTATTGTGATTGATGTGGGTATTCATCGGACGGTGAATGAATTAGGAAAAACAAAGTTAAAAGGTGATGTGGCGTATAACGAGGTGGCTGAGGTTGCTGGATTTATTACCCCCGTTCCTGGCGGAGTTGGGCCTATGACGATTGCTTGTTTGCTTCGAAATAGCGTTGTAGCTTGCGCCCGCTTGAATGGATTACCTGACCCTGTTCTTTAACTCTATACAGGGTGATGTGAGATTAAATTTGGTTTTATAAGCCTTCATGCTTATATAGAGCGATGAAAGCCTAAAGATTAAGTTTGGGTATAGCCCGTGGAACTGAGACTAAGTAGATGAACGCCGTTAGCTTTATTAAAATGAATGGACTTGGGAATGACTTTGCTATTTTCGATAGCAGAGAACAGCCTTTGTCGTTGACTGCTGAACAGGCTGCATTTGTTGCAAATCGCGATGATGGTGTGGGCTGTGATCAGGTGATCGTGCTTGAGCCATCTTCTAAAGCTGACGTATTTATGCGAATTTTAAATGCTGATGGGTCTGAGGTTGATGCTTGTGGGAATGCGACCAGATGTGTTGGACGGATTGTTGCCGGTGAATTGAACCGCGCTGGGGTAACGATTGAAACGAATGCAGGTGTTTTAATTGCTCAGATTATTGGGCAAGACCAAGTCACAGTTGATATGGGTGTTCCCAAATTTGGTTGGGAAGACATTCCTTTAATGGAAGAGTTTCGAGATACACGGATGATTGAATTGCAAATTGGACCAATTGATGCGCCTGTATTGCATTCTCCTTCTGTTGTGAATGTCGGGAACCCGCATAGTATTTTTTGGGTTGATGATGTTGAGGCGCATGACTTAGCCAAATTTGGCCCCATGCTTGAAAATCATCCGATGTTTCCAGAGCGGGCTAATATTTCTTTGGCTCAAGTGACTTCCAAAAACTCTCTCATTCTTCATGTTTGGGAGCGTGGTGCTGGTTTGACAAAAGCATGTGGAACGGCGGCTTGTGCTGCTGCTGTTTGTGCCGCGCGGAAAAAACTGACAGGGCGGAATGTTTCTGTTTCATTACCTGGTGGTGATTTGCAAATTCATTGGCGTGAAGCGGATGATCATATCTTAATGACAGGGCCAATTGAAGTTGAGTATAAGGGTGAGGTTGAAATTTCCTAGTGGGAATGTACTGACCTGAAATGAAATTGGGTAAAGCGAGTTTAGCGTATTTAAATGAATAAAAATCCAAAATCTGATGCTCCACAAATTGTGACATTTGGTTGTCGGCTCAATTCTTATGAATCTGAGGTGATGAGCGAACATGCGCGCAATGCTGGCCTTGATGATGCGATTATAATTAATAGTTGCGCTGTGACAAATGAAGCTGTTCGTCAGGCGCGGCAAACTGTGCGCCGTTTAAAAAGAGAAAACCCAGACGCTAAAATTATTGTGACCGGTTGTGCGGCGCAAATTGATCCCCAGATGTTTGATAAGATGGATGAGGTTGATTTTGTTATTGGCAATGATGAAAAAATGAAGGCTGAGACCTTTCAGGGGTTAGCTACTGAAACATCAGAACCTTGCCAGGTGAATGATATTATGTCTGTAACCGAGACGGCTGGGCATTTGATTTCTGCTTTTGGTGGGCGGGCACGGGCTTATGTTCAGGTGCAAAATGGTTGTGATCATCGGTGTACATTTTGTATCATTCCGTTTGGCCGGGGGAATTCACGCTCAGTTCCAGCCGGTGAGGTGGTGCATCAAGTCTCTCATCTTGTAGATGAGGGTTATAAAGAAATTGTCATCACTGGTGTTGATATCACAGCTTATGGTCGTGATTTGCCGGGGGAGCCGAGCCTTGGCAAGCTTTGCCAGCAGATTTTAAAACATGTTCCTGATTTAAAGCGATTGAGAATTTCATCAATTGATTCTGTTGAAGCTGATGACGCTTTGATGGATGTTATCGCGAATGACGAGCGGTTGATGCCTCATTTGCATCTCTCGCTGCAAGCTGGTGACAATATGATTTTGAAGCGGATGAAACGGCGTCATTCACGTGAAGATGCGATTGCGTTCTGTAGCCAAGTGCGAGAGCTTCGGCCCAACATTGTTTTTGGTGCTGATATTATTGCTGGTTTCCCTACTGAGACTGATGAGATGTTTGAGAATAGTTTGCGTCTTGTAGAAGAGTGCGGGCTTACTTTTTTGCATGTGTTTCCTTTTTCCCCGCGGCCAGGTACGCCAGCAGCTTTGATGCCACAGGTGACGAAAGCTGTGATTAAAGATCGCGCTGCACAGTTGCGCGCGCTTGGGAATGAGCGGTTGATGTCATATATGGAAACATTGGATGGGCAGCCTGTTGAGTTATTAATGGAGCGTGGTCAAATGGGCCGCGCAGAGAATTTTATTGAAGTTCAGTTGGATGGTCCTTATCAGCCTGGGGCGATAATTCGAGCTAAGGTGAGACGACAAGAGGATGGGCAATTGAAAGGTGAGGTTTTGGCATGAGCGGTGACGGCAACAGCGGTGAAAAGGAAAAGGGGAGTGGCTTGTTTGGGCGCCTTTTTGGAGGAAAAAAAGAAAAAGATGTTTTAGATGTTCCTCTGAATGAAGCTGATGGTTCAACTGCTCTTGATGATATAGCTCAGGGAGAGGAAGCAAGCGAAGAGATTTCTTTAGGTGATGAAGTCGCCGATGAAGTGGTTCTCTCAACTTCTCTAGAGCAAACTGAGCCTGTTGTTTCACATGATGAAACCCAAAAAGAGCCTGAAACCTCACCGAAAAAAGGGTGGTTCTCACGTCTGACGTCTGGTTTATCTAAATCGTCTTCAAAATTAACTGAAGGCATTACCAGTATTTTTACTAAATCCAAACTGGATGATGAGGCTTTGCAGGATTTAGAAGATCTGCTCATTCAATCTGATTTGGGTGTGGCAACGGCCATGCGAATCACTGATCAATTGTCTTCTTCGCGCTATGATAAAGAGATTTCAGGTGAAGAAGTTCGGCAAATTTTATCAAATGAAGTTGAAACCATCCTTAAACCGGTTGCACAACCTTTGGTTGTTAGTAGTGAAAATAAGCCACATATCTTGCTTATGGTTGGTGTAAACGGGGCCGGTAAAACCACTTCAATTGGCAAATTAGCACTGAAATTTAAGAACGAAGGACGCTCCGTTATGCTCGCTGCCGGGGATACTTTTAGAGCGGCTGCAGTTGACCAGCTTAAGGTTTGGGGTGAGAGAACTGGGGCTGGATTTGTCTCTGGTCAGATTGGTGCGGATGCATCTGGGTTGGTGTATGATGCTTTGGAAAAAGCCAGGGCTGAGAACACAGATATTTTGATGATTGACACAGCCGGTAGATTGCAAAATAAGGCTGATTTGATGGCCGAGCTTGAAAAAATTGTTCGCGTAATAAAGAAGTTTGATCCAACTGGACCTCATGATGTGTTGCTGACTTTGGATGCAACCACAGGACAAAATGCGTTAAACCAGGTTGAGATTTTTCAAAAAATAGCCGGTGTTACCGGGCTTATTATGACCAAGCTGGATGGTACGGCAAGGGGGGGTATCTTAGTGGCGATTGCTGAGAAATATAAACTCCCCATTCATGCGATTGGTGTTGGTGAATCCATTGAAGATATGCAAGCCTTTAACCCTTCAGATTTTGCTAAAGCGATTGCTGGTGTGTCTGAATAATAATTGATTTTTTATTTATAAAACACAACAATAACAAGGAACTAGTTGTTATGAAATTGTTTAAGCTCTTTTTAGAAATGACACCTTTGGTAATCTTCTTTATCACCTATAAATATATGGGTTTGATGGAGGCAACGGTTGCTCTAATGATCACCACAACGCTCTCTATTATAGTGTTTTGGTTTGTCTTTAAAAAAGTAGCGACAATGCCTTTAGTTACGGCGGCTTTGGTGCTTGTTTTTGGTGGCCTGACTTTATATTTCGATGACACTTTCTTTATAAAAATCAAACCTACAATTATTTATTGTTTGTTTGCTGCTGGTCTTTTAGGGGCACTGGCTTTTGGGCGCTCTTTGATGAAGACGGTTTTGGGAGAAGCAGTTGAGTTAACTGATCGAGGCTGGTTTAAAATGAGCTTGCATTGGGGCTTGTTCTTTTTGTTTCTAGCGGGGCTGAACGAGTATGTTTGGCGGAGTTTTGATGAGGAAACATGGGTGCAGTTTAAGGCCTTTATGTTACTTCCTTTGACGCTGGGCTTTTCTGTTTTGGAACTAATTTTTATTCGGAATGAGATTATCTTGCCTGAGGAAGATAATTCTGAAGAGGCCAATTAATTTAAGCTCTTTATTTGAAGAGATGCATTTTTAATCATCATATTTTTCTCATAAAAATTATACAACTTAAGGTTAATTACTTGTTGACATTGCGCGTATAGGGAGTAATTATTCAACCTATAGGTGTATGTGTGTGACCTAGTATCCAATCGAAGTTTTTGTTAGGGATGATTGATTTAGCCTTAGGATCTGATGATATTACTGAATAAGCACTATGTTTTTTGATTTTTAAATTTGGATGACTTATTCACTATCTTCTTATCGACGTGATAGACTTAATCTTTATTTTCTTTAAACAAAGAACTTCCCTTAAAAGTGGGGACTATATAAATGTTAATCGGAGATACAACTTCTGAAGATAAAGAGTTAGAAATTTCAGCTATTCATCTTCTGCATAGAGCGGGACAATGTGCTGGAGATGTCTTTGGACAAAAGGTGAAATTTGCAGGTTTAACTCCTCGTCAATTTACTATTTTAAAAACGGTTGCTAAATATGAAGGCTTAAATCAAACGGATCTTGTTGATCGTACCGGTGTTGACCGGTCAACTCTTGCGGACATTGTGCGGCGGATGTTGAACAAAGGTTTAATCAGTC
Source organism: Hyphomicrobiales bacterium 4NK60-0047b (assembly GCA_040367435.1). Classification (NCBI taxonomy): domain Bacteria; kingdom Pseudomonadati; phylum Pseudomonadota; class Alphaproteobacteria; order Hyphomicrobiales; species Hyphomicrobiales bacterium 4NK60-0047b. Next base: position 141,441 of record BAABWY010000002.1, on the reverse strand, counting down.
GTAAAAGAATGACAAATGATGCGAGAGCTTATGCTGTTTATGTAACAGACAAGGGTCGGGCAATCTTAAATGAGGCGATGCCTGCTGCGGCTGATGCTGATAAGAAAATTTTATCTGCATTACCTGCGGAACAACGTGAGATTTTTTTGGACACTTTGAGCCAGATAGTAGAGACTATACATAGTGCTCGAATTCATCACTAGATCCTGGCGGAGAAGGTTTTACCTTTTGTGATGTATTGGGCCTGCGGGGAAGGGTGGAGCCTGCGCTAGAAATTAATAATAATTTTTGCTATTCGCTCCACCCTTTTTTATCTCTCACGGGCGATGGCAGCGAAGCTGCTGCCCTACGAGGTGCAACGCGACGCGTTGACGGCCGTTCGGCCTACGTTTTTTGCTCAGAGCAGATTGCAAGATTTAGATTTCTATAGATCTAGTTCTTTTCTTTTTGGCTGGTGAAGAGATCTAGCATTTTTTTATGATGAGTTTCACTACGATGTACCCATATTACCAAACCGATTAATGTCAGGAACGAGATGCCGTAGCAGGCAATTATAAAGTTTGCATATGGTCCTAACTCAAGCATTTGTCTTCCTTTTATCTGTTTCTTTCAGTTTGTTAGTTTTTTAGAACAGCAATATCGATTTTACGAAACACGTTCTAAATTTTCTTCTTCTCTTCTGGTGGCGTCAAAGGCGTGTTTGCGCTGTTGTGAAATTGTGCGGCGTCTGTAGATTTCTGCGCGCATTGCTTTCATGTGTAAATAGAAGAAAAGCGTGGTGTATGAGATGGCCATGATGAAAAGCGGGATTAGGAAGTCTGTTGCCACTTGTCCTTCGAAAATTCCAGCTTTTTGGTGAAGCGAAGATTGCTGCCATTCCACTGAATATTTGATGATGGGTAGCAAAACTATCCCTACAATAGCTAGTAGTGCTGTGGTTTTTCCGGCTTGAGTTTCTTCTTCGATAGAGCTTCGTAATGTAATTAGGCCAATAAAAAGAAGAAAAAGAATGAGAACAGAGGTCATTCTTAAATCCCATTGCCAATAGGTGCCCCAATCAGGCCGCCCCCATAATGAGCCTGTGACAAGGCAGAGAAATGTTATTGTAGCGCCCAAGGGGGCTGCAGCTTTTGCAGATACGTCTGCCAGGGGGTGGCGCCAGATGAGAAGGCCAATGCTTGAAGTGGCAACAATTGCATATGACATCATGGCTATCCAGGCTGCTGGAACATGGACAAACATTATAATCACAGTTGAGCCCATTTCTTCATCAAGTGGGGTTTTGAAAAAGGTGTAATATAGCCCAGTTACGAAGCCAATAAGGGAGATAATCCCTAGCCATGGAAGAATGTAAGCGCTGTATTTTATGAATTGGCTTGGGTTGGCTAAAAAATTGAAAAGATTGCCTATGCGGTTCCACAGGGATAAATTTTCCGTTTTGGTATTCATCTATAGTTTCAGCTTTCTTACAATATATGCAGCTTTTTATATGCAGCCATTTTGTTATGAGTATTTATCGCTCATAATTATAAAGGGTCCTATCGTAGGTTTATACCCTAATTTAGGTTAGATCTTTGGTACTTTCAAATGAAACATCTGTAATGGTGAATTTAGGGGCTAGGTTTTTTTTTGTGCTCCTTCTGTTGCCCACTAGCAACCGTCGCATTTTAGTGCTCCTTCTGTTGCCTACCAACAACCGTCATTTTATCGTACTTGGCTAAATTATTGTAGATTGAACCTTAGGGCCCAGGCTGTTGGGAATGGGGCTAAGACAACCGCACTGATTGATATGGCAGCGAGTAGTGCGAGTGAGCTTTCATAATTACCACTTGCGAATAAAAACCCTGTTGTTGTGCTCACACCAAAAATTAACGTTGGGATGAAAAATGGTAATATTAATAGAGGTAACAGTAAGCCGCCTCGTTTTAATCCCAAGGTGAGGGCGGCACCGATTGCCCCTAAAAAACTAAGAGCTGGTGTGCCGATGAGTGCAGACAAAGTGAGAATTCCGAATTGGCTTGGTGATAAGTTCATCAAGAGGCCAAGAACCGGTGCCATGATGGCGAGGGGCACAGCAACTGTGAGCCAATGAGCTAATGCTTTTGCAACAACAATGAGCTCAAGGGGAATTTCACTATGGCTCATGAGTTCTAGGGTGCCTTCTTCATAATCTGTCAAAAAGAGGCGGTCTAATGATAATAAAAGAGATAAAAGCAGCGTGACCCATAAGGCACCTGGTGCGATTTGGTTGAGCAAGTTTTGGTCTGGCCCGATGCCGAGTGGGAGTATGGTGACAACGATGAGGTTGAAACCGAGGGCGATACCGATTGTCCCCCCTTCTCTGATACTTAGTAGGATGTCTCTTTTTAAAAGCGCGAAAAAAGCACTCATATGATGTCTTCCCAATCTTGCTCGATATTTTTGGAGAGCTGAATATGTTGAGTGAAGGGTATTTCTAAAGGGATGTGAGTGGCAGCTACTAAAATGCCACCCCTTTTTAGATGATCATTTGCGGCATTTGCAACAATATTGGCTGACATTTCGTCAAGAGATACTGTTGGTTCGTCAAGGAGCCAAATGTGGCGTTCGACAATGGATAACCTAGCTAAACCTAGTCGTCTTTTCTGGCCGGCAGATAAATATCCAGCTGGAATATTAATGAGGCTTTCAAGAAAATAGGTTTTTATGATTTTCTTTAGGTCTGTATCTGAGCCGAAAAAAGATTGCCAGAACTCAAGATTTTCTAAAACGGTTAGGCTGGTGCGTATGCCGTTTTTGTGGCCGATATAATGAATATGTTCCCTTAAATTCTCGTCATCATCTTCAGATTTATTAGATGGATCGTTTGTCTGTGATTGATGATGATAGGTAATTTTTCCAGTCAATGGTTCTATAAAACCAGCTATTGAGCGAATTAAAGTCGTCTTGCCCACGCCGTTTGGGCCGGTTATGAGCAAGCTTTCTCCTTTTTTTAAAGAAAAATTTAAATCTTTGATCAGCAGCCGATTGCCCCGTTTGAGGCTTATTTCTTCTATTTTTAGTGCCATTAGTGTTCTTTTTAGCGAAAAATTTGATTTTTGGTACCTTAAACAGCTCAAAAATATATTCAACGCTCCTCTGGAATTTTTTTTATAAATAACTAGCATCACTATAAAACAAATATGCTGTTTGACGTGTTGGATTTTAGGTCACTCGTGATTATTAAATCTGTCTATACCTTAAAGGAGAGACGTTTTGACGAATTCAATTAAATCATTAGATAGTTTTAATTGCCGTAAAGAGTTGACAGTGAATGGTCAACTTTACGAATATTTTTCATTATCAGAGGCTGAAGCCAATGGGCTTGATGGTCTTTCAAAATTGCCATTTTCATTGAAAGTCTTGGCTGAAAACCTTTTGCGTTTTGAAGATGGGAGTTCGGTCACGGTTGATGACATTCGGGCCATTGCTCAATGGGCAATAGATAAACGTTCAACTCGAGAAATTGCTTATCGTCCAGCCCGGGTATTGATGCAGGATTTTACAGGTGTGCCGGCTGTTGTTGATTTGGCTGCGATGCGAGCGGCCCTCTCTGATATTGGGGGAGATCCATCCAAAATTAATCCGCTTGTGCCGGTTGATTTGGTTATCGATCATTCTGTGATGGTGGACTACTTTGGTCAGTTTGATAGTTTTGAGCAAAATGTAAATAAAGAATATGAGCGCAATAAAGAACGCTATGAATTTTTGCGCTGGGGATCACAGGCGTTTGATAATTTCCGTGTTGTGCCGCCAGGCACAGGTATTTGTCATCAGGTAAACCTTGAATATTTAGCTCAGACCGTTTGGACCAAAGACGTAGGCGGTGTGACACAAGCCTTTCCAGACACATTGGTTGGCACTGACAGTCACACAACTATGGTGAACGGTCTTGCTGTTTTGGGTTGGGGTGTTGGTGGTATTGAAGCGGAAGCAGCGATGCTTGGTCAACCGATTTCAATGCTGATCCCAGAGGTGATTGGTTTTAAACTTGAAGGTGAGATGGCTGAAGGGATTACGGCGACAGACCTGGTGCTTCGAGTTGTTGAAATGCTCAGAGAAAAAGGTGTGGTTGGTAAGTTTGTTGAGTTTTATGGCTCTGGTCTTGACCATCTTTCACTTGAAGACCAGGCAACGATTGCGAATATGGCACCTGAATATGGTGCGACGTGTGGGTTTTTCCCCGTAGATGGGGACACGCTTGACTATTTGAAAGCAACGGGGCGTGATGCTGACCGCATTGCTTTGGTTGAGGACTATTCGAAAGCGCAGGGGATGTTCCGTATAAGTGGTATGGAAGACCCTGTTTTTACTGATACTTTATATTTAGACATTGGCACTGTGGTGCCATCGATTTCAGGTCCAAAGCGTCCGCAGGATCGTATTGATCTTGATGCTGCTAAGGTAACTTTTGAAAAGGTCATGGAGACCGAATATAAAAAACCTTCTCAATTGAATGACCGTTTCCCTGTTGAGGGCCGTGATCATGATTTGGGGCATGGCGATGTGATGATCGCTGCGATTACATCTTGCACGAATACTTCAAATCCATCTGTGATGATAGCTGCAGGATTGCTTGCAAAGAAAGCCTTGGAAAAAGGTTTATCAGTTAAGCCATGGGTCAAGACCTCACTGGCACCTGGGTCTCAGGTTGTTACCGATTATCTAAATCGAGCTGGATTGCAGGATGATTTAGATGCGCTTGGGTTCACGCTTGTTGGTTATGGTTGCACGACTTGTATTGGCAACTCAGGGCCATTACCAGCTGATCTTGCAAAAGCTATTGCGACACATGACTTGGTTTCTTGTTCGGTTCTTTCTGGAAATCGAAATTTTGAAGGTCGAATTGGACCAGATATTAAAGCAAACTTTCTTGCGTCTCCGCCGCTGGTTGTGGCTTATGCGCTTGCTGGTTCTTTGCAAGTTGATCTAGCAACCGAGCCATTAGGTGAAGGCAAGGATGGTAAGCCTGTTTATTTGAAAGATATTTGGCCCTCTAACAGTGAAATCGCGGAACTTATTCGCTCTAATGTGACGGCAGAAATGTTTGCGGAGCGGTATAGCAATGTGTTTACAGGTGATGAGCAGTGGCAAACCATTGGTGGGGCAAGTGGTTTAACTTACAGCTGGGACGAGAAATCGACCTATGTTGCGAACCCGCCATATTTTGAAGGACTGACAATAGAACCACCCGCAGTATCTGATATTCAAGGAGCTCAAATTCTTGGATTGTTTGGCGACTCGATTACAACTGACCATATTTCTCCAGCTGGGGTGATTAAGTCTGATGGGCCCGCTGGGCAATATTTGAAATCGCATAATGTGTCACCTGCTGAGTTTAATTCCTATGGTTCACGCCGCGGGAACCATGAAGTGATGATGCGTGGAACATTTGCTAATATTCGCATTAAAAATCAGATGGTTCCAGGCACTGAAGGTGGCGTGACACTTCACCATCCCTCAGGCGAAGAGATGTCCATTTATGATGCTGCTATGCGCTATGCAGATGAGGGAAAATCTTTGGTTGTTTTTGCTGGCAAAGAATATGGCACGGGCTCTAGTCGCGACTGGGCAGCTAAGGGTACGAGGTTACTGGGTGTTAGGGCCGTGATTGCTGCTAGTTTTGAGCGTATTCATCGCTCGAACCTGATTGGCATGGGCGTATTGCCGCTGCAATTTTCTAAAAAAGATGAAGACTGGCAATCTCTTGGTTTAACAGGGAAAGAAACTGTTACAATTGAAGGGCTTACAGATTTGTCACCGCAGACTAGCTTAATCGCAAAAGTTATTTTTGATGACGGGTCTACTAAGGATGTTGATCTGCTTTGTCGTATTGATACAGAGGATGAGCTGTCTTATTATCGCAATGGTGGCATTTTGCATTATGTATTGCGCAATTTGGCGTCTTGAATCTTTTTGTTTGTAGTTCATTTCTCTCACGGCTATTTCAAGCGTTAACACGCTTGAGCCTCCGAGAGACGGCGCACCGCGCCGGACTGCGCTTGCGCTTCGTCATGTCCCATTGCCTGAAGAGGGCAATGCTCCTTCTTCGTGTAGTTAGTTCTATGTTATATGAGAGTTTTTATAATGCGCCTGTTGAGTTGTTCTGTTTTAGTGTGCTTCAGATGCCCACTATGCATCCGTAAAAGAAACCGTGCTTAGTGGCGTACTTGATTGATAAATATTTTTAGATTTCAAGCCGGTACTGAACTAAAAGTACTGGCTTTTTTTATAAACATTTATGTGGTTTATGAGGCTATCAAGTGGCTCTCGCGAAAATGTGAGCCTAATTGAGCTGTGCTTTTCTTTTTACCAGCTATAATGCACTTAACTTGAAGAGCAGGAGAATTGGCGGATGCTAATGAGATCTATTTTTATAAAGTGCCTTATCGGTCTTTCATTTTTAATTTCTAGCGGAACAGCTAGTTTTGCTGAAGGGACTGAAACCGGGGCCTTATCAACTTTTAAGATAAAGCCAGCCAATACAGTGGTTGAGCTTTTTACTAGCCAGGGGTGTTCATCTTGTCCGCCAGCAGATGTACTTTTGGAGAAATATGTAACAGCCCCGAATGTGGTGGCTCTTAGTTATTCAGTTGATTATTGGGATTACCTTGGATGGCGGGATACTTATGGCAAGAAAGCTAATAGTGAGCGCCAGAGAAATTATGCACGGGCCAGAGGTGATGGTTCAGTTTATACACCGCAAGCTGTTGTGAATGGGCTTGAGCATATGAATGGGGCGAGCCAATATAAAATTAACACCAAGATCAAGGAAACGAAGCAGAGATTAAATTCTAAATTAATTAATCTAAAGATTTCAGAGATTGAAGGTGGAAAGGTTCGTATTTGGTCAGAAGATACTGTTTCAACTCAAGGTGTTGTTTTATGGATGGTTTGGGTGAAAGATAAGGCTAATGTTGCTATTCGCCGCGGCGAGAACAGAGGCCGTACCATTGCTTACCATAATATTGTTCTTGGTGTTGAAAAGGTGGCTGATTTTAGCAAAGACGGTGTTGACCTGACAGTTGCGAGAGACAAGATTGTGCCCAAGGATGGTAAACATTGTATATTTTTAGCTCAAGTTGGGGCATCTGGTCCGGTACTTGGTGCGCTTGAGATTAAATAGCTTAAGTTTAACTTGTGTAAAATTAGTGAGTTACATAAAGTCTGGCACTTAGAATGTGTCAGATTTTTTTATTTGTATCTTTTTATTCGAGAGCATTTCTTTTTTTTGATGAATTTACTGAAATGCTCTAGATTTTTGTCTTAGCATGTCTTTTTTGTTACTTCAGATGTCTACAAAGCATCTGCAATTTTATAAAACCGAATTCACTTTTGGGCGGAACGCTTTACAACGGGTAGGACAAATTAATATCACTTTTTACAGGTTAAGTATGGGTCTATAGTGTTGGCTGGTTTATGGTCCGCTTTTATTTTACTATCATTTTGCAGAAAATCTTGAGGGAGTTATTCAAATGCAGTGGCAGAGATTCTTTATGGTGATATGCCTTCTATTGGGTGGAGGTCTGTTATTAAGTGCCTGTAGTGCTGAAGATATAACTTCAATGCCTAAAAAGGCAGAAAAAGAAGTTGCGCCTGGTAGTCCTGATGATATTGCAACTATTGAAGCCCCATCTAAACTTGATTATCCAGAGAAGTTGCCTGGTGGTGATAAAGTTGCAACGACGCCATTACCAGAGGCAATGCGGATTGAAAAGCCTGAAGTTGGACCGATTACAACAACGAAACCTAAAGTGCGTAAGTTTGAAATTGACCGTGCTGAAAAGGATGGCTTTCACCGTGTTAAGGTATTTTACGGCACCAATAGAAACAGGACTGGTGAGACAGAAGCCAATAAGGTTTACGGCAAAACTCGCGGTGAAATGAGTTATGGGATTTGTGAGATTGCTATTCCTCTAACTCATAAAACCGGCGCTCTTGAAGCACCGAAATGGTGGAAGATGGAGTTTAGTGAAGACCCAACAAAACATGTGGTTTTGCAAAAGGTGAACACTTTAAGTTGGCGCGGTGTGGCAGCGCAACTTAATGATACGATCTCAAAAGCTTCTGGTAAAAATGCGTTTGTTTTTGTGCATGGTTATAATGTGGCGTTTAAAGATGCGGCTCGCCGGACAGCACAGATTCATCATGATTTGAAATTTGATGGCGCGCCGATCTTTTTTAGTTGGCCCTCTCGCGGTGAAATTACACTGACGTCTTACACTCATGATGAAACGAATGCGAAATGGTCGTATTCTTATTTAAAGAAATTTTTAATCCAAATTGCCACAGATACTCAGGCGGAGAATATATATTTGGTTGCTCATTCTATGGGAACTCGTGTGCTATCAAATGCTGTTGCTGGTGTTATGATTGAACGGCCAGATTTAAAAAAACGCTTTAAAGAAATTATTTTAGCCGCGCCAGATATTGATGCTGAAGTTTTCATTAATGATTTAGCTCCAAAGCTGGTTGAAGCCTCTCAGAACACCACCCTTTATGCGTCAGCAGATGACCGGGCTTTGCAGACGTCTCGTGAGGTGCATGGTGGTTATGCTCGTGCTGGAGACGCCGGTGAAAACCTTATTGTCCTTGATGATATTGATACAATTGATGCAACAGGTGTTGATGCCAGTTTGCTGGGGCATTCTTACTTTGCTGAGGCCACCAGTATTTTGAAAGATATTAAAGAATTGGTCGGTCTTTCAAAACCTGCACATGCGCGTACGAACTTGATAGCTAAGACACGAGATGCAGATGGCCGTCGTTTCTTTGTTGTAAAAAGAAAGTAGTGTTTAGGGATTGTTTTAGTCATTCACAGGATTAGTTTTTGACCATGCAATATACTCAACAATCTTGCTTTTCATTTTACAATAGACTCTGTGATTTGTAATGGTTTATGGTGAATTAAGTAATTTTTTGTCTTTGGTTGTGAATGTACTTTTTAAGTTATAAATCAATTATTTGGGGGACTTTGTTGTGACGCGTTTTTTTATGAGTATAGGTAACTTGATTTTTGCCTTCTTTTTAGGGGCTTTGTTATTGTTATTTGTCGCCATTCAATTTCCTTGGCATTTTCAGCAGATCTTACATTTTGCTGGATATGTTAAACTGAGTATTAATTCTTATATTCCGGATTCACCTAGCTATATACATTTCAAAAACGGTTATAGTTATATTATCGAGGAAGCCTCCTTGGTTTTGATGTTTTTTGTGATGTTAGCTCGGATTGTTGTTTCGTTAATTATGTGGCCGATATCATCGATGATGTCGCGCTAAATTACTGATAATGCATGTTTTAACTGGTGTTCTATTCGTTTGGGACACCAGTTTTTTGTTATTTAGATTCTCTTTTTTAAGATGTTTTGTTCATTTTTTCTTAAAGTTAACTGGCTCTTAAATTCCTTTCTTTATAGTTCTCTCATGTTTTGTATCCGGTCTTATTGGGTGAATGAGTTTTTCATCCATAGATTAAGACCATCTATTGTATTGCGTTATGGTTGGGGTAAGAGTTATGGGGTGGTTTGGCGACGATCCAAAGCCGAAGGCTAAAGCCAGTAAGAAAGTTGGTTCTAGTAAGGCAACAGGGCGAAAAACAGCTAAAAAGAAGCCTCGGACTGCGCCGAAGGTTTCAGCTGGTGTGAAGCGTACAACTTCAAAACGATCTTCTCAAAAGATCAAAGTCTATTCACCCGCAAAATCTCAAAGTGGAAAATCTCAAACTAGAAGATCAGGAAATACAGGCCGGAAGAGAACTTCTGGACGCTCATCAGTCCAGATGGTTGATGTTGATTTCTTTCCTTTTGGGTTGTTTAAATCTCAAAAACCGAAACGATCTAAAAAGCGGGCTACTTCAAATAAAAATAAAATATATGGTGATGGATGGGGGCCTAGAGGGCGTCCGTTATTCTCAGGCTTTTCCTTGCTTTACTGGAGTTCTGTTGTTGTTTTGTGGGCCTCAATTGCTTTGGGTGGTTTGTTATTATTTTATACAGTGACTTTACCGGATCCACTTGTTGCGGGGTTAAAACAGCGTGGTCAAGCGATTAAGGTGCTGGCTTCTGACGGTACGGTCATTGCTGAACGCGGCCTTGTGAAAGATTATGTCAGGTTGGAGCAATTACCTAAGTTTGTGAGCCAGGCGGTTATTGCCATTGAAGATCGTAGATTTTATTCGCATTTGGGGTTTGACCCGATCGGTTTTTCAAGAGCTATGTTTTCAAACTTGCGAAAAGGGCGCCTAGTTCAAGGTGGTTCAACGATCAGTCAGCAATTGGCGAAGAATTTATTTCTAAACTCTGATCGAACGGTTACCCGCAAACTTAGAGAAATGGGACTATCGTTTTGGCTTGAAGCGAAATTTGAAAAACAAGAAATTTTAGAGCTATATCTCAACCGGGTTTATTTTGGACATCAAACCTATGGTATTGATCAAGCAGCTCGCCGGTATTTTGGCAAACGAGCTGTGAAGTTGACGTTGCCTGAGGCAGCTATGCTTGCGGGCCTTTTGAAAGCGCCGTCTCGGTTAAACCCAAAATCGAACTATAAGGCTGCGAAGGCACGTGCTAAATTGGTCTTACTTGCTATGAAACGGTCTGGTTTTATTTCACCACTGACATTGAAGACGGCATTGATCGCACCAGCGCAATTGCGAAAACGACGATTGCCGATTAATTCAAATTACATTGTTGATTGGATTGCAGATCTGGTTCCTGAATATGTCACGGATTACAAATCTGATTTGATTATTGAAACAAGTATTGACCGTGATGTTCAGATGCAAGCCGATGGGCGGGTTCGGCATTATCTTTCTAAGTTCGGAAAAAAGAAGAATGTGCGGCAAGCTTCACTTGTAATGATGGCTCCTGATGGTGCTGTGCGCGCAATGGTTGGTGGTAAGAATTATCAAAGATCTCAATTTAACAGGGCTATTAAAAGCCGAAGGCAGACAGGCTCTACTTTTAAGCCATTTGTCTATTTAGCGGCGTTAGAATCTGGCTTTAATTCAAATAGTTTGATCTTTGACCGACCAACATCTTTTAACAAGTGGCAGCCTCGCAATTACAAAAATATCTATCGTGGTCAAATTAAATTGAGTACGGCGCTTGCTCATTCGAGTAATGTGGTTGCTGTGAAATTAATGGGAACTGTTGGGGTTGCAAAGACCATTGAGACGGCTCGTCGTTTAGGCTTGCGGGGTGAGATGAAGAAAGATCTCTCACTTGCACTTGGTACGGCTGAACAATCTGTTTTAGAATTAACATCGGCTTATGTGCCATTTGCAAATGGTGGGCGCGGTGTGTTTCCTTATGTGATCAAATCTATTCGCACCTTTAATGGACGTGTACTTTACAAACATAAGAAAGCAACTATGGGGCAAGTGGTGAGCGGGACTCATGTGAACCAAATGAATAAAATGTTGCGCCAAGTTTTAAAAGTCGGCACTGGTAAGACTGCGAAATTAAATGGACATGATATTGCTGGAAAAACCGGCACAACACAGCGATTTAAAGATGGTTGGTTTGTTGGCTATAGCGGTCATTATATTACTGGCGTTTGGGTTGGTAATGATAATGGCGCATCGATGAAAAAGGTGACGGGTGGCGGCTTGCCGGCACGAATTTGGTCTGATGTTATGAGTTTTGCGCACAAAGGTTTACCGCGGCGCTCTCTACTTGCAACGAGTACTGCGCCCGTTGCATTAAATGGCTGGAAGGAAGTTGGTATGACGCGCCGGATTAAGCCTCAGTTTTTTGAAAAAGCTTTGCAATAAAAAACTCTGTTTTATCTCACGGGCCATGATTTTTAAATGCTCCTTCAGGTTGCCCACTAGCAACCGTCGCTGCTGAAGCGGCAGACCCTCCAAAGGGGCGGTGTTTTTTGCGATCAGCTTATCCGTGCTCGCAAAGCTCCGCTCAGGCTGATCTCGTACGCCGGGCAGCTTTTGTCTGTGCTTAAGATTGTCCATAAACAACCGCGCTTTGCTGCCATGTCTTTCAGCCCGAAATGGGCTGAACTCCTTCTTCGTATTATATAGAGGGGTGTTTTTTGAATCTATCTAAAAGTGAATAGGATGCAGCATAGAATTTTATCAAAATCTTATTTTTTAATTTTAAAACACAAAAAAAGAGCCCTTCACTTTTGTTTTCAGTGAAGGGCTGCTTTTTTCCCATTGGGAAGATTTTATAAAAAAGGTTTATTTTTAATTTGGTGTCACTTTTGTTTTGAAATTGTTTAGTGCAACTGGTTTTTTACGAACATGTTGAGCTGCTGATGACACTTTTTTAAACTTCTTAGGTAATGGCTCTAAAGCAATGGCTTCGGCTTCTTTCACTTTTCCTTGCATGGCATATACAAGCGCTAGATTTTGTCTGACTTGTCGTATATGGCGCGTATCCCACAAAGCTTGTTTTAAGTATTTCTCAGATTGTCTGTAATTTCCTGTGACCGCATAGGCTAATCCTAAGTTGTTTAGAATTGAGGCTTGGCGCGGGTTATGTCTAAGGGCTTGTTTGAAATATCTGATGGCGTTTTTGTTTTTACCCGCACGCGCTTCTAAAACACCTTTGGCAGATAGAATTTTCCAATCGGCTTTAGTGCCTTTGCTTGCATCTTTTAAAAGATTGCTGGCTAATTTGTTTTCACCAGCCATTAGTGCAACGCGGCCATATTCGCTGGTTAAATGCTTATCATTTGGGTTTTGTTGGTGTGCTGTTTCAAGAACGTCCAGCGCGCGGTTTTCTTGTTTGGTTTTTACCAAGGCTTTGGCAAAACCAATTGCGTTGGCGCTATTTTTTCTATTGGCTTTGTATTTTTGGTGCCAATGATCTAGTTCTTTTTGTTGTGTAAGGGAATGAGTGAACCTTGGATCAGTGTCTTTATAGCTTGTTGCACAACCAGATAAACCAATGGTTGAAAGGACTGCGATGAGTAGCCCATGTTTTACGTGGCTTTTAAAGCTCAAGATAGGTGTCTGATAGGTATTCATTTTTTACTTCCACTTACACTGCAATTAACTCTACACCCGTTAATTTATGGGACACCGGTCAACAAATGATTAACTATAAAAAAAAAGTTTGTCTGCTCTTGTACTTTTTTGATGGGGCTGGCAATTAAGTATTTGTAAATATTATCTGTCTCTGATGTGGGATTTGAAGCTATTTTTGAGCTGAGACACTATTTAATAGGCTGAGACATTGTTTGAAAGGTACGTAAATGACTGATACGCAGGTTAAGGATCTTTTTCTTGAGGCCAATTCTCGTAAGAAAACAACTCCTATTTACGCCGTTAATAAAGAGGATTGTTCATCCTTTGTTAAAGGTCTCAGTGCCGCACAAAAAAAATACCTGGATATTAAATCGTTTAAAGGCATGACTGGTCAAGTCGAATTGCTTTTTGATGAGGCTGGTGCAGTTGCGGCGGCAGTCGTGGGTTTGGGTACCAAAGATGAGCCGATGATTTATAATCTGTTTGGAGATGTGCCTTTTAAATTACCGGAAGGGGCTTACCATTTTGATGGAGATTTTTCTGAGAGGTCTGAAGTTGAGTTATTTGATGCGGCTTTAGCGTGGGGCCTTGGGACGTATCGGTTTAATGAGTATAAACCAAGCGCTGTGAAAGAAGCGCGGGTTCTTAAGCTTTCTAAAGCCATTAATGCTGATAAATTATTCAATATTTTAACATCTGTTTATTTGGGACGAGATCTGATTAATACACCGGCGAATGATTTGGGACCAGATGTATATGAAGAGCGGATTAAATTATTTGCGGCGCAAAATAAAGCTAAGATGAGTGTTGTTAAAGGCGATGCTTTATTGGTAAAGAAATTCCCTCTTATTCACGCGGTTGGACGAGCTTCTACGCAGGCACCTCGCTTGGTTGAATTGAATTGGGGCAAGAAATCTGATCCGAAAGTGACATTGGTTGGTAAAGGCATTTGTTTTGATACGGGTGGTTTGAACCTAAAACCTGGTGCCTCAATGAATTTGATGAAGAAAGATATGGGTGGGAGTGCAGCAGCTCTTACCATTGCTTCAATGATAATGGGAGCTAAGCTTCCTTTGAATTTGCGGGTTTTACTACCAATTGCTGAAAATAATATTTCTGGAAATGCGTTTCGCCCGGGGGATGTTTTGCCAAGCCGCAAGGGTTTAACCGTAGAGATTGAAAATACGGATGCTGAAGGGCGTTTGGTTTTGGCAGATGCATTAGCGCTTGCTGATGAACAAGAGGTTGATGAGCTTTTTTGTTTTGCGACTTTAACTGGAGCTGCCCGAGTGGGTATGGGCCCGGACTTGCCACCGTTTTACACTGATGATGACGAGATGGCTGAGGGACTTGAAAGTAGCGCTCGCACCGTATCAGATTATATGTGGCGGCTTCCATTTTGGCAGCCTTATGATAAATGGTTGAACTCGCAGATTGCAGATGTGAACCATATTTCAGCAGGACCATTTGCTGGCTCGATTACGGCTGGTTTGTTTTTGCGCCGGTTTGTTGAAAACGCAAAACGATTTGTCCATTTTGATATTTATGGATGGACGCCAAAGGCGCTTCCTGGCAAGCCGGTTGGCGGGGAGCCGCAGGTTGCGCGCGCCGTTTTTGATTATTTGGAAAAGAAGTATAAATAAATGGAAAAACTTGATCCTCGTATTCATGCATACCGTGCTGATTTGGCTGATGAACGTTTGACTGACAAAGTTAAAGCTGAACGTTATGTTCCGGGAGACTTATCCCATGTACATAGAGATAGTGTGCCATTATTGAGTGAACCTAGCTTTGATGGTGAGTTGCAAACGGAAGCTCTTTTTGGGGAAGCCGTTCGGATTTTTGAAATTAGAGATGGCTGGGCCTGGGGGCAAATCTTAACGGATGACTATGTTGGTTATTTGCCGCTAGAAGCTCTCTCACCAGGTCTTCTTGAACCAACGCATCGCGTATCTAGTTTGCGCACCTTTATTTACGAGCAAGCCAATCTCAAATCACCTCCTATTGCTTTAATTTCGATGATGAGCCCTGTTACCGTGAATGGACGCGATGGGGATTTTTGTGAGTTAGCTGATAAGGGGTATATTTATCATACTCACCTTGTACCGGTTGATGAGGTTGAGGTGGATTTTGTGGCTGTGGCGGAACGGTTTGTTGGTACACCTTATTTATGGGGTGGGCGGACATCCCTTGGGCTGGATTGTTCTGCTCTTATTCAAATAGGATTGCTTGCGACGGGGCAATTTAGTCGGCGAGATAGTGACTTACAGGCGGCTTCTCTTGGGGAATTATTGAATGATACGACTGATCTTTCTCAATTGAAACGAGGAGATTTGGTGTTTTGGAAAGGGCACATAGGTGTGATGGTTGATGAAACGCAGATGCTTCATTCCAATGCCCATCATATGGCTGTTGCAATTGAACCATTAGAACCTGCTGTCCAGAGAATTCGCTCAAATGGAGGGGGGGAGATTACAGCTCTTCGCCGTTTTTCTAATTATAAAGGCAATAATTAAAGAGCTGATTTAATTCAGTTTTTTAGGATCGTTCTCTTCGTTTGAGAGAGCGTTTGCTTGGCTGATTGCTCGATCGAAATCGTCTGGCTCTTCTTCTTCGACGGGGATGGCATATTGACCTGTGAGCCATCTATTGAGGTCTAAGTCAGCGCAATGTTTTGAGCAGAACGGGCGATATTTGTCTGACCTTGGTTTGTCGCAGAGCGAACATTTTGGAGTTTTATTTTTTTTATCGGTCATTTTAATCAAATATCTTTATTGGGAATGGTCTTCAAATAAATTGTTTGATTCAAGCGGTTTTTTAATTACCACTTGCAGAAATTTTTGAACGCTTAATTCGAGTATCACTCAAGATCTCTACTCTAAGTCTCTGCCGGCGCGTTTCATCCAGTGGTATGTTACTGGATACCCTTCTGAGCGGAGCATTTTTATCACTTCTGTGAGCGGTAGGCCGACTACATTTGTGTATGAACCAACAAGACGCTCGACAAAAGCCCCTGCCATACCTTGGATTGCATAACCACCTGCTTTGCCGCGCCACTCGTTTGAGACGAGGTAACAATCAATTTCTTCTGGTGATAGATGTTTGAAACGAACTCTTGTTTCGACGATACGTTGGCGAACTTTACGTGAGGGGGTGACTAAACAAACGGCTGTGTAAACTCGGTGTGCTCTACCTGAGAGCAATTGTAGCATACTGGCTGCTTCTTCAACGAGTTCTGGCTTTGTTAGAATGCGGCGGCCGACGGTTACCACGGTGTCAGCACTTAAGATAAATGAACCAGCTAATTCCGGTTCTTCATCGATAATTTTAAGAGCTGCCATTGATTTTTCTTTCGCAACTCTTGTTGCGTAAGCACGCGGTGGTTCTGTTTTTTGTGGTGTTTCATCAATTGATGTTGGGCGCAAGGCATCAGGCTCAATACCGACCTGACCTAAAATAGCCAAACGGCGCGGTGATGCTGAAGCCAAAACAAGACTGTTTGCCCCGTCAGGATTTATAACGGCTGGTTTCTTGTTTTGTCCTAGACGCTTAATTGCTGAAAAATCAACCACAAATCCATCCTCAATTTATCACTAGAGCTTTACTTTTTTGATGAATTTAATGAAATGCTCTAGATTCTTAATTTGCGCTTCAGTTGCTCTTTTCTGTGCTTCAGATGCCCACAAAGCATCCGCAAAAAGCAACTGCGCTATTCCTAAAACGGTATCCACTTATGGTAAAACGTTCTAATTACATTGATCGTACAATTACAGGTTTATTTGTAACGGTATGTGATGCGGCCTTTAGTTAGATCATAAGGTGTCATTTCTACGAGGACTTTGTCACCTGCAAGGACGCGAATGCGGTTTTTGCGCATGCGGCCAGCTGTGTGAGCGATAATTTCATGATCGTTTTCAAGTTTTACTCGAAAGGTTGCGTTTGGTAGGAGCTCGGTAATGATGCCGGGAAACTCTAGTAGTTCTTCTTTAGCCATAAATTCCTTCATTTCTTGATAAAGACTTCTGCATAATGGTTCTTTTTGTTTCTGGCGTCGTCAATGTTCACTTGTGGTACTCAAATAGTTATATCTATGTTCCGTTCTTTTTAACGGTGCTTAAGATGCCCACATAGCATCCGCAGTTTCACATTGTCTAATGCCAGAACCAAAAATTCCTCATTATTCAGAGGTCTTTGATAAAAGTTTTGTTGCGCCGGAGTTTCCTTCTTCACGCGTATAAAATCAAGTGCTCAATTGCAGTCACGTGCACAATTTGTGTCTTTCGCTTGATAATAGAGGAAAAAAGGGGAAGAAATGAGAAGAGTTTTATAGGTTTGAGCTGATTTTCACACAAATTTTAAGTCTGAGCTCTGGTTTGAGAGTTTTTGAATTGGTTTTTCTTTTGCTGTTTTAAGCTTCTGCTGGTGTATCGAAACGTGATTTAATTTTCTTTTTTAAAGTATCACGGCAGGCTCTATATGCATCTAATCTTTGTTCTCGATTGCCATCAACTAAAGTTGGATCCATTGTGGGCCAATATTCAACATCTACTGCCATGGTTCTTGTGAGTTCCATGGCTTGGTGATGGCCTTCTGGACTTAGTGTGACAATCACATCAAACAGGCTGTCTTGCAGATCATTTAAGGTTTGGGGGATGTGGTTACTTAAGTCAATACCAACTTCTTTCATGACCACGGGCATAAAGAGATTGACTTGGCCTGCTCGAATGCCTGCTGATTGTACATAGCTTTCATTTTCATAAGTTAGTTGGTAGAGCGCTGCAGCCATGGGTGAGCGTATTGCATTTTCAGTGCAAACGAAGAGAATGGCTTGTGGACGGGCGCCGCTCATAAATTAGCCCTTCCAGTGGAGGGCCGTAATGAGTGTAAAAAGGCGGCGAGATGTTGCTTTGTCCAGTAAAATTTTATCTTTTAAACGTTCAATCAATAGGTCACTTCCCTCATCATGAAGGCCCCTGCGGCCCATATCTATGGCTTCGATGCGCTGGGGAGTTGCTGTTTTAATAGCTTCAAAATAACTCTCACAGATTAAGAAATAGTCTTTGATGGTTTTTTTAAAAGGAGATAATGACAGTGTATGAGCTACCAGATGATTGTTTTGTTGGTCTGCAATATGGAATAACAGGCGGTTTTCAACCAGAGAAAGGGTGAGGATGAAGGGACCTGATGCTGATTGTTTTCCCTCTCGTGGGGCCAATTCGAAATAGTTTTCTTCCAATAAATCGAAAATGGCGACTTCACGTTCATGGTCGATATCTGGCGTGTTTCGGCGAATGGTGTCTTCATCCAAAATGATATCAAATAAGCAATTTGTATTTGTAGTCTCGTCATCGCTCATTATTTTAAACCCTTATTTTCAGCCCTTTCTTTATGCCCTGTCATTGACATACCTGCAACAGGGGAAAAAGTATTGATATATCAGGTTTGAATTTTATGGTTAATTCATCCTAATCGATACGCTACGGGCGTGTCCGCCTAACCCTTCAGCTTCGGCTAATGTGATGGCTGAGGGCCCAAGGGCTCTTAATCCTTCAGCGGAACATTTGAGAATTGTTGTTTTTTTCATAAAATCCAGGACGTTTAGTCCAGATGAGAAACGGGCAGATCTGGCTGTTGGTAAAACATGGTTTGAGCCGCCGACATAATCTCCAATGGCCTCTGGTGTGTGGTGGCCGATAAATACGGCACCAGCATGCTTGATTTTTTCAAACATGACTTCCGGGTCGTCTAGGGCAAGCTCTAAGTGTTCTGGTGCCAAGCGATCAGAAAGTTCGGCTGCTTTTTCTAAATCATCAACGAGTATGATACCGCCAAAATCTTGCCAGGCTTTTTCGGCGATCTCTTTACGTGGCAGAGTTTTTAACTGAGCTTCTACCGCTTTTTCAACTTCCGAAGCGAGGTCTGGGGCATCAGTAATTAAAATAGATTGGGCAGCGATGTCATGTTCAGCTTGTGCCAGCAAGTCAGCTGCGACCCAATCTGGGTTATTGTTTTTATCAGCAATGATTAAAACTTCTGAAGGGCCGGCGATCATATCTATGCCTACGGTGCCGAAAACTTGTCGTTTTGCTGCCGCCACATATGCGTTGCCCGGCCCGACGATTTTATCAACCGGGTTTATGGTTTCAGTTCCATAGGTTAAGGCAGCTATGGCTTGAGCGCCACCAATGCGGTAAATTTCTGTAATTCCAGCTAATTTGGCAGCGGCCAGCACAAGTGGATTGGTGATGCCATTCGGTGTGGGGACAACCATAACTAATCTTTCAACGCCGGCGACTTTGGCGGGGATGGCATTCATTAATACTGAACTTGGGTAAGAGGCTGTGCCGCCTGGTACATAAAGACCGGCCGCACTGACGGGGCTCCAGCGATATCCGAGTTCAACGCCGAGTTCATCTGTGTATCTTTGATTATCAGGTTTTTGTTTTTTGTGATGGCTTTCAATTCGCTCTGCAGCGAGCTCAAGGGCTTGCATTGTTTCTGGGGCGACGTTTTTAATCGCCTCTTCAATTTCTTCACTCGTGATAGCAAGGCCGGACGTTCTTAAATCTTGTTTGTCAAAGCGCTCGGTAAGCTCATATAGAGCATTGTCGCCATTGGAGCGTACGTTTTTGATAATGTCGCTTACGGCTTCATTTACATCTGCAGCACTTTCGCGTTTGGCGTTCAAAAGGGTTTGAAATTGTTGTTCAAACTCAGTGTTTTGGTTGTTGAGGCGCGCTACCATAGGTTCCATACTTTCAGTCAAAATTTATGCAGTTTGGTCGTTCTTGTAAGATGTAATTCACAAGGCTTGTACATTTTATAATTTATGATCAGGCAGATTTTTTGTTTCCCACATAGCGCCCAGATCATTGAGTTCTATCTCAATACATTCAACGGTTAGTTTTATTTCACAATCTCCAGAAAAAATAAGCGATAAAATACCAGATGGTGCGTCTTTTTCTTCAAAGTTTATTGCGAGTAGTTTTAGAGCATGATCTTTTTGTTTCGATTTGAGGTTGATATGCTCAGCTTGGTCAACACATTCGAAACGCAGGGCTGTGCGCCGCCGTCTTAATTGATGGTCCTTGCCAGCTTTTAGTGCTGTTTCCCAATCAAAGCGATTGAGGATGATTGCGAACCGGCGATTTTTCTTCACATAGCCAATATCATCGAGACGTAAAACAGCATCCTGACAATGAGCAGAAATGACTTCTAAATCACTTGCATCAAGGGCGATGAGTTTTAAAGGTTTTGATGTCTCTGACATTGCTCTCTCTTACCAGTGGTCTCTCTTAACTGTGATTTTGTATTAGTCGCTTACGCGATTGATTTGTGCGCCGCAATTACCGAGTTTTTCTTCAATACGTTCAAAGCCGCGATCCAAGTGATATACTCGGTTGACGGTTGTTACACCTTGCGCAACCAAGCCAGCTATGACAAGTGAGACTGAGGCCCTAAGATCAGTTGCCATGACGGGAGCGCCGCGTAATTCTTTTACACCTTCGACGATGGCTGTGTCGCCATTCAGGCTGATATTCGCACCAAGACGGGCGAGCTCTTGCACATGCATGAAGCGATTTTCAAAAATTGTTTCTCGAATAACCGAGCGGCCATCAGCTATGGTCATGAGGCCCATAAGCTGAGCTTGTAAATCAGTTGGGAAACCAGGATGGGGTTGGGTTTCAATGTGAACTGGTTTGATACTGTCACCTTCGCGTTTGACCAATAAGCCCTTGGGTGTTTCGGTTATTGATACACCAGCTTCACGTAGCACTTCGATGGCGGCTGTTAAAGTCTCTGGAACAGCGCCCAGAAGTTCAACTTCGCCGCCAGTTGCAGCAACAGCCATCATGAAGGTGCCTGTTTCAATTCTATCTGGCAGAACGTTATGAACAGCGCCTTCTAGATTTTCAACGCCCTGAATGTGCATGGTTTTGCGACCGATACCTTCAATTTTGGCCCCCATTTTAACAAGGCAATTTGCAACGTCACCGATTTCTGGCTCAGTTGCGGCGTTTTCAATAATTGTTTCACCTTTGGCTAAGGTGGCAGCCATGAGAACATTGATGGTGGCGCCAACAGAGACTTTTGGAAAGCGAACATGTCCGCCTTTTAGACCGCCGGGGGCTTTTGCGATGACATAACCATCTTTGAGTTCGATCTGTGCGCCGAGTGCTTCTAACCCAGCTAAGTGAAGATCAACAGGGCGTGTGCCGATAGCGCAGCCACCAGGCAAGGATACTTTTGCTTCATGGCAACGTGCTAGAATGGGGCCAAGTACCCAAAAACTTGCGCGCATGGTTGAGACCATTTCATAGGGGGCTGTTGTGTCGACAATATCTCTTGCTGTGAGATGATATGTTTCACCAGCATATTTGTTACCATTGGCGCGTTTACCTTCAACAGTTAGGTCTGTACCGTGGTTACCCAGAATTTTTTTGAGTTGATTGACGTCTCTTAGGTTTGGAACGTTTTTTAATGTGAGTGTGTCTGGAGTGAGCAAACTGGTGATCATCAATGGGAGGGCTGCATTTTTTGCGCCGCTGATTTGAATCTGACCATTGAGTTCATTGCCACCAGTGATTTCAATTTTATCCATTCTGCATTCTCTCTCTTTTTTAAAAAGGCTTCAGATGCCCACGAAGCATCCGCCTTAGTTGCCCTTTAGGTTGCCCACAAGCAACCGGGCTATTTTGTGGCCCTTCAGGTTGCCCACAAGCAACCGGGCTATTTTGTGGCCCTTCAGATTACCCACGAGGGAACCGGTGCGAACATCCGTAAAAAGCAATCGTCGGATTTTTGTGCTTTATTCGTTACCTTAAATCAAGCGGGGTTATTCTTTAGTGTCTTTGTTATCTTCTTTGGGGCTGTCTTCTTTAGAATTCTCTTCAGTTTTGCGGGCGCGGATTTGCGATTTGCGTTTTTGCAAATTAGATCGCAAATTGTTTTTTAAACGATTTTCTCGATCGTTTGCATTTTTACTCTTGTTTGTCATCTCTTTTAACTATCAATTTTGAATAAATAGTTGCTTTTGAAAGTTTGATTTTGCGGTTATACGCTGATGAGGTGGGTCTTGTTAAGTGTCTTTTCAAAAGAATAGAGCTTTTCAGGGCTTGAAAGATCTTTTGAGCTGTGGCAGTGTCCGGCCACCTGATGAAAAACCTTTAAATTTTGATGCTTTTTAAGCGCATTTAGGCTTTGTCAGCCGCTGTAGCTCAGTGGTAGAGCGCACCATTGGTAATGGTGAGGCCGGGAGTTCAATTCTCCCCAGCGGCACCACTGCCTAAGGCAGAATAGTTTATTCCTTACATACATAGTTAATTAAAACATCTTGTTTGATTGCTGGTTCTTTTCGAACTTTTCACAATCTTTTATGTGCGTTTGCCAAATGCTGGTTTGTTACTACCCATAGGTTTTTTGATACTATCTGGCAAGTTTGGAGACCGGTATTTGTGTTCAGCAACATGACGAGCGATTACTTCATCAATATTGTTATAGCTCTGATCTTGAGAGTTATATTTATCTGATGACCAACTACTTGTGGTATCTTTGGGAGCATCATAGTCATTGGTTCCATTGGTACCTAGGAAAAAGCCACATTCAATTATTTGCCATAGTGCTCCTATGTAAGGTATCAGAGTAACCAAAACCCAAAATCCAGTTTTATTGAGGTCATGATATCGTTTGGCTGAGATTGCTAGGCTAATCCAATAAGCTAGAGATATAACGCATAATATATAGATTATGCTATTCGTATTTAGTCCTTCTAGATTGAGGTGAGATATTAATCCTAACTGTTCGTATGATGATGTCATGATGAATGGAAAAACTGCAACAGCTATTAAAATAATCGAAAGAACAATTAGTTGCCCGAGCCACCATTCTAAACGGCCGATTCGCCCATGGAAACTAAACAAAAAACTCATGACTAAAACTCCTCTGTCTGAATTATGAAATCTGACAGTTAAGTTTTGATATATATTTAATTTGTTTGGTTAATCCTATTTAATATAGTTTCGTTTCCAATAAATACTTCAAATACTCATGTATTTAATTTTTATATGAAAATTTTTATAGTATTTGTTCTTGTTAATACTATCATTTAGTTTTCATGTGGGAAATGCTCTTATGAACAGCAGGGGCAGCCTGGGGCGTGTTTTACTTTGCGACCAGTTGCTCCGCCTGATTGATTGGCTTTGGGGCGGCCACCTTTGGTGGAGATTTGAGGAGCTGCTACTAGGTCTCTTGGAGATGGTTTTTGGCAGATTGGGCAGTTTTGTGGGGCATCGAATTCAGCCATCGAAGCTTGAGCGCTAAAGGTGCCATGTGTATCGCATGTGTAATTATATGTTGGCATGGTTTTCCTTTTAAATTAACTCGATTTATCTTTGAATACATTCGTTTTTTTGCATTCATTAGTCTAGATAATATTTGGAAATTGGATGATAAAAAAGAAAAAACGCAGCTGATATGATCAACTGCGTTTTTAATATATAGAATTTTATTCTAGATTTATTTTTTTAATAAATCGCGAATTTCTTCAAGCAAAACTTCATTGCGTGGTGGCTCTGATGGTTTTTCTTCTTCTTCTTTTTCAAACTGAGCTTTTGCTGTGTTGATGATTTTAATCAACATAAAGATTGCAGCCATGATGATTAGGAAGCTGATTAAATTATTGATGAACGAGCCATATTTAATTGCAACTTCAGGTTTATCACCAACTTTATCTTGTAGTTTTATTGCCAGCTCTGAAAAGTCAATTCCACCTAAAGCAAGGCCGATTGGTGGCATTATGATATCTGAGACAAGTGATTTAACGACTGTGCCAATGGCTCCGCCGATAACAATACCTGTAGCCATGTCTACAAAATTACTCTTTAGAGCAAACTCTTTGAATTCACCTAGCATTCCCATGATATAATTCCCTTCATTGCTGGTTATTTGGTGCCATCTGACAGTTTTATTTTCTTTTCTTATCATTCTTTTAAGAGAAATGGCAGTGATAATTTACGGTAATGTAAAATTATAAAGGATTAATATTAAAAGAGAATATGCTCTTTTGTTATGTCTTGTATATAACTATTGTTGACCTTTGCTTATTGGTTTTTACCTTCAAGTTGAATTGAGGATGGTTTGATATGATGGAAAATGAAAGATTTTGGCCTTATTGGACAGCGACTAAGCGACTGGTTGTCGCATTGGCTTTGATCTGTTTCCTTGCAAATTTATTTGGTCTTATTTTTTCTCACCTGCTTGATGATTTTCGTCTTTTTGGGTTTCCTCTTGGTGTTTTAATTGCAGGACAATTTTTAGTGCTTTTGTGCATTGGAATTGTTTTTTGGTTTACCGGTTTTCAAGATCAGATTGATGCACATTACGGTGCGGATGAAGATTTATAAGAGAGACTTTTGATATGTATACTCGCCAGAGAACAGTTAATCCCCTTCTTGGTGTTTATTATGGAATTTTCACGGCCGTCTTTATTGGGCTTGTCGTGTTTTTGCTCATTCTGGAGCATATGAAAGTTATTGATGAGTATATTCTTTATGCTTTGACTGGCGCAGCATTTGTTTTGTCAGTTGTCATTTCTTTGGCGACGATGACAAACCAGAGCGAAGATTTTTATGTTTCTGGGCGGCGTGTTCCAGCTGGATTAAATGGATTTGTTTTATTTGTCCTTTCTGTTGGTGGGGCGGGTTTGTCTGGTTTTACAGGGGCTGTATTTTTTCTTGGGGTCGATGGCTACGGGCTGTTGTTTGGGCTTTTAGGTGGCTTGCTTATATCTGGATTTTTTCTAGCATCATTTATACGGAAATCTGGAGTTTATACTCTCTCCTCTTTTTTTGAAGTGAGATTTCGTAGTCGTTTTATTGGGTTCCTTACTGCGCTTGTTTTAATTGTACCTGTGATATTATTTGCTTTTGCCGAACTTAGTTTTTTGAAATTTATGGGACCTCTTGTTTTTGGACTTTCAAGTGAATTTACTTTGCTGGTCGTTTTGGTTTTGGCTTTATGTGTTTTATTGCCTGGTGGTGTGAGGTCTATGGGGTGGGCGCAGTGTGCTTTGGCAATTGTTGTCTTGTTGGGCCTGATCATTCCGTTAATTATAGTTTCTCTAAAATTGACGAACTTGCCACTAGCGCAAATGACTTATGGCAGTTTGATTGATGAAATTTCTGTTTTTCAAGGACTTTCCGGTGATCGCCTGTCTTCTGATCAAGGGGAGGTAGTGATTACCCAATGGTCAGGCTTTTTAAAAAATGAAGTTCAAGCATTATCCATTCCGTTTATTGGTGGAGAAAGGGCTTTAACCGCTTTTGATAAAGTTTTCATGATGATTGTGATTGCTTTTGGTGTTGCAGCGATGCCGTCTGTATTGCTGCGATCGACTATGACTTTAACGGTGTTTCAGGCACGTAAGAGTTTTGCTTGGGCTGTTACTCTTGTAGGATTAATTGTGCTTTCAATTCCTGCTTGTGCGATCTTTCTGCAATATATGATTTTTAGTCCTGAGGCTAAGTTTCTTGTTGGGGACTTACCTGATTGGATAGAGCAATTAGAGGCTTTCGGGTTATTAAGTGCTAAGGATATTAATAATGATGGGCAAATTGTTGGTTCTGAATTTTTATTTTCACGAGATGTTGGTTTGCTTGGTTTGCCTGTGGTTGCAGGGTTAAATGGTACTATGCAATCTCTTAGTTTTGCGGCTTTGATGGCGGCGGCTATGGCGAGCTTTGTTGGCCGACTGATGACATTGTCAAAGTTATTGTCGAGAGACTTGCATTTTCAAAAATCTGAAATGGAATCTGATGTTGTTGGATTGAGTAATTTGCTCTGGACCCGCTTAATGATTGTTTTGACCGCGATGAGTTTAATTTGGGGGGCTCTCTATGTTGATACCAGCGGTTTTGCCCTGTTTTTATCAGGCTTGGTTTTATGCGCTTGTAGTGTTTTTCCCTTATTATTTTTGAGTATTTGGTGGAATAGGATGACAAAACTTGGATTTGTTTTTGGCATCATACCCGGGCTGGTTGGAGGCTGTGTCGTGCTCTTTCTTACTAATTTTGGTTTAAATAGTGGACCGCTAGGTTTTAATTTATTTGAATGCGCAATCGTGCTTATTATTTTCTCTTTTGTGTGTGGTATGGTTGGCTCGTTGATTGGTCCAAAGCCGAATGGTGCGGATATGGAAGTTTTGCTTGATATACGAACGCCAGGCGGCGAGGCGCTTTATGATCGCTTACTGCGATTAGCTATGCCACGACGCACGACGGGAAGCGTTTAATTTATAATTCAGTGCCTGGAACGCGGGAATTTTTTTCTTGCAATCTCTTCATGGCGCCACCGAATTTACGGATCATTTTTTCCATATAGGTGATGGCTTCATCTACTTCTTCATCGGTTGGAAGTTTCAATTTTTTGTCTGTTGGGTCGTTTTTTATCCCGAGTTCGAGGTTGGCAATTTTTTGTTTTAATATTTGATTTTCTTTTTCAAGTTCTTCATTTGCTTTTTGCAATTCTGAGAAGAACTGATCGTTGTTATCTTGATTTGCCAGCTTATCAGCTCCACTGGTTTCCTTGATTTGACGACAACTCCATCCATTTGTCGATTTTTTACAATTGGACATGGCACCTGTCTTTTTATCAAGACGGATGATGCCGTTTTTACTTTCTATCATGGTGTACCGACTACTGTTTTCTTCTGCGAATGCCCCATTTATTGGAGTTGAGAGGGTAAGTATGGCTAATAGAAGAGTAAAATTTGTTTTTAAATAAAATTTTGATGCTGATTTGTTTCGCAGTATGAAGGGCATGATTTTAGGCCTCTATGATCGTATTTAAACTGAAGTTTCAGTTGTTTTTCTTGGGTGAGTATAAATATGAAACATGTTTCTTTTTCGGTTTTTAAAATAAAATTGAGATTTTTGGCAAAATAAGTTGCATTTTTGTTGTTTTTTTAGTTTTTCGCACTGTTTTTCATAAATTAGGGGATGCTTCAAATGGATGAATCACATATCTCATTTAGGTAGCTATGTTTTTGATTCCTTTTGAGTGAATTTTAATTTTTCATATAAGTTAAGTTAAATTTTTCATTGGTTTACCCATTTAGGATCATTTTTTTATGAACTTTAGTCTTGGTGTCAAGCAATTGTGATTTGCGCAATTTTATCTATTTAGGGTTCATAAGTGTTTGAGTTTCTTTAGAAGGATCGACGTTTTGTAAGTTGTGATTTCGATGTTTAGTTCTGAGTGAGTTCGTGGCGTTTAGCGTCTGAGATTAATTCAAGGGTAACGAAATGTCGTTTCAGCCAAAGCAAAATAATAAAGATCACTCTTTGTCTCAAGAGGAACAAACTACAGAAGCTCATGCTGAGTTTGGTGAAGCGGCTAGCACTACGCAGCTGGAAAATATCCTTGGTCGGATCAATGCGATTATGACTGATGGTTCTCCAGAGGAGTTATTGGCTAAGCAAAAGGCAGATGATAACTCTCTCCAAACAGGGCAATCTCCCCTGACTAACCAGGTTCCCCTCACTAGCCAGGCTCAAACTCTTCAAACTAATAGTTTTCAAAATGATCAGCCACACTCTCAGTTACAACATGGGCAGAAGGTGTCTGTAGACAATTCTGCTAGGGACATGCAACAGAGTTTGGATGAGAAATTTTCGCAACCTCTTAATGAAACTGGCGCTCAAAGGGGTGATGAGTTTCAAGCTGCTGAACCACTTGATATGCTTCAGCCATATAGTGAAGTTTTAAATGAGGTGCGTGACTATTTCAATGATAAGCACTCTTTAGATCCAAATGACAGCTTGGCGAATTCTCAAAACCCTCAATCAATTACGGAAGAAGTGCTAACGGGTTCTTCTCTGCGAGATGAGGTCAATAAGCCTAAAAAGATTTTGTTGTGGGGGGATGCTCCTTTAGATAGTCAACAGTCAGAAGACGCTCAGCTAGACAGTGTTAGGCCGCCTCTTTCTAATATGAGTGATAAGAAGGAGGATAGGAATGGTGCTACGTCTGTTTCAAATCTTTCTCCAGCGGATTTTGGATTTGGTCAATCGCAACAAGAGAATATATCTTCTCATGCTGATGGGCATTCTCAAGGGGGAGCGCAAAATGAGTTGGCGCAACGCGAAGAGCGAAATGTGTTAGGTGAGCCCTCTCAAATTTTTAGTCCAATTAAATTTGAAAATCCATTTGCGCGTAACCATTCCTCGATGGACGTCGTTGAGGCTGATGATCATTCTGGACATTTTAAACAATTACGTCATGAGCTGGTTGATCGAATTTCTCAGCTTGAACAAGTTATTGGCCATCATTTTGGTGATCGTAAAGAAATAGCAAATGAAGCGGCCCGAGCAGCGATGAAGCTTGCTATTAATAATTTAGATGATACGGCTTTAGGGCGCCGATTGGCTGATGTTGAAACAGCTTTTATTTTATATCAAAAGAATCAGACACAAAAAAATCAAGAGACTCAAGAAACGATTGAGAAACTTGGTAAGGCTCTTTTGAAAATGGAATCAGTCTCTCAAGTTGCAGTAGATCCGAGAGATGCTCAAAAGTTAGAAATTAAAAAAAATGTGCCTTCACCTTCACCACAATCAACTGGCGATGGAAGAATTGTTGAACAATCTGGTGTGCCTTCACCTTTACAGAATTCTATTCCAGTTTCGTCTGTAGAAGAAAATAAAAAACCAAGTGAGACAGCTGGTGACAATGTGAACCGGTCTAGAGAATACCGGGTTGATGAAATTCAGATTCCGACTGAAACAAAAGATAAGAATAACGGCTTAAACGACAAGGCCGACCTTTCATCTCGGATTACGGATATGCAGTCTTCAGTTGATGATACCCCTCCATTACTGTCACCAGAAGCTTTGGATAATTTTGATAAGGATGCTGGTATGGTTGCTTCTGAAGCAGGGGACGTTAATGCTATTGCTAAATTAAGGCAAGCTATGAGCAAATCTGCATCAGAGCGGACTTTTGGAAAACCTGAAAATGAAACCGGAGGAGATCCTATGTCTGCACGTATGTCAGCTTCACCCTCTAATGAGAAAGCAGATGAGCCTCTTTCTGGAATTCAGGGAAAAGAACTTGGTGGGGATCCGGGCAGTATTAGGGGTGATGATTTTTTATCGAAGAGTGCTACTCTGCGGGATCAGTTTAATAGCGCCGATATTGTTTCAAACGATTCAGATTTACACACGATGCAACCTAGAGGGTTGCGAGTTGTTGTTTTAATAGTTGTTATTGCACTGTTGTTAGCAGCGACGGGTATTGCTTTTCGTGGGAATACGAAAGGTTTTCAAGACGCAATTTTTAATATTGTAGCTACAGCAAAAGGTGTTTTGGGGCAGGGTGGCTCTTTAGAAAAAACTGCAAAGACTTTACCTCAGGTAGATAAAAAATCAAAAGAGCAAAATGAGCAAAAGGAGAAAGTTTTCGAGCAGAGTAAATCGGATGACCGGCTTGGCTCCTTGATAAAAAATTATAAGGCGTCTTCTCCTTTATTGGACAAAGAACCTGTGATTACAGGAAATATTGGTGAAAATAGTAACAAGTTGGATCAATCTTTAGATCAATCAGTTTTAGAAAGTGGTGGGGTAAAACTTGGTATGCCGCCAGCTTTGATCGGTCCTTATTCTTTGAGGTTAGCTGCTGCTCGCGGTGATGTGCGTGCTGAATATGAAGTTGCTCGCCGGTTTAGTTATGGTCTTGGGGTGCCGAAAGATGCTGAAAAAGCTGTTAAGTGGTATATGCAAGGTGCCTCTAAGGGCTTTGCTCCGGCACAATATCGATTGGCCACTTATTATGAACGCGGTCGGGGCGTTGAGAAAAATTTAGGACGCGCTAAAGTTTGGTATCAGCGGGCTGCAATGCTTGGTAACATTAAAGCAATGCATAATTTGGCTGTGATTAGTACAGCGCTTGATAAGGAAGACACCAATTATAAGGCTGCTATTTATTGGTTTAAGCAGGCAGCTAATCGTAATTTAGCTGACAGTCAATTTAATTTGGCTATTCTTTACCAAAATGGCGTTGGGCTTTCGAAAGATAATATTGAGGCTTACAAGTGGTTCTCATTAGCTGCTCGTCAAGGTGATGTTGATGCGGCATCTCGAAGAGATACGCTTGAGAAAAAACTGAAAAAAGAAGATTTGCTAAAGGCTAGTCAGATATTGCAAGGCTGGAGAGCTTTAACAATTGACCCTAAAGCTAACGATGTTGGACGTATCTCTTCTCATATTACCAGCACGATGTCTCATGCCCATGAAACTGTTTCACGGTCTCGTATTTTAACTGCACAAATTTTACTACGCAAATTGGGATATGGCCTTAAGGCGGCCGACGGATCTATGAATGAGGAAACTATTCGTGCGGTTAAGAAGTTTGAAAAAGACAAGGGAATGCCAATTACGGGTAAAATTAATCCTGACTTGATTCAAAAATTGAATAAGGCTTCTCTTTAATGATTTATGAACTTAAGGATTTATAGGCTTTGTGATTGACGTCCTATAAATTGATGGCCAAAATAGGTAGAAGAAGTTATTTTTTCTCTTTGTTGTTTTCATATACAAAGCCTTTTTTATATATTAAGAAAGTTGAATATCTTTGCTGCACCATTAAATTTTGTGTCATTCACATTTTGACATTTCATGTCATTCTCATTTTGACGAAAAGATTTTATGATCCTCCATCACTATGTATTTGATGGCGATCTTTTGTTTTTTCTTTTGAGGTGTAGAGTTTTAAGTTTGTAGTGCCACTGTTGGGATTTGTTCGCCGATGCAAGTTTATTTGCCGATAGCTGAAATCTCCGTCAATATATTTGCGATTTTTGCAATGGGGGGAGCGGTTGGTTTCCTTTCTGGCCTTTTTGGGGTTGGAGGGGGCTTTCTTATGACGCCCTTATTGATCTTTACTGGCATTCCACCAACCGTAGCTGTTGCGACGGGAGCTAATCAAATTGTTGCGTCTTCTATTTCAGGTGCTTTGGCACAATGGAAACGTGGGAATGTTGATGTCAAGCTTGGCACTATCTTACTGATTGGCGGTATTGTTGGGTCTTTTATTGGTGTTGAGCTGGTCCGTTGGCTTCGCTCTATTGGTCAAATTGATCTGATTATTTCATTAGCTTATGTGACGTTTCTTGGTGTTATTGGCGGTTTGATGATGCTTGAGAGCTTGAACGCGATGCGTCGTTCAAAGTTAGATATTACTCCCAAACGGAATAAATCACGTCATAGCTGGATTCATGGCTTGCCGCTTAAAGTGCGATTTCATCGTTCTAAATTATTTATCAGTGCGCTACCTCCTTTGATCTTAGGTTTATTGGTTGGTTTGTTGGTTGCCCTTATGGGTGTTGGTGGTGGTTTTATTATTGTGCCGGCCATGATTTATCTATTGCGGATCCCTACGAATATTGTTGTTGGGACGTCTCTTTTTCAAATTGTATTTGTAACGGCTATTGTTACCATTCTTCATTCAACCTCAAATCAAACTGTTGATGTTGTCTTAGCACTTTTATTGATGATTGGAGGGGTGATTGGGGCGCAATTTGGTGTTCGTGTTGGGCAGCATTTGCGTGGTGAACAAATGAGAGCTTTGCTGGGTTTTATGGTTCTTGCGGTTTGTTTGCGTATGCTTGTTGATTTGATTATTGAGCCTGATGAGCTTTATTCTGTTTCTCAGATGTTGGGGGGCTTTTAATGATTAGCACCTCTCAAATTTCTCACACTCTATTGCATCGTATTTTGAGTATTTTCTTACTCTTACTATCTTTGTTTGTTTTTTCTCCTTCTGTTCAAGCTGCTGATGGCGTTATCACTGATCTAACAGCTGATAAAGTCCCAATTGAATGGAATTTTACTGGCGCTAATATTTTTCTTTTTGGGGCGATTGAGGGTGAGATTAGGCCTGATAATAAACCGGATGTGATCGTTGTTGTCAGAGGACCTAAAAAGGGACTTGTGACTCGTAAAAAAGAAAGAACCTTTGGTATTTGGATCAATAAAAACCCAAATAAAGTTAGTTCTGTTCCGCTTTATTATTCTGTTGCAAGTTCCCGTCCATTACTGGACATAGCACCTGCATCTTTACTTGATAGTTTAGATATTGGTTTTCCGTCATTAGTTAGTGAGCTGTCTCGTAATATTGATGTTGAAGACAGCAATGTGGCTGAACAATATTCTGAAGCTGTTGTTCGGATTATGGAAAAACAGGGCTTGTACAAGTCTGGTGCGAGCGGTGTTAAAATTGTTGGTGACCGGTTGTTTCAAGTGAACATAAAATTGGATGCGAATGTGCCATCAGGTGAATTTTTTGCTGATGTTTATCTGTTTCGTGGTGGAAAGCTTTTGGGACGGCGCAGCACCCCAATTACAATTCATAAATCTGGCTTTGAGCGTTTGATTTATAATTTTGCCTACGATCACCCGTTTTTCTATGGCGTGTTTGCTGTCATCCTAGCAGCCATTGCGGGTCTCACCGCAACAGCCCTC
This sequence comes from Hyphomicrobiales bacterium 4NK60-0047b, assembly GCA_040367435.1. Taxonomy (NCBI): domain Bacteria; kingdom Pseudomonadati; phylum Pseudomonadota; class Alphaproteobacteria; order Hyphomicrobiales; species Hyphomicrobiales bacterium 4NK60-0047b. Next base: position 108,921 of record BAABWY010000002.1, on the reverse strand, counting down.
TTCAAACAAGACTAACGAGTAGCGGGCTGGCCCGTTTTTTAGGGAACGGGTTGAGGGGTTGTGGTGTTTTTTATCTCCGCTTATTATACCTACTTATTAACCCCAAGGTCCGCCGAATTTGTCTTTTTTCTTAGCTTGATTATTATTCGGTTGTGTGTCCCAGGGACCAGGTTCATGATTTGATGTTTCTGAGCTTGCTGAACTATCAGAGAATAAATCAAATTTTTCAGATGATTGATGTGAAGAAAAACCCATAGGTTGACCTGTTGGAGCCTCTAGTTGCCCCCAATCTTCAGCCAAGTTTTCCAGAGCCTGGATACGGTTTTCTGTATCGGGGTGGGTTGAAAATAAATTATCCATTTTCTGGCCGCTTAAGGGATTGATAATGAACATATGGGCGGCGGCCGGGTTGTCTTCAGCTTCTGGGAATGGGGTGCGGCCAGCAGCTACAGCGATTTTATAGAGCGCGGAAGAGAGCCATAAGGGGCGTTGACAAATTTCAGCGCCTATTTTATCGGCTTCATATTCTCTGGTTCTGCTAATGGCCATTTGCACCAAACCAGCTGCCATAGGGGCTAAGAACATCATAGCTATTGAGGCGATCATACCGGGACCATTTTCACGTCTTCCGCCGAAGAACATACCGAAATTTGCGATCATTGAGATGGCACCTGCGAAGGTTGCAGTGATGGTCATAATCAGAGTGTCGCGGTTTTTAATGTGGGCGAATTCATGGGCCATAACGCCGGCGACTTCTTCTTTCGTTAAGACGTCTAGAAGACCTGTTGTGGCAGCAACGGCGGCATTGTCTGGATTGCGCCCCGTGGCAAAAGCATTGGGTTGATCTGTGTGGATGACATAAACGGCTGGCATTGGTAAGTCTGCATTCATAGCGAGTTGCTCGACAATGCTATAGAACTCTGGAGCTGATTGTCTATCAACTTCAACAGCATTATGCATTGAGAGGACCATTTTGTCAGAATTCCAATAGCTGAAAAGGTTCATAGCAATTGCTATAGCAAAGGCGATAAGCATTCCTGTTTGGCCGCCCATTATGGCGCCAATTGTTGTAAACAGGGCTGTCATTACAGCAAGAAGTAATGCGGTTTTGACGTAGCTCATTTTTTGTTTCTTTCTCTTTTAGTGCTCCTTCGGTTGCCCACTAGCAACCGTCGCAGGTACTCCCTCAAGTTACCCACAAGGTAACCGGTCCGGCATCCGGAATTAGCAATCGTGCTAGGTATACAATTTATCTAGCTTCTAATCTCTAATAAATGACTTTATGCCATGATTTAATTTATACTATAATAGTGAAGCTAATATGGGTATGACAAGTTTAACTCGCAAGGGTAAAGAGATCAGTTTATGGATGAAAATAGAGATAAAAAGAAACTTTCGCCAATTGCACAGCGAGCTTTGGAAGAGGCTGAATTGCGTAAAAAACAGCAAAAACAAGCTGAAAACCCTAAAGAAATTGGGGGACGAGATGGACCTGACCCAGTTCGTTTCGGAGATTGGGAAACAAAAGGCATTATTTCAGATTTTTGAGCCCAGGGTCTCTCTATATATGTTTTTACATCATATTTTCTTGGTACTTTTAGGTTTTAAACTCTCACTTTGACGAAACTGAGCTCATTTGATTAGAAATGAATGCGATTTTTTGTCGAAAAGCTTCTTGGCAGTTCCTATATGGATTATATGGAAAAAAATAATTTGAAAAAAAATTTGATTTTGCCACTCATAGTCTGTGGTGTTTTTAGTTCCATATTTTTGAGCTCTTTGGTCAGTTCAGAGGCCTCTGAAGCAGATGCTGTTCAAGACAGATTGTATTTTGACTACCCTCCTAAGTTAGATTTTGTGAATGATGATGTTGCAAAAAAGGATAGTGAAAACGAGCCAGCTTCCGAGACAAAGAAAGAGACGGACTTATCTCAAGAGCCAATAAGTTCTGAAAAAGACCCTTTAAACAATGAAACCAAAGATAAGCCGGAGACGAAAGTTTCAGCTGAAACTTATACTGTAGCGCTTGTTGTCATGCCGCTCCAAGCTGATGGCTCAGCCTGGGATGTAACGGCTGGGGCAGACCTTGTTCTCTGTGGTGCAGCTGGCTGTACTATTAGCAATGGCTTGGAAAAAGCAGCAATTTTTTACGAAGGAGGATCTGGGCTGCGCTTGATTAAAAAAGCAGGGGCTTGCCGGGATAGTTTAGCTTGTGTTTTTCGTGATGTAGACTTTGCTAAATTGGTGTCAGATAAAAATGCTTTGATTGAGCCTGTTGATGTTGATTATGTTAGCCACACTTATATGGGCGGCATCACTTATAAGACTTTTGGTAAAACAAACCCTCTATTTAGTGCTGAGAATTGTAGTTTGAAAAAAACGGTTCTTGATTGCAAAACGGGTGTTCATAAGCGGGATTATTCTCTATGGGTTCTGCCTGAAAAGCTAGCCAGGCTTGGCGGAAAGGAAGCTTTGGATGCTGTGTTGTTTAAGAGCTTGCTTCATCAAAGGGCCAGTCACCTCACGGCACAATTGTTAGATCACCGTTCTCGTGTTCAAGCATCAACTATGAAATTTTATAAGACGCTATTTGAAGGTGATATCGGTGTTTCTCTCAATTCGTTAGATGGCTGCGTTTTGAAGCCAGAATTTTTATCAGAAACATTTTATGTTTTAGGCTTGGCTGATGCCTCTGAGCGTAAGGCTGAGGCTTTGCTCATTGACTTGGTAGGGAGACTGCCTAAGGAGAAAGCTAGAGGGTTAGTGCAAAGAACACCGCAATTTTTCTGGGCCTTTGGGGATTTAACTCAGCAATTGGAAGATTTTGCCAATGCGAACCGCTATACATTAGATAAAGAAAAGACGGGCGTTTTACTAAGACTTCAGGCTCCAGAAGAGATGCAAGATAAAACAGACCTAAAAGATAATAAAGTGGCACCTGCAGATGAGGAACTAAGCTCTGAAAAAACTGAGCTGGTGTATGGGTGGCAAGTTAAAGCAAGAGCGAAAGCGGCTCTTTCTCACTGTGAGTTGGCAAACTAGGGTCAAGACCCTAATCTGATTTGTGATTTTTCTTTGACTGTTTCTGTTGTATGAGGCATGACTGTTTTCGTTAAACGTTCTTTATTTATACGATTTAAATTCCATTTTCAGGATCATCTCAATTGAACGCGACTATTTTACAAATAATCCCTGAATTAAAAACTGGCGGGGCTGAAAAATCTGTTGTTGAAATGACGGAGGCCGTTGTCCGCGCTGGTGGACGTTCGCTAGTGGTGACCGAGGGCGGCGCGCTTTGTGATGATGTAATTGCCAAGGGCGGTACAATTATAAAGATGCCGGTCGCGACAAAAAACCCTTTGAAAATGTGGATGAATGGTAAGGCAATAACTAAACTAATTAGGGATGAAAATATCGCTATTGTTCATGCGCGCTCTCGGGCGCCGGCGTGGAGTGGTTATTGGGCGGCGCGAGCTGCTAAAGTCTCATTTGTGACAACTTACCATGGGGCATATAATCAGAAGTCATCTCTCAAAGGGTTCTATAATGGCGTGATGGCCAGAGGTGATTGGGTTATTGCGAACTCAAAGTTCACGGCAAATTTAATTCTTGATCGTCATGCGCCCGATCCGGATCGACTGACTGTGATTTATCGCGGTGTTGATGTTGATGATATTGATCCTGATGCTGTCTCAACTGAACGAGAGCAGGCGATGCGTTCTTCATGGGGGGTGGACGGAGATGAATATAAGAATAAAAAAATCATTCTTCATGCTGCTCGCCTGACCGAGTGGAAAGGGCAGCGCGATGTGATCGAAGCAGCAGCTCAGCTAAAACGCAAAGATGATGATCGTTCTGTGATGATTTTGGCAGGAGATGCTCAGGGCCGTATTGCTTATGAAAATGATTTAAAAGAGCTCATTAGGAAAGATGGATTAGAGGAACGTGTAAAGCTGGTTGGTCATGTAAGTGATATGGCAGCGGCTTATAAGTTGGCAGACATTGTTGTTGTTGCATCTAGAGAAGCTGAGGCATTTGGCCGGGCTGCAGCTGAGGCTCAGGCGATGGGTTGCCCGGTTATAGCTACAGATATTGGGGCGCCGCCAGAATTTTTGAATCTGGGAAAGGGTGAAGCACAAGCTCAGGATCAGGCAACCGCATGGCTTGTTCCGGTTGCTGATGGAGCGGCGATTGCGACCAGAATTCTTAGTATTTTGGAGTTTCAACCTAACGAATTACAGCTTATGGCTGAGATATCTCGCCGCTATATAAAAGAAAATTTTACGACCCTAAACATGCAAAATCAGACAATTCAGGTCTATGAGACCCTTTTAGGTGGGCCTCTAGCCACAGTTAGGGCCTAAAATAGGGGTAGAACTTGCTAATTCACTTGACGAAATTATAGCTCTTTGGTTGTAATTTATGTGTTATACATAAAACAGGCCGATTTTTAATGGGTTTGTTTTCTCTCACCTCAGCGGGATTTTCTTAATTTAGACTGTTTATAGTTGATGAGAGAGATGTTTTTAAAATTATTATATTAATTATATAGGAGATACTGCCATCGCACGCCGACCAATGAAGGCAACGCCAAAAAAGGATGAGGGACCACGCATCAATGATGATATTGATGATGCTGAGGTTCAATTGATTGATGAAACTGGAGAGAATGTTGGGATGGTGCCCCTTGAGGATGCTCTCAACCGTGCAGCTGATGCCAATATGGATTTGGTAGAGATTAATGGTGGGTCAAAACCTGCTATTGTGAAAATTCTGGATTATGGCAAGTACAAATACCAGGCCCAGAAAAAAGCTGCTGAAGCTCGTAAGAAACAAAAATCCTTCGACGTTAAAGAGATTAAACTTCGCCCGAATATTGATACACATGACTATGATGTGAAAATGCGCAATATGCAGAAGTTCTTTGACGCTGGCGACAAGGTGAAAGTAACCTTGAGATTTCGTGGACGTGAAATGGCTCACCAACAGCTGGGCATGGAATTGCTTAGACGGGTGAAAGCGCAAACTGAAGAGATTGCGAAAGTTGAGCTTGAGCCAAAGCTTGAAGGTCGCCAGATGATTATGGTGTTGGCGCCAAGATAAAAGCCGAGGCTTTTTTTAATAGAGCATGAATTTATAAAAGATCGAGTGGTTTTGCTGCTCGGTCTTTTTTTCTCTCACGGGCAATGGCAGCGAAGCTGCCGCCCTATGAGGTGCAGTGCAACGCACTGACGGCCTCTTTTTTATTTGCGCTTTAGCTTGCCCATTTAGCAACCGCGCTAGCTGCTGCGTATTTTTTTCTCTCACGGCTATTCCATGAGCTGAAGCTCATGGGCCTCCGAGAGGCGGCGCAACGCGCCGGGCTACGCTGAAGCTTCGCCATGTCCTACTGCCTTGAGAGAAGGCAGTACTCCTTCTTCGTATAGGTAATTCGAAGATGGCTGACGAATAAGCCTTTACCTAATGAAAGAAAATACATGAAAAATTTTGATGTTGTTGTTATTGGTGGTGGGGCTGCGGGGATGATGTGTGCTTTGCAGGCTGGCCAACGGGGAAGATCCGTTTTGCTTATTGAACACAGCACGGCCTTTGGTGAGAAGATCAGAATTTCTGGTGGTGGGCGGTGTAATTTTACGAATAGTGGTTGTTCGCATAAGAATTTTCTCTCAGCTAATAGACATTATTGCAAATCAGCGCTTAGCCAATATACCCAGCATGACTTTATCTCATTAGTGAAATCATATGACATTGCATTCCATGAAAAAACTTTGGGGCAATTATTTTGTGATGGCTCTGCAACCGAGATAATTGAGATGCTTGTTTCTGAAATGCGCAAGGGAAATGTTGAGCTTGCTCTTAAGACGGAAGTTGAGAGCATTGAAAAATCTGAAGATGGTTTCTCACTACGTTTAAAACATTCAAAAACAGAAGAACCACTTGAAGATGTTTCTTGTAGCTCTCTTGTTATTGCCACAGGCGGGCGCTCTATTCCCAAGATGGGGGCGAGTGGGTTTGGCTATAAAGTGGCGGAACAGTTTGGGCTTGAGTTGGTTGAGCAACGACCAGCCTTGGTGCCGCTCACTTTTGATGAGCAGCTTTTGGCGAGTTTAAGCCCGCTTTCTGGCATTGGGGTTGATGCAGTTGTGTCTTATCAAAAGACTAAATTTTCTGAAGCGATGCTCTTTACTCATCGCGGGCTTAGTGGACCGTCTATTTTGCAGATCTCATCTTATTGGCGCGAGGGAGAAAACATTCAGTTGGATATGCTGCCTGGCCGTGATGTGTTTCAGCTTTTGAAAGAGGCGCGCCAAACGAATGGTAAGCTTGCCCTGCAAACGGTGCTTTCGGAATATTTCCCAAAGCGTGTTGCGGATATGATCACAGAGCAATTTGAGTTTGAGGGGAATATTGCTGATTTATCCGATAAAAAACTGAAACTAGTTTCTGATGTAATTAATCGTTGGACTGTCCAGCCTGTTGGAACAGAAGGTTATCGCACGGCTGAGGTTACGCTTGGCGGGGTTGATACCAACGGGCTTAATTCAAAAACGATGATGGCGAAGGATGTGCCGAGGCTTTATTTCGTTGGCGAAGTGGTGGACGTGACCGGTTGGCTAGGGGGCTATAATTTTCAATGGGCGTGGTCATCAGGTTGGGTTGCGGGGCAGGTGGTTTGATTGATTTTATCTGTCTTTTGCTGGTTCACTAAATTTCTTTGCGAGCTCTTCAATGAGTAAATCCCACACTCGCTTTATTCTCATGTTTGTTCGCAACGCCTTTGGTGCTGCAAGCCAAAATGGCAATGTAGGTAATTCTGGTTGGTACTCTAGTTTGACGACGTGTTGGTCTTTGTCTCCAATTGATGTTTGCATGGCGCCAACACCGCACCCCGCTCGCACAAGTTCCCAATAGGCCGATTGATTATCACAACGGACACCAAAATAATGTCTATCCACCGGGCACCCAAGATTACACAATACATTGATGATTAATTCAGAGCGATCAAAGCCAACAAAGGGGAGGTTGACTAATTCTTCTAAGTTTTTAGGTGATCCCCATTTTTTTAAAAGTGAAGTTGTTGCATAGAGTGCAAGGGGTTGATCAAATAAATGTTTGGTTATGATATCCAGCTGAGTTGGTCGGTACATTCGAATGGCTATATCAGCTTCTCGGAAAATGAGATTCTCAGATGTGTCTGATGGTAATAGTTCTATTTCAATCTCGGGTTCTTTTTTGCGGATTGTAGCGACAATTGACGGAATTAAATAATGGGAGACAACGACACTTGCTGTTAATCTCACAGTTCCTGATAGTTGTTTTTCACGCCCTGATGCAAGAGCAGATAGTTTTGCAGATGCATTTGCCATTTCATTGGCTGGCTCTAGTAAACTCACTCCGGCTTCTGTTAGAGTTAACCCTTTAACATCGCGTGTAAAAAGCTCTACGCCTAATGATTTCTCAGTAAGTTTGATGTGGCGGCCAACTGTTGGTTGGCTCAACCCCAATTTTTGTGCAGCGGCTGTGAGTGAGCCAGTTTTAGCCACAGTGAGGAACGTTTGGATAAATGTCCAATTTAGGGTCTCTGTTCGCATATTCATACAAAAATGAATAGCATATAGTCATTTTTATGCAATTTAAATTCATATTTATATGCCTTACCTTTCCTTGGTACTTAGAAGGGTAAATTCATGAATAAGACTTTATTGATACTTGGCGCTTCAGGGAAAATTGGCTTTCACAGCTCTCAGGCATTTTCTCAGGCGGGTTGGACTGTTAAACATTTTGATCGAAAAACGGACTGTCTTAACAAAGTGGTGCAGGGCGTTCATGTGATTGTTAATGGGTTTAATCCGCCGAACTATCAGAATTGGAAAACGATCATTCCAGAAATAACGCGTAAAGTGATAGAGGCTGCGAAACTCTGTGGGGCCACTGTCATCCTGCCTGGTAATGTCTATCATTTTGGCGACCAGCCTGGATTATGGTCTGAACATACTCTGCCGCGTCCTGTAAGCCGTAAAGGTGAAATTCGATTGGCTATGGAACAGGCTTATGCTGAAAGCGGTGTTCAAACGATTGTGCTTCGTGCTGGTAATTTTATAGATCCCAATCGCCAGGGATGCATTATGTCTGAAATATATTTACGGAATATAGCAAGTAAAAAAATTATCACTTTAGGCCCTATCGAGACGCGGCAAGCAATGTGTTATTTACCTGACTGGGCTCGGGCAGCTGTTCTATTTAGTGAGATGAGACAGCAATTGGGATTATTTGAAGATATCCCTTTTCCTGGCCATACTTTATGTACTGCGGATATAAAGCTCGGCTTGGAGGAAGTTTTGGAGACGGACTTGCGTTATTCTCAATTTCCTTGGTGGTTATTTACACTATCGGCTCCCTTTTGGGAATTCGCTCGAGAATTAAATGAAATGCGTTATCTTTGGTCGACAGATCATGAGCTTTGTGGTGTCCGTTTTAAGGCTTTACTTCCTGACTATAAACAGACTGACCTTAAGACCGTTTTAAATTCAGCCTTGCCGGTTGAGCTTCAATCGAATCTTTAAATTTTCTTCTTTTGTGATGATGATAACAAGGTTACAGAGTGTAGTATTTACCTTTTGAGTAAATAAAAAGGCACTGTTTTAAAAAAACAGTGCCTATAAAAAATATTCGTCAAAATTTAAGACCTTATCTCACCACCCGTAGCTTTTTTCACGGACGCGATGACTTTATCGGCTACCGCTTCGATTTCTTCGTCGGTGAGGGTTTTTGCCTTTGGTTGTAGGGTTACTTCGATGGCGAGGGATTTTTTATTCTCGCCAAGTGACGGTCCTTCGAATAGATCAAAGAGGCTAACCTCAGTTATTAGTTTTTTGTCAGCCCCGCTGGCGGCTTTGATTAGTTTGCTTGCTGGTACATCGCTATTTACAACAAAGGCAAAATCACGAGTGAGTGGCTGCAAATCTGTGATTTCCATAGCGCCTTTGGTGCGTGATTTTTTCTTAGGTTCTGGGATTGCATCCAAATTGATTTCAAAGCCAACAACAGGGGCTTTGATGTCTAGCTTTTTGATGGTCTCAGGGTGAAGTTCGCCGAAGGTGCCGATGACGATTTTGGGCCCTAAACGAATGACACCAGAGCGACCTGGGTGATACCAGCTTGGTGCGTCTGTCGTGATTTGGACTTTGCCTTCTTCCATACCTAATGCAGCCAAGAGAGCGAACGCATCGGCTTTGGCTTCAAACACTGTGACTGGTTCGCTATTGCCAGACCAATGGCGGCCATTGCCGGTGTGATTTGCTGTGCCGCATCTGATACCAGAAGCCACCATGTGCTGGCCGTCTTCTTTATCTGAGTGATAGGTTTGGCCAACTTCCATCAACACAGGGTCTTGCGTGCCGCGTGCGATGTTACGCGCGGCTGCGGTGATGAGGCCTGGCAAGAGGGATGGGCGCATGTCTGACATGTCGCTTGAAATTGGGTTCGCGAGTTTAAGCTCAGCTTCACCGCCACCAAATAGTTTGGCTTGGGGCTCAGTGATGAATGACCAGGTGATGGCTTCAACGGCGCCTCTGGAGGCCAGCACGCGTTTTGCTGTGCGCACGCGTTTTTGGCTTTCCGTTAGTACAGGGCGGGCAATGCCGAAGTTGCGCGGCAATGGTGTTGGAGTGACTTTATCTAGCCCCACTATGCGGATGACTTCTTCTACCAGATCTGCTGTTCCGTCAATATCTGGGCGCCAGGTTGGCACTTTAACTGTTACGGTTTGGTCTTTCCCTTTTACCTCAAAGCCGAGGCTGGTTAGGGTCTCAGTCACTTCTTTATTAGACAAGGTCACGCCAGTGAGTTTAGTAACACGCTGGAGGTCAAACTCGAGTGTTTTCTCTGGTTTTGGCGGTGTGCCGGCTTTGATCATTTCACTGGCTGTGCCGCCGCAAATATCCAGGATCATTTGTGTAGCGAGATTAACGCCTAATTCGACTGATTGCGGGTCGATGCCACGCTCGAAGCGATAGCGAGCGTCTGAGATGAGATTGAGTTTACGGCCAGTCATGGCGATGTGGATTGGGTCGAAATAAGCAGATTCGATGAGGACATTTGTGGTCTCTAACACGGAGCCACTATCTTCTCCGCCCATGATGCCACCAAGGCCGAGGACGTTTTTCTCATCAGCAATGAGGCAGGCGCCTTCAAGATCTTCATAGTCTTTGCCATCTAAAGCGGTGAATCTCTCACCCTTGTTGCCTAGACGAGCTGAGACAGTCCCTGAAAGTTTGTCAGCATCATAAACATGCAACGGACGGCCGCGATCGTATGAGATGTAGTTAGTGATATCGACTAGCGCGTTAATCGGACGCAGGTCGATAGCTTTTAACCGTGCTTGTAACCAAGCCGGTGATGGGACGTTTTTTACATCTTTCACATAACGGCCCCAAAAGGCTGGACAGATGTGAGTTTTGTCTTTTGCAATATCAAGCTTGATATCAGTTGGGCTTTTAAAGTCGCCTTTATCAGTAAACCCAAGGTTCTCATTTTTTAATGTGCCAAGACCAGCTGCTGCTAGATCACGGGCAATGCCTCTAACGCCGAGGCAATCTGGGCGGTTTGGTGTGATGGCGATTTCGATCATTGGGTCATCTAACCCGGCGAAATCAACATAGCGGGTTCCGATTTTATCAGCGGCGTTTTCGCCAAGCTCGATGATGCCTTCATGATCTTCAGAAAGCTCAAGTTCACTTTCAGAGCACATCATGCCCATTGATTCAACGCCGCGAATTTTTGCTTTGGTTAGTGTGAAATCAATGCCTGGCACATAGGTGCCAACAGGTGCGAACACGCCAAGCAAACCTGCTTTGGCATTGGGTGCACCACAGACAACCTGCATTGTCTCAGTGCCGTTGTTCACTGTGCAGACCTGAAGTTTATCTGCGTCAGGATGTTTTTCTGCAGTTTCAATTTTAGCGATGACGAATTTGCTCAAGCTTTCGGCAGGGTTGACGACTTCTTCAACTTCTAAGCCGATGAGTGTGAGTTTTTCTAGAATTTCATCCAGAGGTTTGTCTGTTTCGAGATGGTCTTTTAGCCAGCTAAGTGTGAACTTCATGATTACAGTCCTCCTGCAATGGTTGGCACATGGAGTGGGCTAAAGCCATAATGTTTGAGCCAGCGGCTATCGCCTGCGAAAAAGGCACGTAAGTCAGGCATTCCGTATTTGAGCATGGCAAGGCGATCAATGCCGATGCCGAAAGCAAAGCCCTGGTATTCTTCAGGGTCGAGGCCGACATTGCGCAGCACGTTCGGGTGAACCATGCCGCAGCCTAAAATTTCGAGCCATTTTTCTTCACCGCCGATAATCATCTCATCGCCTTTTTTGGAATAACCTATGTCTACTTCTGCTGATGGTTCAGTGAAGGGGAAGTGAGAGGCTCTAAAGCGCATGGTTACATCGTCAACTTCGAAGAAAGTTTTGCAGAACTCTTCCAAGACCCATTTGAGGTGACCCATGTGGGTGTCTTTATCAATGACGAGCCCTTCTACCTGATGAAACATTGGGGTGTGGGTTTGGTCACTATCACAGCGATAAACGCGGCCCGGTGCAATGATGCGCAGAGGCGGTTTTTCATTTTCCATGACACGAACTTGCACGGTTGATGTGTGCGTTCTTAGTACGCGTCTTGTGCCATCTTCTTTTTCATTAAAGTAGAAGGTGTCGTGCTCTTGTCTTGCGGGGTGTTCAGCCGGGATATTGAGTTTGGTGAAGTTGTTTTCATCAGTTTCAATATGGGGGCCTTCTGCCATAGAGAAGCCCAGGTCAGCGAAGATTTCGGTGATTTCTTCCCATACTTGACTGATGGGATGAATGCGGCCTGTCAGCGCTGGGCTTTGGCGCACTGGGAGCGTGACGTCTTCGCGCTCGGTTTCTAAGCGCTCATTAAGGGCGATGCGCTCGAGCTCTTCTTTGCGGGCCTCTAACTCTGTGGTGACAGCTTGTTTTACTTTATTGACGGCTTGACCAAAACTTTTGCGTTCTTCAGGGGCCATCTTGCCAAGACCAGACATCAGAGCTGAGATGGAGCCCTTTTTTCCAACCGCGCTTACTCTTATTTCTTCTAAAGATTTAAGGTCAGCTGCTTCTTTGATCGCTTTGGTAAGATCTTTTTCTAGTGTTTCCAGCTCTGACATGGGTCGCCTTTTTTGTCTTTTATCGTGCGTAAATTTGATTAGAGAGTATTTAGCTCAATTTGATGCAAAGGTGTACCCCTTTTTAAAGAGGCTTAGTTCTATAAAGTTTATTTGAATTTGAGATATTTTAGTTTTCAAGTGCTTCATACAAAAATACCCTCCAAATTGGAGGGTATTTTTAAATTCGTTCAATTTGGCAATTGGTTTGCGTTAAGCTAGAGAAGCTTGTGCTTTTTCTACCAATGCTTTGAATGATGCTGGCTCATGGACGGCCAGGTCAGCTAGAACTTTACGATCAACTTCGATGCCTGCGATTGTGAGGCCATTGATAAAGCGACCATATGTTAGGCCGTGTTCTCGGGCTGCTGCGTTGATACGCTGGATCCATAGTGAGCGGAAATTTTGTTTTCTTGCTTTGCGATCGCGATATGCGTATTGACCGGCTTTTTCTACAGCCTGGTTTGCAATGCGGAATGTATTTTTGCGGCGGCCGTAATAGCCTTTTGCAGCTTTGATAATTTTACGATGACGGGCGTGAGTTGTGACGCCTCTTTTCACTCGTGACATGGTGGTGCTCCTAAAAAAGTAAAAAACAGAAAAAAATTAGCTATCTAGCTTAGCCGTAGGGAAGAAACTTCTTAACGATGCGAGCATCGCAATCTTGAAGGATCTGTGTGCCTCTGGCGTTTCTGAGAAATTTGTTGGTTCTTTTGATCATGCCGTGTTGTTTACCAGCTTGATTGCCGCGCACTTTGCCACTGGCTGTGAGCTTGAACCGCTTTTTTGCACCACTTTTGGTTTTCAGTTTGGGCATTTGCGTCTCCTACTTAAAAATATGAATGTGAGCAGATCTATCTAATAAGTTTTAGAAATGTGCTGCACAAACGCGAAATTGGTCGCCACGGCATGCCCTGCCGGACGACATATGAAATGAAAGAGGGTTTATAGGCTCGAACGCATCTTTATGCAAGCTAAAACTGTATTTTTCTATTGTTTGAAGCAAATTTCAAAAAAAAACGCTTTTGGTGGTATTTTAGTATGTTGTTTTAGACTGTTGGACTTGTGTTAGGCGGATTAATTGGCCTAAAGTGGCCATGATGAGGTAAAAATTAGCCTAATAGTCAATTATTATCTGCGAAGAATTCTGTCAAACATTTCGTATGAAAAATTCTGATTAGCAATGTGGTCGATATCATGCATTTGCTTTTTAGATATTTGAGCTAATAACAGCCTAGTTAGATTGTATTTTTGAGGTTTTGCCTTAATAAATTGGATAATTTCTAATTTTAACTTTGTTAATCATTAGACGTTATTTCTGCGTTTATTTCGTGAATAATTTTAAAAATATTTCTTAATTTTAAATTCTAAATTTTGCGCAATTATAACTGTGCTAAGGGGAGGACAGCAATAATATGTCAGAAACAAAAGTATTTGATGTTTCGTCTGAGTGGCAGGCCCATGCCCACATTGATAATAATAAATATCTTGAAATGTATAAAGCTAGTGTCGAGACCCCTGATGAGTTTTGGGGTGAGCAAGGTAAACGCCTTGACTGGATCAAGCCATATACAACTGTAAAGAATACGTCTTACGACCATGATAATGTGAACATTAAGTGGTTTGAAGATGGCACACTGAATGTTTGTTACAACTGTATTGACCGTCATCTGGAAAAACGTGCCGATCAAGTTGCTATCATTTGGGAAGGTGATGACCCGACCGAAGATGAGAAAATTACCTATAAACAACTACATGAACGTGTTTGTAAATTTGCAAATGTTTTGAAAGCGCAAGGCGTTCAAAAAGGTGATCGTGTTACTTTATACCTCCCTATGATCCCTGAAGCGGCTTATGCAATGCTTGCTTGTACACGTATTGGTGCTGTGCACTCCATCGTGTTTGGTGGCTTTAGCCCTGATGCGCTTGCTGACAGGATTACTGGTTGTGACAGTAAAATTGTCATCACTGCTGATGAAGGTCTACGTGGTGGCCGTAAAGTGCCTTTGAAGGCTAACGTTGATAAAGCTCTAGAAAAAGTACAACACGATGTGAAGAATGTTGTGGTTAAGCGCACCGGCGGAGACATCGCTTGGGTTGACGGCCAGGATGTTTGGCTACATGACGAACTTGAAAAAGTAAGTGCTGATTGTCCAGTTGAAGAAATGAATGCTGAGGATCCGCTTTTCATTCTTTATACATCTGGCTCAACTGGCCAACCTAAAGGCGTTTTGCATACAACGGGTGGTTATCTTGTTTATGCGTCTATGACACATGAATATGTGTTTGATTATCACGAAGGTGATATTTACTGGTGTACGGCTGATGTTGGCTGGGTAACAGGTCACTCATATATTGTATATGGACCGCTTGCTAATGGTGCGACTACTTTGATGTTTGAAGGTGTGCCGACTTACCCAACACCAAGCCGTTTTTGGCATGTGGTTGATAAGCACCGTGTTAATATCTTCTATACAGCGCCAACGGCTATTCGCTCGTTAATGGGTGCTGGTGAAGACTTGGTAAAACGCACAGACCGTTCAACTTTGCGCTTGCTTGGTTCTGTTGGTGAGCCGATCAACCCGGAAGCTTGGGATTGGTATTATAATGTTGTTGGTGATGGTCGTTGCCCGATTGTTGATACATGGTGGCAAACTGAAACTGGCGGCATTCTTATTACGCCGCTACCAGGTGCGACAGCTTTGAAACCTGGTTCGGCGACACGTCCGTTCTTCGGTGTGCAACCTGCATTGGTTGATAATGAAGGCAACTTCCTTGAAGGTGCTACTGATGGCAACCTGGTTATCACTGATAGCTGGCCTGGCCAAATGCGTACTGTTTATGGTGATCATGAGCGTTTTGTTCAAACTTACTTCTCAACTTATAAAGGCTTGTACTTTACAGGTGACGGCGCACGCCGTGATGAAGATGGGTATTACTGGATCACGGGCCGTGTGGATGATGTGATCAACGTTTCTGGTCACCGTATGGGTACTGCTGAAGTGGAAAGTGCTTTGGTTGCGCATGATAAGGTATCTGAAGCGGCTGTTGTGGGTTACCCGCATGATATTAAAGGCCAGGGCATTTATGCTTATGTGACTTTGATGGAAGGTGATGAGCCGACTGATGAGTTGAAAAAAGAGCTTGTGACTTGGGTTAGAAAAGAAATCGGACCGATTGCTTCACCTGACCTTATTCAGTTCTCACCTGGTTTACCGAAAACACGTTCTGGTAAAATTATGCGCCGTATCTTGCGTAAGATTGCTGAAGATGACTTTGGTAATCTTGGTGATACTTCCACACTCGCAGAACCAGCGGTTGTTGATGACCTGATTGAGAACAGACAAAACAAATAATCTGTTTGATAAAATAAACAAGAATAAAGAACCCCCGTATAGCTAATAGCTAAGCGGGGGTTTTTATTTAGGTATCTAATAACACTTCAAAACTTCCGAAGATCATTCGTTTGCCATCTAAGGGTGGTTCTTTCATTTTACCTGACATCATGCTTTCTTCCATTTCAGTCATGACCTTTGGCATGTTTTCATCATGATCTGCTTTTGAGGGCCATTCAACAAAACCAAAGACTACTGTTTCATTTGGTTCGCATTTAACAGCTAATGGAAATGACGTTAGTTTACCTTCTGGAATATCATCTCCCCAACATTCAACGACCCTGGTAGCGCCATGTCTTTTAAAAAGCTCTGCGGATTCGCTTAAGTGTTCTGTATAAATGGTTTTATTTTCTGTTGGTACTGATGCAACGAAAGTGGCTATGTAGGTCATTTTTTTAATTTCCTTGATTTTGTTTTTCCAAAATTTGGGTAATCAGACCACTCTGATCTTCTATTCTTTATTTGCCATATTTACAGGCCAGTAGAGGACGAAGTAGGCTCTCGTGAGGGCAATGAATAAAAAAGCTATGACAATGCTGACTTTGTCTGGGAAGTAAGCGGCTAACCCCAGATATAGTGCGCCGCCTACTATCGATAACGTGGCGTAGATATCTTTTTTAAGAACGATTGGTGTTTCACCGCAGAGCATATCGCGCAGCAAACCACCGCCGATACCGGTGATGCAGCCGAGGATGATTGAAACTAATATTGATAGATCATTATTTTGTGCGATTTTAACACCGATTAATGTGAAGAGGGCAAGGCCGACGGCGTCAAACAGGGAGAGCAGTTTTAATTTGCTACCCGTTGCGAAATCTATCTTTTTTGTTAGAAAAAAAGTGATGATCCCAACGGGGATGGCCGTGAGTAAATAAATTTGATCGTTCAGCCAGAAAACCGGAGAAATGCCGATGAGTATATCGCGCAATGACCCGCCGCCGACAGCGGTTATAACAGATAGAAAAACTGCGCCGAAATAATCAAACTTGTATCGTACCGCTTGAATGGCAGCGGATGCCGCCATCACGGATGTAGCTAGGATGGTCAGGAATAAAATGAAAGTGACGTGGTCGAACATTTTTGTTTATTCCTCCATTTTTTTGATTTTGAGGGGCTAGATGTTTACTATTTTACAGTAACTTGAATTAAAATGAATGTCTGAAAAGTGCCAATACAGGACCTATTAAATTTTATCACTTAAACACTTATGATCTAAAAATTTGAATTAATTCAAGCAGCCTTCAAAGCTTCTAATTTTTCTAATAATGCTACAGCAATCTCTCTAGCTTCCTCAGGTTTCAACATCATAAAAACTTCTGTATCCAGTTCTTTATCAATATTAAACACAACAGCTTTCACACCATCATCAATGTAAGTTTCTACATTCCAAGTGCGAATGAAAAGCGCTTCTGGCTGCGACCATTCAACCATTGATAATTGCTCTCTTGATAAAGCATCAGCTTGTATCATTCTTTCATAATTGGCTTTATGTGCCATGCAAGCACCAATAAAATAGCTATTTACGATAAGGTTAAGGATTTGGAACAGACTAGTAAATACAGTGCAAGCCGTGGAGCTGAAAAATGATTACGATTGTCAGCATGACTTGTTTGCAGGGTAAAAAACACCAGAGAAATTACCTCTGGAAGTACGATTAAAATCACGCAAGTTAAAAGCCTTTTAAAACCCTTGGCATACAACGCGACATGACACAGAAAGACCTATTCTGCGCTAGCTTGTCAAGAACCATTCTCATGTAATATTGGGAAGAAATAACCAAGGGACTTTATGATCTGAACATTGATACGCGAAGCTTCGAAAAGCTGATTGATAACATTCCGGCGCATTTTCCTAGAAAACGGCCAAATACGATCTTGGCTTTGATGGGCTTTGTTCAGACTTGCAAGCAAATAGGTATCAGAGGTAAGAAATTATTGCTTGGCTTTAATGACAGTCAGTTTGATCGCCTGAAAGCAGATGCTAAGAAACTAGAGCAAGGTACTAAATCACCACGTTTTGCTATGCTTGGCGCAGTAAATAACCAATAAAAGGAGTTTATCCCCCTGATAAGCTAGATATTGTGTACGAAGACTTATTAAAAGATGTAGCAAGGATGTAGTGGGTAATGCCGTTTCAAAAATATATAGAAGATATACAAAAACAGTTAAAAACGGGCATTGCACGCGAGCATGCTTATCGTCCAGCGTTAAAAATCCTCATTGAAGATATTATGCCGGATGTAACGGCGATCAATGACCCCGCGCATATCAAATGTGGCGCACCAGACTTTATCCTTCATAGGCGCAAAATTGACGTTGGCTATATTGAAGCCAAGGACGTAGACGCTGATCTATCCAAAACAGAAAAGACAGATCAGCTTAAACGCTATCTGGAATCCCTTGATAACCTTGTTTTGACGGACTACTTGGAATTTCGCTTTTATGGTTATGGCGAAAAGGTTGATGTGATACGTATCGCGGATATTGAAAACGGCCATATCAAGCCAATCCCTGAAAACTACGACCGCCTAAAAACTCTGCTTTTGGACTTTTCTGCTTTCCAAGGCCAGACCATTAAATCTGCCAAGCAACTGGCAAAGATGATGGCGCACAAAGCCAAGCTGATGAAGCACATCTTTTACAATGTGGTGAGCAGTGAAGAAGAAAGCAGCCTGAAAGATCAGCTCAAAGCCTTCCAGAACGTTTTAATGCACGACATGACCGAAGATCAGTTTGCCGATGTGTATGCGCAGACAATAGCCTATGGATTGTTTACGGCGCGTTTGCATGATAAAACCAAGGACGATTTTAGCCGAAGTGAAGCCTTGCTGCTTATCCCGAAAAGCAACCCATTCCTGCGCCAGCTTTTTAGCTATATTGCCGGATCAGAGCTTGATGAAAAAGTTGTCTGGATTGTGGATGCGCTGTGTGAGGTTTTTCTATTCTCTGACCTTGATGCAATCTTGAAAGACTTTGGCTCGGCTACGGGGCAGAACGACCCGATGCTGCATTTCTATGAAACTTTCCTAGCTGAATACGATAAATCCCTGCGTAAAAGCCGTGGCGTTTGGTATACGCCCGAACCCGTGGTCAATTTCATTGTCCGAGCCATTGATGAAGTGTTGAAAACACATTTTAACCTGAAAGACGGGATTGCCGACAAATCCAAAATTGAAATTGAGGTTGAAGCGCAGGAATCCGACAAGCGTACAAAAACAGGCCGTAAGATGGTCAAAAAGGAAGTGCATAAGGTGCAGCTTCTGGATGTGGCCACAGGCACAGGCACATTTTTAGCCGAAGCCGTAAAACAGATTTATAAACGCTATAAAGGGCAGGAAGGTATTTGGAGCAGCTACGTTGAAAACGATCTTTTGCCGCGCCTACATGGCTTTGAATTACTTATGGCCAGCTACGCCATGTGCCACATGAAGCTGGATTTGTTATTGCAGGAAACAGGATATAAGCCATCAAATGTAACAACCCCACCACGTTTAAGTGTGTATTTAACGAATAGCCTTGAAGAACACCACCCTGAAATGGATACGCTCTTTGCCTCTTGGTTATCCCGCGAAGCCAATGACGCAAGCTGGATCAAGAAAAACATGCCCATCATGGTGGCATTTGGTAATCCGCCGTATGCAGTGAGTAGTTCTAACAAAGGCGAGTGGATACAAGGCTTGATTGCCGATTACAAACAGGACTTGAACGAGAAGAAAATCAATTTGGATGATGATTACATTAAATTTATTCGCTACGCCGAGCATTACGTAGAAAAGAACGGCCAAGGCGTTGTGGCCATGATTACAAATAATAGCTTTCTGGATGGTATAACGCATCGCCAAATGCGAAAACATCTGCTGGAAACTTTCAGCGATATTTATATTTATGATTTGCACGGCAGCACAAAAAAGAAAGAAACCGCGCCTGATGGATCAGTTGATGAAAATGTTTTTGATATTCAGCAAGGAGTCAGCATTTCAATTTTTGTTAGGAAACCCAAAGCCAGTAAAAAACTTGCAAACGTTTATCATGTTGATAGTTACGGCAAAAGAGAAGTTAAATATCAAAAACTAACCGCTTGTGATTTAAAGGACGTAGCTTTTCAAAAAGTTGAATATAAAGAACCTAATTTTTATTTCGTTCCAAAAAATTACGAGCGCGAGGCTGAATATGATTTGGGTTTCAAGGTTAATGAAATTTTTCCTGCTTATAACAGCGGTATTCAAACGAAAAAGGACTCCATAGCTATACAATTTTCGCAGGAAGAAATTGAAAAAGTTACTTCTGATTTAAGTTCGCTATCTACGACTGAATTTTACGAAGAGTATAAGGTTAAAAAAGGTGGAGTTTGGACTGTTGAGAAAGCACAAGAAGATTTGTTAAAAAACGAATACTCAATAGTTGATATTCTTTATAGGCCGTTTGATGCCAGAAAAACAGCTTATACAGGTAATTCTAGCGCATTTCATGGTCGTCCACGGGACGAAGTAATGAAGCATATTGTTTCAAAAGAAAACCTAATGTTTTTATTTTGCCGACAATTATCCATTCAGGATTTTTCACACGTCTTATGCTGTAACACTATTACCGATCTAAATTCAGTATCCATAAATTCAAAAGAACAAACTTACTGTTGTCCGCTTTACATTTATGAAGATGGTCTTATGGGGGGGAAAACAGCCAATATAAATCCGAAAATTTATAGCTCTATTAAATCAAAAATACCGACAGCTAGCCCAGAAAATATCTTTGACTATATGTATGCCGTTCTCCATAGCCCATCATATCGTCAAACATATAATGAATATCTTCGCCTTGATTTTCCTCGTATTCCATACCCCAATGATCTAG
Source organism: Hyphomicrobiales bacterium 4NK60-0047b (assembly GCA_040367435.1). Lineage (NCBI taxonomy): Bacteria > Pseudomonadati > Pseudomonadota > Alphaproteobacteria > Hyphomicrobiales > Hyphomicrobiales bacterium 4NK60-0047b. The sequence continues at coordinate 88,496 of BAABWY010000002.1, read as the reverse complement.
CAAAGTTTGAGGCTTTGGTACAAAAGGGCACGGAGCTTCGCAGCCTCCATTTAATGGAATCCGATACGCTAGACGACCTAATTACAACATATCGCGAAGCCGGAGATAACGAAGTCCAGACCATTGGCAATAATAGCTATCGTGATGGCAAAGTCTGGATCAATGAAGGCCAGTATTTCGGCAACGTGCCGGAAACTGCATGGGAGTTTTACATTGGCGGTTATCAGCCCGCACAAAAGTGGCTCAAAGATCGTAAGAGCCGCACGCTATCCGTTGATGATATTATGCACTACCAGCGCATCATCGTGGCTCTAAATGAAACAGACCGCATAATGAAAGAAATTGATGAAATAGACTTTCTGCAGAAGGGAAAGAGTAAGTCATGAAAGCTGTAATTTTAGCCCGTGTATCTACAAAAGAGCAGGAAGATGATCGTTCGCTAGAAGCGCAGATTGCAAATTTTCGACTATATGCAGACCGTAAAGACTTGGAGATAATCAAGTAGTACACAATCATTGAATCATCCACGAAGGGTGAGTAACCTGAATTTATGCGGATGATTGAGTTTATCAAGACGCAGAAAGAGCGCGTGGCGGTCACTCACTGGGCAACCCCCTCGCAAACGACTTTAATTTTAACAACTGATATGATTAGTGAATATTTAAGTGATGATGCTACCGATTGACCGGAGGTTTTGAGAAGAACTAGAGTGACCATGGTAAAGAAAAGAGTCCCCTTGTATTACGCCCATCGAGCTAATTGAGGCGCTTTCGTAATTTTGGAACGCCTACTCAATAGGCGAATTGGAATTATTCCATGAATTAATCATTCTATTTGCCAACTTTTGTTGATTGCTAACCAACGATTTCTCTTTTGGGTCAAAAGCAGTAATTTTAACTTTCTTGGATCGCACTCATTCCTCATTCGCTAGCAGATCTATTTCCAGCCCTTCTATCTGCGGCATGGATTGGCCGGCTATGCCTTCTAGGTCGCCGTGGAGGCCAACTGTGTTTTCGATCACTGCGTTGATTTGTTTGTCTCTCTTGGCCCACATGCGGTTCATGGCGGCTTTTTCTTTGTTGAGGTCTTCTTGCATCGATTGGAATTGTTCGCAGATGGCTTCAATGCGGTGTTTGAATTGGTTGCCGGTGAGGTACTCATAAACCAATGTCATTTTGTCTTTCTGGCCGAGTTGCGCCACTTTGGCTTTAGTGATGCCCATTAGGGTTTGGCGCAGGATCAGTGCCAGGGGCAGCACATAGCGCGGGGAGCAGACATAGACCCCTTCATAGAAGTTGAAGGTTTCAACGTCTTGTGGCAGAGCGTTGGAGACGAGTATGGCGATTTCTGCGCCGGCGTTTCTTTGATCTGTTTTTAGTTTTGGGATCCAGTCATTTGACCAGTTTTTGGTTTGCTTTAACTCCCACAAAATAGAGCCTGAGGCTTGTCCCGTTTGGGTGATGACAAATTGTTGAATGTCAGCACCGGAGACACCTTTGCCGACAGGGCTGATGGTGTCATGAGGGAATTTGGCTGCGAGTTGTTCTTCTAGCTGGAGCTCTAAGGCTTCGCCTTGTAATTGCTGGGAGCCTTGGCTGGCGCGTCTTTGAAGGTCTTCAATTTTCTTTTGCATTGAAGAGAGTTGCTCATCTTTTTCTTTAAGCTTGAGGGCTTGTGTCTCGCCTAGTTCAGCCTGGGCTTTTTTAAACATCTCTTCTTTTGCAGCACTGACTTGTTTTTGAACCGTGAGGTTAAGCTCGCGTTCTTTGTCTTGAAGGAGGCGTTCTTTTTCTAAAAAAAGAGCTTCTTTTTCTTGGGCGAGTTTTAATTTTTCTTCGCGCTCAGCCATGAGTTTTTTGGCTGCTTCTAACTCTTTGCTCTTGGCTTCCATTTCTAGAGCGGTTTCAGCTTTGGCTTTTTCGGTTGCTGTTGCTGTTGCAGCTTTTAAAGCGTCTTGCTCAATTTTTTGTTTTTGAACTTCGAGCTGTTTGGCAAATTCAATTTCTTTAGCGGCTTCTTGTTTTGCAAACTCTTTGGTGCGCTCTTCAAACTCTTTTTCTTTGAGAGCGAAGGCTTTTGTTTTTTCAGCGATCAGGGGGGCGGCAATTTGATCTTCTAATTTGATTTCTGTCCCACAGTTTGGGCAGGTGGTTTTCATGGTGGTGGTTGACATAATTTAACTTTGCACCCTTTTGAGCCTGATGTTTTAGAGTTGAGTTTAAATTGATATTCGTTAAAAATGTTCTTATTTTGTTCTGTTTTTGTGTGAGATGTTCGTCAAGGTAAAAAGACTATAAAAGAGATGAGAGCGGGATTGAAGCTGTGGTTGTGAGTTGGCTGGGTATAACTCAATTGTGAGGCGGGAAATTAACTTAAACCTATAGCTAACTTGACTCTTTTTAGCTTTCACGCATAATCAAGCAACTTAACCTTAGATGCTGGGGCCTTGAACCCTTTCGATTTTAGGACATACAATATGATTTTGCTTGCTTTATGTGCTGTTTCTATCAGCTTAAATTATGTGCTCTCATGCATTCTTTCTTCTTTGATAGACTTCTTTTCATTATCATCCAAAATATCTCAATCTATAAGTTCTTTTGCATTTTTAGCTCCTCTAAATAGGGAGTACTGCTAATGCTTGTTTGTAGCTGTAATGTGATTAGTGAAGCTGAGATTGCTGGTGTTATAACAGAATTATTAGAGGAAGATTGTTGGCGGCTCATTGTTCCGGGGCAAGTTTATCATGCCATGAGTAAGCGCGGGAAGTGCTGTGGTTGTTTTCCTAGAGTTGTTGATATTATTGTTCGTGTTACTGAAGGGTATCATCGCAAGCAGGAAACCGCAGAAGCTGAAATTATTTCTTTCATAGACAGGTTGAAGAAAAAGCATGTGCAATGTGAGACGGCGCGTCTTATTGCGCGTGAGCGTTTGCGCAAAGTATCTGCTGCTTAAGTTGTGCGGGGGACTGATTTCTTTCTGTCATTTTTCTATTATAGTTTACACTGCCTGAATAAATTCAAAAAACACAAATAAATCTTCGAGGAGGAAGAGCATGAAGGGTGAAGCAAAAGTCATTGAGCGGTTGAATGAGGCTTTGTTTTTAGAGCTTGGTGCGGTTAATCAATATTGGCTGCACTATCGTTTATTGGATGATTGGGGTTATGGTTTATTAGCCAAAAAAGAGCGTGAAGAATCTATTGAAGAGATGCAGCATGCTGACAAGATTATTGAACGGATTATTTTTCTTGAAGGCCACCCCAATTTGCAAACTGTGGCACCTTTGCAAATTGGACAAAACCTCAAAGAAGTTTTGGAAGCAGATTTAGCTGGTGAGTTAGAAGCTCGTGCTTCTTATAAGAAATCAAGAGAAGTTTGTAATGAACTTGGTGATTATGTGACAATGAAATTGTTTGAAGATCTGCTTTCAGATGAAGAAGGTCATATAGATTTTCTTGAAACTCAATTGGAGCTTTTTGAAAAATTGGGTGAAGAGAAATATGGCCAATTGAACGCACAATCTGCCAATGAGGCAGAGTGATATAATTTTTATCTAAATGAATTTTATTTAGGCATACATGTAGGTTATCACCTCTTGTATGCCTTTTTTGTTTGTGAGCTTTTGGGAGACACAATGTTTATACCACGTTATTGGAAACGGATTGAAGCGATTGTACAAACTAAGGATTTTTTGCCTGCTGGCAGTGACCTCTCTGATTTACCAGACACACTAGATATTTCATCCTGGGGATATTCTGATAGGTCTGAGGCAGAAGCGGAGACAAAAGCGCATGAGCGTATTGGTGATATTGTAAATGCTTTTAACAGATCTCCGAATGATGAAGATTTCTATTATCCATTTCGTGTGGTGAACGAAGAAATTTTAAAAACTATTGGGGAGGAGACTTCTCAGCAAGCTATCATCACTCGGAACAAGTACCATTGTCAGATTCTCAATACAGCTCAGTTGATGTTTGTTGATATTGATGTGGATGTTTCTGATATAAAACCTCCTTCTTTTTTGTCTAAAATTCTGCTTCGCACATCTCAGATAATAGAAGAAAATATAAGAAAAGAAAAAGAGAGGCACGAGGCCGTTATTTCTAGGATTGAGGCTTTTGTTCGAAACCAGTCGGATGGTTTTGATGATATTGGATTTTTAATTTACCGCACATTTGCGGGATATCGGGTTATTGTTTCTTCCAGACCTTTAGAGCCGCGGGATGAAGACACGCATAAGATTTTTGATGCTTTAGGTACTGACCCTCTTTATCAAAGTTTATGTCGTAGCCAAAATAGTTTTCGTGCTCGCCTTACTCCCAAAAGTTGGCGGATGAAACCTGAAGTCGTTGAGAAATTAAATCTATATCCATTGTTGCGCCGGCGGGTGACTAAGAACATGGTAGAGCACTGGTCTCCTGAAGATGAAGAGAAACTCAGAATTTATGATGATTGGGTTGAGGCTTATGAGCATTTGCATAAAGGTCATTCAACTTGTCAGTTTATAAAGCAGATAGGCAATTGGAAAGTTGCCCCATCACTTGCCGAGTTAATTCAATTGCACGATGAGATGACTGGGGCGCATAAGGGGCTGGATCTTGCTTGATTTTTGAAAGGGAATTTTTTGTGAAAATTTATGGAGATGCGCAATCTGGTAATTGTTTGAAAGTTAAGTTTCTGGCGGATTATTTGAACTTGGACTATGAGTGGGTAGAAATTGATCTGCTTAAAGGTGAAACGCGAAGCGAAGAATTTTTGATAAAAAGTCCTTTTGGCCAGGTGCCTCTTATTGAGTTGGATGATGGGCGAGTGATTGGGCAATCAAATGGCATTTTACGTTTCTTAGCACGTGGAACAGGCCTTTTACCGACGGATGCTTTTTTAGAAGCTAAAGTGGATGAGTGGTTGTTTTGGGAGCAATATAGTCATGAGCCTTATATTGCGGTCTCAATGTTTCAAATGTTTTATTTAAAAAAGAAGAAAGAAGAGCGTGAGTTGTGGCGTGTTGAGCGAGGGGAAAAAGCGCTTGATTTTTTAAATCAACATTTGGCCAATCATGATTGGTTAGCCGGTGACCAATTGACCATAGCTGATATTGCGCTTTTTGCTTATACGCATCGCTGTCATTTAGGTGGGTTTGGATTAGAGACTAGACCGTTTGTTCTTTCCTGGCTCTCTCGTTGCAGAGAAGAGTTAAAGATGAACATTGGTAGTCCTTAACTAAAACTATTGTTAGTCAATTTAATTCAAAAATAGTGATAAATGCACCGGTGAATAATTATTCGCCGGTGCATTTTTGTATAAAGTTCAACCCTGATGTGTTGATCATAATAAAACTTAAGCTTTCTTTGCTGTCGTTTTTCTGGCTGGTGCTTTTCTAGTCGTAGTTTTTTTAGCTGCAGTTTTCTTAGCTGGCGCTTTTTTTGCTGTTGCTGCTTTAGCTGGTGCTTTCTTAGCTACAGCTTTTTTAGCCGGAGCCTTTTTCGCTACAGCTTTCTTAGCCGGTGCTTTTTTCGCTACAGTTTTCTTAGCTGGTGCTTTTTTAGCAGTTGCTGATTTAGCTGGTGCTTTCTTAGCTACTGCTTTTTTAGCCGGAGCCTTCTTAGCTACAGCTTTCTTAGCTGGTGCTTTTTTCGCTACAGTTTTCTTAGCTGGCGCTTTTTTCGCAGTTGCTGCTTTAGCTGGTGCTTTCTTAGCTACTGTTTTTTTAGCTGGGGCCTTTTTCGCTACAGTTTTCTTAGCTGGTGCTTTTTTCGCAGTTGCTGCTTTAGCTGGTGCTTTCTTAGCTACAGCTTTTTTAGCCGGAGCTTTTTTCGCTACAGTTTTCTTAGCCGGTGCTTTTTTTGCAGCAGTTGCTTTAGCTGGAGTTTTCTTAGCTACTGCTTTTTTGGCTGGAGCTTTTCTAGCTGCAGTTGTTTTAGCTGCTGCTTTTTTCACTGGAGCTTTTTTCGCAGCTGCTTTAGCTGGAGCTTTTTTCACAGTTGCTTTTTTAGCCGGAGCCTTTTTAGCAGCTGTTGTTTTCTTAGCTGTTTTAATTTTTTTGGTTGAGATTTTTTCACCTGCGATTACTTTTTTAGTAATGGTAGATGTTTTTTTAGCGACGACCTTTTTAGGCTTTGCTTTTGATTTTGTTGCTGTAGTCATTTTTGTTTCCTGCTGTTTTTGAAAGATAACGATACGTAACCTTATCTATCTAAATGAATCTAAAAGATTAATTTTTTCTTTCTAACTAATTTCTCGGATTGAAGAGTCTTAAATATCACAGTGAGTTAGAGGGCTTTTGTTGTTTGAGAAATGAGAGTATTTGGTTTGATTGATTTGACTTTTATGATTGGGAATTTTGGAGATGTGTTTGCATCTATTTTGAAGGTTTTAATAAAAAATGCTCCGCAATACCTTGCAGAGCATTTCAATTTTTATCTATCAATTCTAAAATTAAAAAAGTGATCTTACTTTTTGTCTTCTGATGACAATGTTTTTAAGAGGCCATCTAGCAAATCAGAATTTGTATCTTGTTTATTAGATGCTGTTTCTACTAATTTTTGAAAAGGATTTTCAGAACTCTTTTCTTGTAGTTGTAGTAGTGATGCGAGTGTGTCAGGAGCAAAGTTGCCGCCTGGTGCTGGTGGTTTTGCATCTCTAAATTCTTTGATACCTATTTCACCATTTCCGTCTGCATCTAAGTGGGCAAAAATTTCTTCTAGGGAGGCCTGGTCGGTATTTTTTGCCTGTGTCAAAGGGGCAAGAGGATTAGTTTCATGAGCTTTTTGAAACTCTGAAATTGAGATCCCACCGCTTTTATCTGTATCGTTCTGTTTAAAGAGTTCTAGCCCTTTTTCCTGTCTTAGAGCCTTTAAACTGGTTAAATCGAAGGTTCCGCCGGATATTCCACCAAGTGACATGTTGCGCTCCTTTGCTGCTGGCTGAAGTTTATCTGTCGTTCTTGCGTCTTTGTTCTTGAACGTTTCAGTTTTATAGAAGCAACTCGTGGGCCAAGAGGAAAAATTTGCAGTTAATAGCTGATCGTTAGTCTATTCCTTTATTTCAGGCGGTTGATTATTTTAAGTTTTTCTTCTTCATCGTAAGGTTTTGTGGGGGCATGTCCCCAAACCGGATTGGGCCAGGCAGCGTCGTTTTCGTTGCGTGCTATAATGTGAATGTGAAGCTGTGCAACTATGTTTCCTAGGGCAGCAACATTTAGTTTATAGGGTGCAAAAATTGTTTGCATTTGATTTGAAACAAGAGAGATTTCATCCATTAATTTATGTTGACCTGTTTTCGAAAGGTCTATGATTTCTTTCAAATTGGCTTGTTGAGGAACCATGATAAGCCATGGAAAATGTTGATTATTCATGAGCCCGAGATAACAAAGGGATAAGGTGTTTCCACCGATTGATTTTAGCGGAATTGTATCTGCTAATAACTCTGGAGCGAGTGAAAAATTATTTGTTGAGGTGGCCATTTTTTTTTCTTTCGAGTTGTGGAAAAAAAATTTGAAATCGTATTTTTTTTGTATTTAAAACCATATGCGTTTTGTGAATTAACCGTGTTCGTTAAGATAAATGATTCGTTTTTTTGCTTTTGATTCGCAAAACTAGCATAGAGAACTTTTCTTTTTGAACGTATTTGGGTGCTCTTAAAGTTTTACGTTAGCGATCATTTTTTTGCACTTCTGATGTTTTCTTATTGTTTCAGCTGTTCACTTTTTTAGTGAACCTTTAGGTTGCTCTTTATTAGTGTGGCTTCAGTTTCCCTCCAGAAACCGCCACGAAAGCAGTTGCGAAATTATCCGCGTATTTCATAAATCCGGTAACCATTTTTGGGTGGAATGTTTGAAGATTTAGGCGGAGCGCATTAAAGTTTTTTCGTAAACTTCACGTTTGTTCTTGACTTTGCTTCATTAATAAGTGACTTAAGCGACAGATTTGTTGCACTTCAAAAGTTAGTGCGATGATTTTTCATTTAATTTTTAATTCCGCCTTCCCTTCTTAAGTTTATAACTTAAGAGTAGCTTTGTGAGATTCTTTTCCTAAAGAGTCCATTGTTGAAGCTTTCTGTGTTCGCGGAGAAAACATGACATGTATATGTCATTGAAACCGCGAGAGGATATTTGCTTTGACGCAATTTGATGCGCTAGGCTTGGCTGCCCCACTTTTAAAATCTGTAGAGAAACAAGGTTTTGAAGCGCCAACACCAATACAATCTATGTCTATTCCAGCTTTGATGGAAGGTCATGACCTAATGGGTATAGCTCATACTGGTGGTGGTAAGACAGCTTCGTTTTCACTTCCTTTATTACATAAGCTAATTGAAAACCCATCTAAACCGTTACCTAATACCGCAAAAGCTTTGATTTTAGCGCCAACTCGTGAGTTGGCTCAGCAAATTGGTCAGTGTATTGCTAGTTTTTCTGCTGGTTCAAAGCTTACTCACTTAGTGATTGCTGGTGGTTTACCTTATGGTCCGCAAATTCAAAAATTAAAGCGCGGTGTTGATGTGTTGATTGCGACACCTGGCCGTTTGATGGATCATGTTGGGCGTGGCGGTATTACTTTTGATGAAACTCATAGTTTTATTTTAGATGAAGCTGATCGTATGCTTGATATGGGTTTCATTAATGATGTGATGGATATTTCTAAGGCTTTACCTAAGTCTCATCAGACTGTTTTATTTTCTGCTACAATGAACCCGAAGATCCGTAAATTATCTCAGGCTTTATTAAATGATCCGGTTTTTGTTGAAATAGAACAGAAAACAACTGTTGCTGAGACCATTGATCATAAAGTTATGAATGTTAAGGGCTCTAATAAACGAGACTTGCTTTTACAGACGCTTGATAATGGTGCCGTTGAGCGGGTGCTTGTTTTTACGCGGACTAAACGCGGTGCTGATAAACTCACTGACTTTCTTTTAAAGAATAATGTACAGGCTGATGCTATTCATGGTGACAAACGTCAACGTGTTCGAGAGAAGATATTAAGAAATTTCCGGAATGGACGTATTCGGGTTTTGGTTGCAACTGATTTGGCAGCCCGTGGCATTGATGTTGACGATGTGACACATGTGGTGAACTATGAATTGCCAATTGAACCTGAAAACTATGTTCACCGGGTTGGCCGGACCGGACGGGCTGGTAAATCTGGTATAGCTGTTTCTTTTTGTGATCCGGAAGATGTAGGAACTTTACGTGCGATTGAACGTTTGATCAATTTACCGATTGAAGTTGACGAAGATCATGAATTTCATATTGAAGTTCCTAAAAATGGACCTGCTGCTGGTAAAAAGAAACCTCAGCGTGGTGGCTATAAAGGGCGCAGTTCTGGTGGTGCTCGGCAGGGCGGCTTTAAAAATGGACGATCTAAGGCTGGTCGCTCCAGACATGGTGATGGTGGAAGATCTAGTGAAAAGCGCTCTGATTGGTCACCAATGGGTGAACGAGTGGGTGAAAGCGGGAGTGAGCGGAAATCTTCTCAAGGTAAGAAATTTTCAGGGAAACGAGCTGATGGTGCTCGTGCCGAAGGCAAGCGTTTTGAAGGTAAAAAAGATAAACGCTCTAATGAGCGCCAGGGTCAGAAACAGACTCACGGTAAATCTTCTGATGGTGTGAAGCATGCTAGTAAGAAGAAAAACCCAGCCAAGAATACAGCAAAACAAAAATCTGAAAAGCGTGATGGGCAGAAGCCTTCAGGTAATAAATTTGGTGGACAGCAAAAAAGACGTGTCCGTTCCAAACATGCTGCTTAGTTAGTAAGCTATTTCATGGTTAGATTAAAAAGGCCTCTCAAACAGTGGGAGGCCTTTTTTTATGCCCTTACTAAATTTTCAATTTTTTGAAATATTTCATTGATGGTGGATCTACCAGAAAGCTTGTTAGTTTGTTCATAACACCATTTTCTGTGATGAATTTAATATAGTTTTGATGATGTTCTTTTGATTTCCATTCTTCATGGATGACTAAACTCATATTTATTTCATTTTGCAGTACAGTTATTGTTCTAGCGCCTTTAAAGCCGCGGACGTTTGGTAAGTTTGCATTTAGAAATTTGATAAAATCACTTTTTGTCTTAGGCTTTAATTTTACTTCTAATAAAACGATGATGCTTTCAGTATCGAGTTTCTTTGAAACTGATGCCGCGAAAGCAGAATTAATTGTTCCACCAACTCCATTTGAAGTGAGGTTAGCGTAGAACAGGCCGAGTGAACTTACGCCTAAAAATTTTAGTATTGATCTGCGTGTTACCAATTTGTTTGATGTTTTCATCTTTACCTCCTTTTGATTGTTTTGAAATTTAAAGAGGCAATTTTGAATAGTAATTGACTGTAGGAGCGGTTTCCATGAATGACATTAATTTATTCATGACACCATTTTCTTTGATGTATTTGATATAGTCTTGATGGTGTTTTTGAGATTGCCATTCTTCATATATTAAGAAGTTACGAGATTTTTCATCGTAGTAAAGTGAGACGCTGAGAGAACCTTTAAAGCCTCTAACATTTTGTAAATTTTGTTCTAGAAAGGGGATTAGTTTTTCAATTTCTCCGCTTTTTACTTTCATTTCCAGGGTGACCCAAATGCTCATGATATTTCTCCTTGCTGAAATATTCATTTTGATAGGTCATTCTGAAGAGAGGGACTAACGGTGGCTGTTCAAAAATGCCGTTTTTCTAGCATAAATTTTCTAATCTCATTTGCTTTGGGGTATGGCCGTATTTTTCTTTAAAGGCTTTGATGAAATGAGATGTGTTTTCATATCCGATTTCTAGGCCGATTTCTGTGATTGAAAGACTTGTTTCTTTTATAAGTGTGTACGCTTTTTCTAGGCGCCTTGCTTTTAACCATTGATTTGGTGTGCAGCCATATTGTCTTTTGAAATCTCGGTTGAAACTAGATTGGGATCTGCCTGAGATGAGCGCTAAATCTTTAATACTTAGATTGGTACTGGCATGCTCTTTCATAATGTATTTGATATTTCTTTTGGTGTTGTCTTCATTTTCGGCTGTGAAGAAGGGGCGAAGATTTTTTTTATTATCGAGTGTGTCGAGTAGAAAGAGTAACTCTAGAAGTTTTGTTTTTAAGAGTTCTTTTGAGGGGGATACTTTTTCATATGTTGTTTTTAGTATTTCGATATATGAGGTTATGTGATCACTCTTTGGCATTTTAAAGCTTTTAGCTTTGGTGGTATTTGATTGAATTGGTCCGTTTGTTTTTTTTAAGAACTCTTTTATGAGTGATTGGTCAAAAAAGATTATATATGCGATTAAAGGTTTATGCTCACTTTGAAAATCTGAGAGCATGAATGTGTTTTTAGGGATGAGCAGCATCTCTTTTGATTTTAAAATCAACTGATCCCCATCTGGGTGTGTGAAGGTCTCTTCACCATTTTCTACATAAATGAAGCATGGATTATTGGTAAAGAACTCAATGTTTCTCATTTCATAATTTATTTTTTTATAAAAAACACTGGCTTCATTATAAGACATAATGAGGTGCGCATCTGTCATATGATAAAGTGATTGAGGTAAGATGAGGGTATTGTCATTGCAATAACTTAAGATGGATTGTTTCATTTGCTTTAGCTTTATATTTGATAATGATTGCTGGATACTAGCAAATAAACTGGTCAATTGAAGCTGGTTGTATAAAACTTATTTTTTGTTAGGCAAGGGACTTGCGTTAATTGAATTATTGAGCTGATAAGATTTTTTAGAACTAATCGTTTGTTTGCTGTTTTAGGCGTTTGTTCTCTTCTTTTAGTTTTTCAATTTCTTCTCTTAAGGGTTGGATGTGGGGTTCGAGTTCTTCAAGAGTTAGTCTTTGAGGGATGTGTTGCGGGCAATTCCAGTCAAATGCTTTGATGGTGATTTGAATGGCTCGTTCTGGTAGGGCTCTATATGTTTCGTCATGTAAGTTTGAGATGAGGGTGGGATTGCTTGACGCATCAATGATGTTGACCTCACCCCATATTTTTAAACGTCGGCGATTTGGATAATCCATGAGAATTAATGATGTGCGGTTGTTGGTCGTTAAATTTCCGGTACTGATATATTGGCGGTTGCCTCGGTAATCAGCGTAAGCAATTGTTTGCTCATCAATGATTTTTAAAAAGCCTTTGGGACCACCTCTAAATTGGACGTATGGCCAATTGGTTTCAGATACGGATGACTGGTAAAAGCCATCCCTTTCAGAAATGAATTCTATTTCTCTATTTGTGAGTTTGTTGGCTTGTTCGGCATCATTTTCTAAAAATTTTTGATAGGTTTCAGCTGATCCTTGTTGTTTTTGTATCGACTGAACAGTTGGGGTGAATGCTAGTTTTGCAAAAGCGCGAGCCATTTAAGCCTCCTTATTATAGAGAATTCATTTCAAAGCTTGGTTGTGTTTGAATTTTAGAGTGAAAGATCAGAAAGGCTTGGATGATCACCTGGTCTGCGGCCTTTGTTTAGATCTGTTTCCCAGAAAAACTTTCTTTCACTTTTAGAAATCGCAAGATCATTAATGCTAGCAATGCGCCATTGCATGAGGCCTTCTTTATTGAATTCCCAGTTTTCATTGCCATATGAGCGAAACCAATTTTGCTCATTGTCATGCCATTCATAGGCAAAACGAACGGCAATGCGATTTTCGTTGAAGGCCCATAGTTCTTTGATCAATCGATAATCTTGTTCTCTTTTCCATTTCTCGGTCAGGAAATCGATGATCTCAGCTCTTCCCTTTAAAAATGTCGATCTGTTTCGCCAGATGCTCTGTTCAGTGTAAGCAAGGGCGACTTTTTCAGGATTTTTACTGTTCCATCCATCTTCAGCGGCTCTTACTTTTTGTATGGCTGTTTGTTTTGAAAACGGGGGAAGGGGAGGGCGTGACATGATCATTTCCTTTTTTGAAAGCTTACTGTTTCTAAGAAGATCAATGCTTACTGATCGGTACACTTAGTTAGCCTCAATGTGTACCGATTGTTCTTTTTTGTCAAGTTTAAAAATTTTCTATGTGGTTTTGATGGGAATAATTTGATCTGAAAAGAAGTCAAATCATTGTTTTAAACTCAATTATTGAGTTTTTATAGCTTGTAGGGTATATATACTGATCTGTTCATATAGGAGATGATATGAGGCCCTCTAAACGTGATGAATTGGTTCAGGAAGCTCTTAAGGTGTTTTACCAAAATGGGTTTACTGCCACTGGCATGGATATGCTGGTGAAGAAAACTGGTATATCTAAAACGTCTATGTACAAACATTTTCGAACCAAAGATGACCTGATTTTGGCAGTGTTGCGGTTGCGTGATGAGCAATTGAGGAATTGGTTTTTCCGCCGGGTTGAGGAGTTGGCTTCGTCCCCTCTTGGTCAGCTTTTGGCGGTGTTTGATGTTTTGGAAGAATGGTTTCAGCAACCTGATTTTCAGGGATGTATGTTTATTAAAGCATCGTCGGAATTTCAATGTGTGGATGATCCTATTTATAATCAATGTACCGAACATAAAAAGTTGATGTTTAACTCGGTTCTTAAGATTGTTCGTGAATTGGAAACTGATAGCGGGAAACTCTCTCCAGAAATTGCTGAGAAGCTTACAAGACAATTGTTTTTGCTTAAGGAAGGCGCCATCGTTTTGAAGCATATGGGGGTCAATGGATCTGCTGGCCTGGAGGCAAAAGAGGCTGCGGTTTCTTTGTTACAGGCAAATGGAATTCGCGGTGTTTAAGATATGAGGTTCTGGCTTTCTATTTGTTAAGTTGCTATGATCATTTAAGTTTCTCCGATCGTTTTCGTCAGTTTAGAGTTTTGGGGTGTGCCCTTCATGTTTTGCGTTCAAGTTGTTTCATTACTGAATTTAAAAAAGAGTTCTATACGCCCGGTCTTTTCTTTTTTCTTGATGATCGGCTTTATAACCTCTCTTGCGGGCTGTTCGACAGTTGGTCGTCTTCATCCAGCTCCAGCTAAAGCTTCTTATCACAAAGCTCATATTTCAGGATTTAAGCGCATTCGATCGTGGGGAGATGAGTTACCGCCCTTTATTGAAAGTGTGATTGAAGAACGACGCCGTAAAATACGAATTAATCCAGCTCTTGCACGGCGCAATGATGTTTTGGCTCTTTCTGGTGGCGGGGCTGATGGAGCTTATGGCGCTGGGTTTTTAAAAGGATGGAGCGAACGAGGCGACCGTCCTGAGTTTACGTTGGTGACGGGAGTTTCTACGGGGGCTTTAATCGCGCCGTTTGCGTATTTAGGGTCTGAATATGATGAAACGCTTCGGCGTTTTTATACTGAAACCAAAACGTCGCAAATTCTCTCGATCGAACCCTTGACGGCATTGTTTGGTGGAACAGCGCTGGGTGACCCTGCGCCTTTGATAAAAACAATTAAAAAAGAAGTTGATGCAAAGCTGTTACGAGCCATTGCACGTGAGCATCGAAGAGGCCGCCTTCTTTTGATTGGAACAACTAATCTGGATGCGCAACGGCAGATGATATGGAACATTGGTGAAATAGCCACATCTGGTCATCCTTTTGCTGCTGATTTAATCAGAAAGATTTTATTGGCTTCGGCTTCTATTCCTGGAGTATTTCCACCGGTTGCTTTTGATGTGGTGATTGATGGTAAGCGATATCAGGAACTACATGTGGATGGTGGGGTGACACATGAAATTTTTGCTTATCCTACATCTATTAAAGTGAAAGCGATTGAACGACGACTTGGTATTCGTCCGAAAAAGACGTTTTGGCTTTTGAGAAATACAAAGATTGCGGCCGAATATAAATCTGTGAAACTTGGTGTGACTGACATTGCGGAACGCTCGATTAGTACCTTGATTAAATATCAAGGACGTGGGGATCTTATTGGTTTGGAGCGACTTGCTCGGCGTGATGGATTTGCCTTTCGTTTAACTTCAGTTCCAGAGACGTTTCAGGAAAAACCCAAAGAAATTTTTGATCCTGAATATATGAAAAAGCTCTATGTTGTTGGGTACAAAGCCGGGTTAAGTGGGCGCGCTTGGCGGCATCGGCTGGGAGATCAATTTACTTTAAAGCCACGTCTTTAACATGGCTGTAATCTTTTTTATAAATCTAGTATTTCTTTGATATAAATGAGATAGAACTTCCCTTTTTCGATAATATTTATTATACCTCCTAGACTCAGATTTTAAATCTTGAGTTTTGATGGACGACTAAAATTTATTTTCTGGACTTTTATTTATGAAACTGACCAGCTATTCAAATTATGCGCTTCGCTCAATGCAATTGGCTGCATTGCACTCACCTGATCTTGTGCGAGTTGAAGATGTTGCGACTATTCATAAATTATCAAAGCCGCATATTGTGAAGATTGTTCATGAATTGGGGAAGGCTGGTTTTTTAGAAACTGTGCGTGGGCGCTATGGTGGGTTTCGTTTAGGACGCCCGGCAGAAGAGATTACTGTTGGTGATGTTGTTCGATTGACTGAGGGGCCGCTTGATGTTGTTGAATGCTTTAATCCTGAGACCAATAGTTGTCCTTTGATTGGGATTTGCAAATTATCGAAAGCTATGATGAAAGCTACAGATGCGTTTATGGCTGTCTTAGATGATTTAACCGTGGCTGATATTGCGTCTAATCGTAATCAGCTGTTAGAGCGCATCGAAAAGGGACTTTAGTTTTTAAGGGAAATTTTTATAAAAGCACGCATCTTTCAAATTAGAAGATGCGGGCTTTTTTGTTTGGTTTCTTAAACTTCTGTTATTCTTAAGTAAGGTCTGATTTCTTCCCAACCTTGCGGGAAAATGTCTTTTGCATCTTCATTTGAAATAGATGGTGGGATGATGACTTTCTCACCTGGACGCCAATCAGCTGGTGTTGCGATTTTTTTCTCATCACCTAGTTGCAATGCATCTATCACTCGTAAGATTTCATCAAAGTTTCTACCGACTGACATTGGGTATGTCATTGTGAGCCGAATTTTTTTGTTTGGATCAATTATGAAAACTGAACGAACTGCTGCGGTTTCACTTTCTTCTTCATGGATCATTTCATAAAGTTTGGCGACTTTTAAATCTGGATCTGCGACGATGGGAAAAGTTAGTGTTGTTTGCTGGGTGTCATTAATATCTAAAATCCAAGTTTTATGCTCTTCGATTGTGTCGGTTGATAGACCAATTGGTTTTACATTTCTCTTGGTGAATTGATCTTCTAGCTTTGATGTCTTTCCCATCTCTGTTGTGCAAACGGGTGTGTAATCTGCTGGGTGACTAAAGAAAAATGCCCAGCTTTCACCAATCCACTCGTGGAAATCAATCGGGCCATTGGTTGTATCTATATTAAAATTGGGGGCTATTTCACCTATTTTTAAACTCATAATTTATTACTCCTCTAGGACTTTTTCAGTTTCATTGCAGCTCGGGTCAGCTCCTTTGGTCAGATCACAAATTGCCTGATGCTGACTTAGGTAAATGCTCCCTGTTTGATGTTTTAAAAAATCAGTTTCGTCAAGCTTATCCATTACAGGGCCTTTGATTTCACTGAAATGAAATTTTACATTTAAATCTTTTAAGCGTTCATTGATGGCTTCTAAAGATTCAAGAGCGCTCATGTCAATCTCGTTGACACCGGGGCACATAAGAATGACATGCTCCAGCTTGGGATGTTCTGCAACCATGTCGTAAAGCTGATCTTCTAAAAATCTGGCGTTTGCGAAGTAAAGACTTTCGTCAATACGGATGGTCAGAATGTTGTTTTGAGTGATGACTTTATGGCGATCTACATTGCGGAAATGTTCGGTACCAGGGACTTGACCGACGATGGCAATATGAGGCCGCGATGTTTTATAAAGATGAATAAAAACAGAAATAACCACACCAGCACTCACTCCGATTTCTACGCCAAACAAGAGAGTGATTAAGATCGTGGCGGTGACGGCAATGAAGTCTGCTTTTGAGTAATCCCATGTTCGTTTTAAAATTGAAAAGTCTACTAATGAAAGAACTGCGACGATAATGGTTGCTGCTAATGTTGCTTTGGGAAGAAAAAAGATTAGAGGGGTTAGTAAGAGAGAGGCGATAGCCAGACCTATGGCTGTGTAAGCACCAGCGGCTGGTGTTGCTGCGCCGGCATCAAAATTTACTACAGAGCGGGCAAAGCCACCGGTGACTGGATAGCCGCCTGAGAATGCGGAGCCAAGGTTTGCAGCGCCGAGGCCGATAAGCTCTTGATTTGGATCTATGCGTTGTCGTTTTTTAGCAGCGAGAGTTTGGGCAACTGAGATTGATTCAACAAAGCCAATGATTGAAATTAAGATGGCTGAACCTATGAGGCTTGACCAAAGGTCGAAAGAAAAAGAGGGGCTGCTTAAAGGTGGGAGACCTTGAGGGACATCGCCCACGACAGCAACATTTTGCGTTATTAAATTAAAGCCCCAGGCAATGAGAGTTGTTAAGACTACGGCTGCAACTGGTCCTGCTCTGCTGAGTATTTCTGCAAGCTTAGGTTTTAGGCCTAGTTTTAAAAGAAGTGGTTTTAGGCCACCTCTGACCCAAAATAGAAAGGCTATGGAGGAAAGGCCAATGAGGCATGTGATTATGTTTGTTTCATCAAGGTGAGAAAAGATAGAGCTTATAAGTTCATAAAGGTTATGTCCGCTCGCATTAATGCCGAGGATATGTTTGATCTGGCTGGTTGCGATGATAATTCCACTGGCGGTGATAAAGCCTGCGATCACTGGGTGGGACAAAAAGTTTGCTATAAAGCCAAGGCGAAAGATACCGAGAAGAATTAGAAATACACCTGATAGAAATGCGAGGGTTAGCGCGGCAGTTATGTAATCGGCTGTGCCTTGTTCGGCGATGTTTCCAACAGCAGCGGCGGTCATTAATGAGACAACTGCTACAGGGCCAACGGCTAAGGCTCTACTGGTCCCAAAAATAGCATAAAGAATAATGGGGATGATCGACGCGTAAATGCCCATTTCTGCCGGGAGGCCAGCTAATAAAGCGTAAGCCAGAGACTGAGGAATGAGCATGATGGTGACTATGATGGCTGCGATACCATCATTAGTAAACTGACCTTTGTCATAGGTTTTTCCCCATTCAAAAATAGGGAAAAACTGCTTTAGGTTCACACTCTTGTTTTTAATGTTTGGCCACACTTGATTGATGATCCTATTTGTTAGCCGACGATTTCTGGTTTTGCCATCCACTCCTTGCCGCGCAGCATAGCTTTCCAATAAATTGGAGGTAGCATAGATTCTTTTAAAAACCATGCGGCCCGGCTTGGTTTCTTGCCATCAAGTGCCCATTCAGGAAAACTTGGTAATAAAACTCCACCATAGCCAAATTCAGCTAATACGATTTTACCACGTTCAACCGTGAGTGGGCAGGAGCCATATCCATCATAATGAGCAACGCCGTTATTTTTAATTTTTTTATTTCCCATAGTTGAAAGGAGATTGCTTGCAACGATAGGGGCTTGTTTTCTAACTGCTGCTGCAGTTTTTGCATTAGGTGCGTTCATAACATCACCTATGGACCAGATGTTTTCATAAGTTTTGTGTCGCAATGTTTTGGGATCAATATCAACCCAACCAGCTTCGTCAACGAGAGGGCTTACACGTATGAAATCTGGTGTGGTTTGTGGAGGAACCACGTGGATCATATCGAATGTTGTTTCAATCAATTCGCTGTTGCCATCACTATCCGTCTTATTGAACCAGGCCGTTTTAGAGGGGCCATCAATTTTTACTAGATTGTGTGTGAAGCGTGTGTCCACATTATATTTTTCAATATACTTCATTAGGGCTGGTACGTAATCTTTGACACCAAAGAGAACTCCACCTGCATTATAAAACTCTATATCTATATTATTAAGGACTTGTTCTTTGAACCAATGGTCACCCGAGAGGTACATGGCTTTTTGCGGAGCGCCGGCGCATTTAATTGGCATGGGGGGCTGAGTGAAGAGAGCGCGTCCAGATTTTAAACTTTTTACAAGTTCCCATGTGTAAGGGGCGAGGTCGTATCTATAATTTGAGGTCACACCATTTTTTCCTAAGGTTTCGACCAGACCTTCAATTGCATTCCAATTTAATTTTAAACCAGGTGCCACGATGAGTTGCTTGTATTTAACAACGCGGCAACCGTCGAGAATGACAGCATTATTTTCAGGCTCAAATGCAGAGGCAGCGGCTTTAATCCAGTGAACACCTTTGGGGATGAGGGCTGCTAAGGGTTTTGCGGTTTGTTTGGCATTGAAAATGCCGCCGCCGACCATAGTCCAACCTGGTTGGTAATAATGGGTGTCTGCTGGATCTATAATGCAGATATCAAGATTTTTATCTCTGTTTAAAAGGCTTGAGGCAGCTGCTATGCCACCTGAACCACCGCCAATGATGACAATGTCGTGTGACACATCACCTTCTTCGGTAGGTGTCTGGCCACCATTTGCAATGCGCCGTATCACACCAGACATATTGTATCCAGCAGCTTTCGTGATTTCTAAAATTGAGTGAAGATCTTTTCCTTTTGCGCTTTGGCTTAGAGCCCAGAGCGTTGTTGAGCGGGTTCCTGTTCTGCAATAGGCAAGTGTGGGGGAGCTCAATCCACCTAGTAATTTTGCAAACTCTTCTGCATCTTCATCTCTGACTTTCCCTTGAGTTATGGGTAAGTAATGAACTGAGATGCCTAGTTTTTCGGCTGCATTTTTAATTTCTGTAACCGTTGGCTGATCGGAGCCTTCTCCATCTGGGCGATTGCAGATGATGGATTTAAAACCGAGTTTTTCTATTTCAGGCATATCTTCAAGTTGTATTTGAGGGCTGACCGAGAGAGCTTCATCAATTGTTTTAATATCCATAAGTGAGGTCCTAGTTACTTTGGTTAGGTGAAGGTTGAGGTTTTGTTTTTTGCTAATGCTTTAGTTGAGACCTTTAATAGGGACTTTTAGCATTGGGTTGCCTTCTTTATCTTTTGGAACTTCGCCAGCTCTCATGTTGACTTGTAAAGACGGGATGATCAGAGTTGGCATGTCTAAAGTTGCATCTCGCTCTGTTCTTAATTTTACAAACTCTTCTTTGGTTTTGCCGTGACCGACATGAATGTTGTGCTGCTTTTCTTCTGCTACTGTTGTTTCCCATTTTATGTTGCGACCGTTCGGGCCATAGTCGTGGCACATGAAGAGGCGCATATCATCTGGTAGACTTAATAGTTTTTGAATTGAATCATAAAGCTGGCCTGCGTCACCGCCGGGGAAATCTGCTCTAGCGGAACCGCCATCAGGCATGAAAAGGGTGTCACCAACAAAAGCGGCGTTTCCTATAACATGGACCATGCAAGCTGGTGTGTGACCAGGTGTGAACATGGCAAAGCTTTCCATTTCACCAATTGAATATTTGTCACCATCTTGAAAGAGTGCGTCAAATTGTGAGCCATCTCTTTGGAATTCAGTGCCTTCATTGAAATATTTACCGAAGGTGTCTTGGACTATGAGGATGTTTTCACCAATGCCAATTTTACCGCCGCATTTTTCCTGGATGTAAGGGGCAGCCGAGAGGTGGTCAGCGTGAACGTGGGTTTCAATGATCCAATCAAGAGTTAAGTCATTTTTCTTGAGGTGATCTATCATTGCGTCTGCGTGCGTGTAGCTGATAGACCCTGCGGCATAATCAATATCCATGACTGAATCTATGATTGCGCAATGGTTCGTTGATGGATCTTTGACGATATAGCTTATTGTGTTTGTTGCAGGGTCAAAAAACGGAGTGATCTCCGGAGTGATGTTCATAGTCACGGGATATTGGGTCATGGTACATTCCTCTGTCTGCATATATAAGTGTTTATATATAACTTATATTCAAAATACAAGTATAAGAGGCGCGTTTTTTTGATTAGTTTTTTTGATGAAGGGGAAAGATTTTGATGAGACAGTCTCTATTGAGGGAGGGAGAAGGTTTTTGTTTCTCTTGTGAATGGCTAATCAGAGGGGAAGTTTAATTGATTAATTCACATTTTAGAGACTGTCTCATCGTTTCAGTATGGGAAGTGAACTCCCGCCTGAATTCGGCGTGATGTTATTTATTATTCGAACTCTAATTGTTCAAATAAGCGGCCTGCGTTCTTTTTTGCTAATTCTTTGAATGTGTCGAGGTGGGCGTATGGGCTTTGATCGATGCTATAACTGTCTTGTAAAGTCCCGCCGTCGTCGATGAGTTTTTTTACTTTGCCTTTTAGGAACAGCAGATAATCTTTGGTGTACTTTCTGACTTGATCAAGATTTGTTGGGTGGCCATGGCCTGGGATGACATAAAGTGGTTTTAATTTTTCCATTTTATCCCAGCTTTCTATCCAATTAGATACTTCTGTGTCTGGAAAAATAGCAAGTAAACGTTCATGGAAGGCCATATCGCCGGTGATGATTAATCTTTGTTTGGGAAGCCAAACTGAAATGTCACCAGGTGAATGAGCTGGGCCAAAATTAATAACTTCGATGGTGTAAGATCCCATTGTAATTATTTTTTTGCCTTCGAAGGTTTCTGTTGGCAGGTGGACTTTTGTGCCTTTTGATTTTTCTTTAATGACATTTTGATGATTGGATAAGCTGTCATAGCCGTGTTCTTTAAATTCAGCTTTTGCTTCAGTGTGTGCTAGAATTGGAACGTTTTGTTCTGCCCAGTATGAATTGCCGAGCATGGCATGGCCCTGACCATTTTCATTGATGATAAGTTTTACTGGTTGTTTGGTAATTGTTTTAATTTCATCATGTAGTGCTTTGGCTAAAAGATAAGACGCGCCGCCATTAATAACAATGACACCGTCACCTGTGACAATAAAGGAGAGGTTGTTGTTGTGGCCTGCATTGTCATAAAGAGGGGGGCCGCTTGTGCCAATGGCTGACCACACATTCGGGATGACTTCAATGGGTTTTGAATAAAGCATTGAGTTTGGGTATTGATCTTTAATGGATTGGCTTGCTTGCACTGATGAAGTTAGCATTCCGATCGTGATGGCTATGATCATGATGAGTTGATTTAAAAATTTTAATTTCATTGTCTTCCCCCTTTGTTTTTCCTTTGAAAAATAAAAGGCTCAAAATAACTTTTGAGCCTTAAACTTTATTCTTTAGCAGCTGTTTTTTTATCTTCCTCAGGAGTTACGTTTATTATCCGTGCTCGTTTGGTTATCTTAACTTCTTTCTTGCAGTTTTTCATGCAAGGTTTTTTCTTGCTTCTCGAAGGTGTATCTGGCCTTGGATCTGCAAAGAAGTTTTTCTCATTTGGCATCTTTATAGATGTGAAATTCTTTTTTGATAGCTCAAAGTCTTCCGCGACAATTTCATTTAAATAAAGAATGTAAGCGGTAACAGCATATACTTCATCAGGGCTGAGTGACTGAGCGTTGCCAAATGGCATTGCTCGATAAATATAGTCAAAAACAGTTGAGGCGTATGGCCAATATGATCCAACGGTTTTAACAGGATCATCGCCTTTGATTGTACCCAAGCCGCCAGCTAAAACCGGCCATCTATCGACACCTTCACCAAAGTCACCATGACAAGCAGCGCATTGCTCTGAAAAAACTTGTTCGCCTTTTTCAACTGTGCCTTTACCTTCGGGTAATCCTTGACCGTCGGGGCGGACATCAATGTCCCAGGCTTTGATCTCGGCTTTTGTTGCTTCACGGCCGAGGTTTAGTTCGCCTGCGAAAACGGGTGCCCCAAATAAAAGAGAACAAAAAACAATTGATAGAGTTTTAGGAAATTTCAACATTTTCAGCTTCTCCCTTTCCGTTGACATGCCAAGTTTGAATGCCATTATTATGATAAATTGAATTTGTGCCACGAACTTCACGTAGCTCATCTTTGGTTGGCTGGATGTAACCAGTTGAATCGATCGCTCTTGATTGTAGTAAGAGAGGGCGGCCGTCCCATTCAAATTCGAAGTAAAAACGGTGTAATGCTTTATCCAGACTTGGGCCGTCAATACGGGCTTTTTGCCAGTTTTTGCCGCCATCTAACGTGATGTCAACACGGTCAATTGTACCGCGACCTGACCAGGCTAGCCCTGTCAGGACTGTGTGTCCTTTGCCATGAGTGATAGGGGCTTGCGGGCTTGGGTTGGTGATAATGGACTTGCAATCCATTTCCCAGGTGAAACGACGGGCTTTGCCGTTTTCCATTAGATCTGTATATTTAGAGGTTTCTTCGCGAGCGTGCCATGGCATGTCACCCACTTCAATTCGGCGTAACCATTTGACCCACATATTACCTTCCCAGCCTGGGATGACTAGACGAAGTGGATAGCCTTGCTCTGGGCGGAGGGCTTCACCGTTCATTTTGAATGCGACCATGCAATCTTTTAAGGCTTTTTCAATTGGGACAGATCTGTTCATGCCGGAGGCGTCGGCCCCTTCTGGCATCAACCATTTGGCATTTGTTTTTAAGCCGGCTTCCGCGAGGATGTCTTTTAATAGGACGCCTGTGTAATTTACACAGTGGATCATGCCGTGTGTAAATTGGCAGCCATTCAGCTGAGCACCGCGCCATTCCATACCAGAATTTGCCGCACACTCTAGGAAGTAGATTTTATTAGTACGTGGGAAACGTTTTAGATCTTCCATTGTGAAGACAAGCGGTTTGTCGACTAAGCCATTGATCATCAGGCGGTGTTCTGTTGGGTCAACTTCAGCGATGCCGGCATGGTGACGCTCAAAACAAAGGCCGTTGGGTGTGATGATGCCATCTAATTCATGTAGGGGAGTGAAGTTTATAGAACTTTCTGGGGAGGCGGTTAGCCAGGGAACGCTTCTACGAATGACATTTTTTTCATATTCAGATGGTTTGCCATAAGGGTTGGCATCAACACCATCTCCAAGGACTTGGTTCCAGTCTTGCTTGGTTGTGATTGGGTTTTCTTTTGTTTCTTTTTCTAGAGCTTTTGCGGCTGTAGTCGCCCCTGTAGTGACTGTAGCACTTGCAGCCAAAGTTACACTACCTGCTGCTGCTGACTTTAGCAGCGCTCTGCGGCTTAGCTCTGGTTTGTTAAGCTTCGTTGTCATAGCACTCCTCCTTGAAGATGCTTGCATGCGTAAATTTGCATATATTTAGATAAATAAAAAACTATATGTTCGGTGTTTTTTACATACCGAGTACTTTTATTCCGTCGTTAGCTTTGACTTGAACAGGTGTGTGATTGGCGAGATATTTTTCAATCACATCCCAGATTGGAGGTCCTTGTGTATCTTTATTCACACTGGCCCAACCGGCGACCACATATTCTTTTTTCATATCAATGGGTGTGTTGGTTTTTAGTTCTGTCATGTTGGTGATGCGTTCACCAATTTTCTTCTTAGGATCAATTGTGTAACCAAGGCCGCCAACACGTACCATATCACCGCCTTGTTGATAGTATGGGTCTGGGTTGAAGAGGTTATCTGCAACATCTTCGAAAATGTCTTTTAATTGCTTGCCAGTCATGTTGGTTCTATAGGCGGCGGGGTAGGTCATCGCGCAGACATTGTGGATATCTTCAACAGTGATTTTTTGACCAGGTAATAAGCTAGGTCCCCAACGGAAGCCCGGTGATAATGCAATTTCTGCGTCTCGCTCTTCTAATAGAGCATCGCAAATAAGATCATCGACTGTGCCATTGAAATTACCTCTGCGATAGAGAAGTCCATCAGCTTGCCCTACAACGCGGTTTAATTCTTTCTCATAGGGGCTGCGAACTTTTTTGACCAAGGCCGTCATATCTTTATCTGGTGTTAAGACATCAGAGAAGATTGGAATGAGGCGGAATTTAAAACCTTTGACACCGGATTTATCAACATCGAGATCTAGTCTTGAGATGAACTTGCCGTTTGAGCCACTGGCAACGAGCAATGTGTTGCCAACTTTTAACGGCTCTGGCATTGCGTCGTGGGTGTGTCCGCAAAGGATGACATCGATGCCTTTTACACGGCTTGCAACTTTTCTATCAACGTCAAAGCCATTATGAGATAAGAGAACAACCAGGTTTGCGCCTTTGTCACGAGCACTTTGAACTTGCTTTCTGATCTCATCTTCACGGATGCCGAAAGACCAGTTTGGTACCATCCAACGGGGGTTGGCAATGGGGGTGTATGGAAATGCCTGACCGATCACAGCGATTTTAGCGCCGCCTCTTTCGAACATTTTTACGGCATCAAATGCGGGTTCTTCCCATTCATTGTTAAAAATATTTGCGCCAAGGAAAGCAAAGGGCAAGCTATCTACAATTTCCTGAACTCTCTCTTCACCAAGTGTGAACTCCCAATGGCCTGTCATGGCATCTGGTTTTAGTGCGTTCATCACTTCAACCATATCAGCGCCTTTTGTTTGAAGGGCTGTGTAACTTCCATGCCAGGTGTCTCCACCATCCAGGAAGAGGGTGTTGTTAGGGCGCTCAGACCGAATGCGTTTTAATACGGTTGCGATACGATCCATGCCGCCCATCTGTCCATATTGCTTTGCAAGTTTTAAGAAATCTGTTGATTGGAGGGCATAAGCATCGGCGGATCCGGCTTCGATATTATAGCGTTTTAGAAAGTCTTCGCCTGTTAGGTGAGGTGGTTTACCTTCTGCTTCTCCAACACCCAGATTAATGGATGGTTCTCTAAACCAAACAGGCATGAGTTGGGCGTGAATATCTGTGAGATGAGCTAGAGTGACATTGCCAAAAGGTTTCATACCTAGAAGATCGTCTTCTGTTATTTTTTGTTTGGCGTTTAAAGAGCCCAAAGGGGGCGTTGTGCCGTAAATAGCTGCGAGGGCTGCAGATGCTTGCATGAATTCTCGACGAGATATCATTTGGGGTTCCTTTATTTTTCGTAATGGACGGACTTTAAGTTCAATCCATGAGCATCATTACGGTACTAGTTTCGTTACCAGAAGTTTCGGTCAAACTTTACCCAAAACCGAATAGGAGATTTCTTGAGCCCGGTTTTGGATAAAGTAGGGGTATGGGCAATTCATTGTGCCCATAACTTGGTTGCGCAATTGAAATTATTTCTTAATTAATTACGCACAGCTGGTGTTTCGATTTCCAGGCCTTTGCCGCGTTGAGATAGATAAATCTCTAGTGCGACAAATTCATCTGACCCTGGTTTATAAGGAGTTGCACGAATGTTTTTCATGCAGCCTTTAAAGCGACGATGAAGTGAACCTAGTTTTTGCCATTTTAGACGATAAGTTGGGAAGCCATTTGATTGACCCTGACTTAGATGGTCTGCACGAATATATTTGCCGTAATTATCTTCATGACAATTTGAGCAGGACATATTTAATTGACCAACGCGGGTGTAATAAATATTTTTACCCTTTTCGACCCATGGTTTCATTGGGCCATCGGCTTGAACATTCATTGGCATACCACGGGATAGGTTGCGGATGAAAGCAGTCATGGAAAGCATTTGACTTGATTCCCACTTCCATTCTTTTGCTCCTAAACCTTGGGTGCGGCAGGTATTGATGCGTTGCTCAAGAGTTAATGGGCGTTTTAACTTTGCGTCCCATTTCGGCATGTTTGCCCCGACACCTTTCATAGCTTTAGTGGCGTCGTCATGACATGATTTGCAAGACTTTCCTTTTGAACCATCTTTTGTAGCCCAAAGCTCTTCACCTTGTTCGACCCAAAGGTATCCGGGGTTTTCAAAGTCGTCTTTTTGTAAATTTTTTGTTTCTTTGGATCTGAAGTGCCAACCAGAAAAGATTTCGTCCAGCGGCCCATCATTAGTTGTAGGTTTTACCATCACTTTTGATATGCCACTTGGCAAACCATCGTCTTTCAGACCATCATCGGCTTTTACCGTCTGCATGTAAGAGATGCTGGTGGCTGAGAGCATTGTAACTGCAAACAAAGCGCTTAGGGCTTTGGTTTTTGCGGTACCTTTCATAATCATTTCCTCCCCGGCATATTCAAGTGTCGCAACGCTTAACATTGAATTGCCTTTGTTTTTGTTTCCAGGCCTTCTACGCTTTGTAGTGCCTGGTCTTGACAATGTTTGGCTTAACTTACTGTTAGTTTTGATTTTTTTGTGTAAACTTCGCCGTTGTCATCAGTCCAGATAAATTCAAATTCACCAGATTTTTCAGCCTTCATTGAAAACTGGAAAAATGGGTTTGCTGAAATTGCTGTATCAAGATCAACTGAGAAAATTTCAGTACCTTCGAATTTAGCTTGGAATTTATTGATAATGCGTCTTGGGATAATCTTGCCTGTTTTTTTGTTTTTGCGCAGGCCTGTTTCCATAACGTGAGAGATAAGAGTTTTGATAGTGACGATATCACCCTTTGAGGCACTTTTTGGTGCCTTTACTCTTGGTTTTGATTTTGCCATGTTCTTCAGTCTTTCAATTTAAATCTTTTCAATCAAAATTTATTGATTAGTCGTGTGGTTCTTGAGCAATAAACTTTAGCCGCCGCAACCACCGATGGTTACTTTCACTTCTGTTTTTGCCATGTGGAATGTGCCGTCTGACAGTTCAGCAACGGCCATTACATTTTGGGTTTTCGCTAAACGCATGCGAGATGATGCTTTTGCGACGCCGCTTAAATGAGAAAAATTAAAGGTAGCTACTTCTGCACGTGGATTGCCTTCAGCAATGATGATTACGCGTTTTACGTAATCTTTTTTAGTCATTGGGCTTTCAACCGTGAAAGAGAGGGGGACTGTATTGCCGTTTTCAGCAATTTCTGGCATTTCAAGTTTAATTTTTCCTGATGCAATAGTTTTGCCACCAGTGAACTTTTCTAAAAGTGCTTTGGCTGGTTTTGCTTCAGCAAGTGCCATAGCTGGATTTACCATTATGGCTGCTGCTGCAGTTGAGCCAAGAACAATGACTTCCCTGCGTGATAAGTCTTTCATTATTTAGGTTCCTTACTTTTTAAGGGTCAGTAGATAGGCAATAATATCTTCGACCTGCTGGCCGTTCAGAATGGTTTTGCCTTTAAATTTTTTGGCGACACGTTGGCCGGCGTCTAATTTATAGAAGCCTGGCATGATCGTTTGATCACCAAACACTGATTTGGCATCGACGAGTATTGCTCTTAATTGAGCCGCTGAATATCTTGTGGCCACAGCATTTACAGCTGGTCCAATTTCCCCATGGAATGGTTTGTTGGACATTTCTTGATTTGCATGGCAAGCAAGGCAGTTGCCTAATTTACGATTAGCAAACCAGTTTTTCCCATCAGCAGCGTTACCAGGCTTATTCGTTAGTGGAGTTTTTATTTCTCCATCAATGACTTTTACCTTATCTGGCGTAATGGGATTTGCTAAGGCTGCATTTATTGATATGGCGCTAGACGCCGCTGTAGCGCTGATAAGCGCGCACGCAGCAATCGTGCATATTGCTTTTTTCATATCTAGATTTTCCTCCCCCTCCACTATGTGCTATTCGGTTTTTTTGGAGGGATTTTTATCCGAATTAGCACTTAAGACCTAACATGACATAGCTTTTGATATAAATCAATAGCTATATTCGCATATATGAATAATAAGATTTTTCAATCATAAATTTATTGGTATTAAGTATGTTATGAGTTTAACTTTTTGCCTTCATTCATTGTCTACCTAACAGTTGATTTGTATCAAATTAATGTGAAGTTTTCGACTTCTTTTCTCTATTTCTTTTTAATCAATTTACTGTTCTAATATTCGCACTATTGAATGTTTCTGAAAACTTATGTAAGTTTCTTAAATGATAAAAAACAAATATTATAAAATTTTCATTTCATTTTTCTTCTCTACCGTTCTATTTGGAATTCTTTTAGGAGGAACGAGAGCTCTTGCTGCTGAACTTATTATGGTTGAGGCAGGGGGTTGTCATTGGTGTGAAGTGTGGGATGAAGAAATAGGTGTAATTTATCATAGGACATCTGCTGGAAAAGTCGCGCCATTACGCCGCGTTGATTTACATAAGAAACTTCCTGAAGATCTCAGTTTCTTGAAACAGCTTGCATTTTCTCCTACTTTTATTGTTGTGAATAAGGGTGTAGAAGTTGGTCGCATAACAGGTTACCCTGGGGAATCGTTTTTTTGGGGGCAGTTAGAAGTAATTTTGAAAAAGCTGCCGAATGAAAAAATCGTTCAGACTAAAGTACATTAGTTTTTAATTACGTTTGTACTGTTTTGCTGAAAAAGGAATGATACTGTATAATATGTATATACTGAATGTATGTATGTTTGTATTTTTGAGGTTTTTTAAGGATTTTACTTATGGATATTGATGAAACCCTGATGGAAAAGGGAAGCCATGAAAGTATGTCAAACAGCGCTAAGGCTGCTTGTGATCTTTTGCGAGGATTGGCGCAAGAAACGCGTTTGATGATTTTGTGTATGCTTTCTGAGGGTGAAAAATCGGTAGGTGAATTGGAAGCGTTGTTAAATTTGCGCCAACCAGCAGTTTCTCAACAACTCGCCAGATTGCGAGCTGATAATTTAGTAACTACACGGCGTGAAGGACAAACGATTTATTATTCACTTGGTAGCAAGGAAGCTTCTGAAGTGATTGCGGTGCTTTATAATCTATATTGTAAGGACATTCCAGGTTGCCCATAGTTTAGATTTTAAATTTGAGGATTTATGGAACTTTTTTCAACGACTGAATACTTGATTTTAAGCGGTTTAGTTTTGGGCGTTGTTATGGGGGCCACAGCAAGGCGTGCTCGGTTTTGTACTTTTGGAGCCGTTGAAGACTATATCTTAATTGGAAAAACTGATCGTTTGCGGGCATGGGCCTTGGCTATAGCTGTCGCCATTATTGGTGTGCAGCTTTTGCTGTTTTTCGATGTGGCTCGTATTGAACAAGTGTTTTATCTGGACCCTTTATTTGGTTTGCTTGGTGCTATTGTTGGTGGGCTCTTGTTTGGTTTGGGCATGGCAATGGTTGGTACATGTGGGTATGGTGTTATTATCCGTGCAGCTGGTGGCGACCTTAAGTCATTGTGTAATTTTTTAGTCCTTGCTGTTTCTGGATATATGACGGCGCGTGGGTTGTTTTCTGTTTTTCGAAATGAATTTGTGGATCGATTTGATATTCCTCTTGCTCCGATTAAAGGTCAGGGTGTGCCACATTTTTTTGAATGGGTATTTGGGATTGAGGCAGGGCAACAAAGTTCATTTTTATGGTTGGGATTTGGAGGGGTGTTTGGACTTTCCATTCTCTATTTTTGTTTTAAAGATAAAAATTTTCGCTCTTCGCCAAGAGATATTGCTGCTGGTATCTTAATTGGTCTTTGTGTTGTTGGGGCATTTTTGACAACTGGGTATTTAGGAACTGACCCGTTTGATGAAGTGCGGGTGCAGGCCATTAGTTATGTTTTACCTCTTGGTGATAGTTTAGTTTATCTCATGACTTATAGTGGCTCAGTTATTACGTTCCCTGTTGCTCTGGTTGTTGGGACATTTCTTGGTTCGTTCATTATGGCATATTGGTGTAATGAACTTCGTTTTGAAAGTTATGATGGAGTGCGAGAGACACGCCGTCATATGCTTGGTGCTATGGCGATGGGAGCTGGTGGTATTACGGCGCATGGCTGTACAATTGGGCAGGGAATTTCTGGAGTTTCAACTTTGGCTCTTTCACCCATGATTGCCTTATTTTCGATTTTTATTGGTGCGAGTTTTGGCCTGCACTGGGTGCTTAGTGGGAGTGTGCGAGAGGCGTTTGATTTGTTGCTTGGTCGATCATACAATGGATAGAATAAACGAGTAAAAACAAAAAACTTAAGGCAGGTGTTTTTACTCGTTTATTAATTTATTCAAGCTCTATCAATAAATCTTTTGCATCAATTTGGCTGCCAGCGTTTACATGTAGTGCTTTGATTGTGCAATCATTTTCCGCATGAATTCCGGTTTCCATTTTCATGGCCTCGATGGTTAAGAGTAGGTCTCCTGCGCCAATTTTTTGACCAACCGAAACAGC
Source organism: Hyphomicrobiales bacterium 4NK60-0047b (assembly GCA_040367435.1). NCBI lineage: Bacteria > Pseudomonadati > Pseudomonadota > Alphaproteobacteria > Hyphomicrobiales > Hyphomicrobiales bacterium 4NK60-0047b. Next base: position 57,605 of record BAABWY010000002.1, on the reverse strand, counting down.
TAGAGAGGCAACGACGCCTGGCATTGGTGCGCTAATATGGGTTGGGTCTCCTTCAATGGCTTTTGGCCTTGAGGTGACGCTAGCTTTTGCTTTTCTGTTTGGTACGCGTATGACCCTTGGCTGTCCGTTTAATTCAAAAAAGACTTTTACATCACCATCATCATTGGTTTCACCAACGGCTAGCAATCTGATTTCAAGTGTTTTACCAGGAGCAATTTCGGCTTCGATTTCTTCGCCAGGTTTCATGCCATAAAAGAAGGTGAGGGTCGGTAATGTACGCACAGGTCCGTAATTTCTATGGCGCCCCATATAATCAAGGAAGACTTTTGGATACATTAAATAACCATTTAAATCCTCATCATCGATTGATAGACCCTCTAATTCTTTTGATAGGTCTTTGCGGGTTTGCTCCAAATCAATAGCTGGCATATCAGCGCCTGGCCGTGTGAGAAGTGGTTGCTCGCCTTTTAAAACTTTACTTTGTAAGTTTTTAGGGAAGCCGCCAGGTGGTTGGCCTAAATTACCTTTCATCATATCGACGACGCTATCAGGGAAGGCAACCTCTATAGCAGGATCTTCTACTTCCGCTTGAGTTATATCTTGACTGACCATTAATAATGCCATGTCGCCGACAACTTTTGAAGACGGCGTAACTTTTACAATGTCACCAAACATTTTATTGACGTCTGCATAGGTTTGGGCAATCTCAGGCCAACGTTCTTCGAGGCCTAGGCTGCGGGCCTGTGCTTTCAGGTTTGTAAATTGGCCACCAGGCATTTCGTGTAAGTAAACTTCAGATGCTGGTGCTTGAAGACCGGCTTCAAAGGCTGTGTATTGAGCACGAACTTGTTCCCAATAAAGTGCGATTTCTCGAATGGCTTTGATATCTAGGCCGGTGTCGCGATCTGTGTGATTTAAGGCCTCAACTATTGAACCAAGGCATGGTTGTGAGGTGGCACCTGAGAAGGGGTCCATGGCGGCGTCTACTGCATCAACACCTGCATCCACACTGGCTAGAATGGTGGAAGCCGCGATACCGCTGGTGTCATGAGTATGGAAATGAACTGGCAAGCCAATTTCTTCTTTTAAGGCTTTAATTAATATTTTAGCGGCTGCCGGTTTTAAAAGGCCGGCCATGTCTTTCAAGCCAAGAATGTGAGCGCCTGCGGCTTTGAGCTCTTTGCCCATTGTGACATAATAGTTGATGTCATATTTGGCGCGGTTGGGATCTAAGATGTCGCCTGTGTAGCAAATGGTACCTTCACAGATTTTGTTAGCTTCACAAACGGCGTCCATAGCAACGCGCATATTTTCAACCCAATTGAGACTATCAAAAACGCGGAAAACATCGATGCCTGTTTCGGCGGCTTGTTTGACGAAAAACTGAACAACATTGTCTGGGTAGTTTGTGTAGCCGACACCGTTTGATGCGCGTAACAGCATTTGTGTCATGATATTGGGGCATGCTGACCTGATATCTCTTAGCCGTTGCCAGGGGCATTCTTGCAAGAAGCGGTAAGATACATCAAAAGTGGCACCGCCCCAGCATTCTAGTGAAAATAGATTTGGTAAAGTTTTTGAATAGGTTTCAGCGATGTTGACCATATCAAATGAACGCATGCGTGTTGCAAGGAGAGATTGATGGCCGTCTCGCATGGTTGTGTCTGTGATTAGCACTTTCTTTTGGTTCAATAACCAATCAGCAACTGCTTCTGGTCCTTCAGCTTCAAGCATTGTTCTTGTGCCAGCTGGCGGTGTGCTTGGTTCATGCGTTGGTGCTTTTGGCGTCTTTACACTAGCTGCCGGTTCTTCCCTGTCTTCTGTTTCCGGGTGACCATTGACAGTGATGTCAGCTATGTAAGTTAGGATCTTTGTTGCTCTGTCTTTTCGTTTTTTGAGTTTGAAAAGGTCTGGTGTTGTGTCAATAAATTTGGTTGTGTACTCGTTTGAGAGGAAGGTTGGGTGCTGTAATAAATTTTCAACAAATGCGATGTTGGTTGAAACGCCTCTGATGCGGAATTCCCTCAGAGCTCGATCCATTCTGGCGATTGTGGCTTCTGGGGTCGTGGCCCAGGCTGTTACTTTTACCAGTAGACTGTCGTAATATCTTGTGATGACACCGCCGGAATAGGCTGTGCCACCATCAAGCCGGATGCCCATTCCTGTGGCTGAACGGTAGGCTGAAATGCGCCCATAATCTGGGATGAAGTTGTTTTGTGGGTCTTCTGTTGTCACGCGGCATTGAAGGGCGTGGCCATTTAAGCGGATGTCGCCTTGTGTTTCTTTGCCGGTTGCCTCACTTAGAGTTTTACCTTCCGCGATTAGAATTTGAGCGCGGACAATATCTATGCCAGTGACTTCTTCTGTGACTGTATGCTCGACTTGAATGCGTGGGTTCACTTCAATGAAATAGAACTTGTCTGTTTCCATATCCATTAAGAACTCAACAGTGCCAGCGCATTCATAGCCTACATGGGAGCAGATTTTCAATCCAAGTTCACAGATCTCAGCTCTTTGTTTTTCTGTGAGGTAAGGGGCTGATGCTCGTTCTACAACTTTTTGATTGCGTCGTTGGACAGAACAATCGCGCTCAAAAAGGTGATAAATCTCTCCGTGGGTATCGCCTAAAATTTGAACTTCAACATGGCGGGCGCGTTGGATCATTTTTTCCAGATAGCCTTCGCCATTGCCAAAGGCGGCTTCAGCTTCTCTACGTCCCTCTCTGATTTTTTCTTCTAGTTCGTCCTCAGAGTGAATAGGGCGCATGCCGCGACCACCGCCGCCCCAACTTGCTTTTAGCATCATGGGATAGCCGACTTCTTTGGCGACTTGTTTTGCTTCAGAAAAATCCTCACTTAGGACTTCACTAGCTGGGATTACTGGAACGCCGGCTTCCATTGCAACTTTTCTTGCGCTTGCTTTATCACCCAGAGCGCGCATGGTGCTAGCTTTTGGACCGATGAAGGTAATGCCGTTGGCTTCACAGGCGTCGACCAGTTCAGGATTTTCTGACAAGAGGCCATAACCTGGGTGGATGGCATCTGCGCCAGATAGTTTGGCAACGCGTATGATTTCATCAATGGAGAGATATGCTGCGACGGGGCCTAGGTCTTCACCGACCTTATAGGCTTCATCAGCTTTAAACCGGTGAAGGGATAGTTTGTCTTCCTCAGCGTAAATGGCGACAGTTTTTTTGCCAAGTTCGTTTACTGCGCGCAAAATACGGATTGCAATTTCACCGCGATTGGCAATGAGGATTTTTTTGAACTCTGTCATTGTGACACCCTTCATTTTGGTCGTCTTCTTTTTGCTTAAGTCTTACTCGAGTGAGCACCTATCTATCAATGCGGTCTAACTGCGAGTTCATCAGGGATGTTTGGTATGGATTACGGTGTTTCTGCGTAATTTTTAGCTTTGGACATTTTACCAAGCCCCGGGTTTAAGCTGTTGGTTGGGTCTATTGATTTGTAGAAATTTGCCAAATCGGGTTTGGCTTTATAGATATGACCAACATTATGTTCAGCTGGATATTCAGCACCTTTTTCATTGAGTAATTCCAGCATTTTGGCTTTGAGTTCTTTTGGGTTTTCACCTTTTTTAACTATGTAATCATGATGGAATACATGGCACATGAAATGCCCATAATAAAATTTATGTACCAGTTTGTCTGTAATTTCTTTTGGTAGAACTTCTAACCATTTCTTATCATTTCGCTTTAGAGCAATATCTAGGGCTATTACATCTTCTATTTCTTTGTGATGAACGGCTTGATAGCGAACTGGTGCGCCTGCTGCTGCAAATCTGTGTAGTGCTGCTAGCTTAGCTTCCTTGGGAGTGCACTCAAAATAATCACCTGTGTTTTCATTGAAAAAGGATTTTAAAAACTCTCTGGCTTCTTCTATTCCCTCTCCATGCATTTTTAAAATCAAGTGATGCTCATAATCTTCTCGCCATTTTAAAATAGATTTTGGCAACATTTCAGGCCAAAGCCCGCTGATAAGTTGCATAAAATGGTCAATTAAATTTTTTGGTAGAAACTTGATTTTATTTAAGTGAGCGTCAACAGTTCCTTTGAGAGCAAAAAACATTGGCAGATAATCTGTACCTAAATATTTGATCATCATAAGAGTGTCTTTGCCATATTTTTTGGCAAGATCAAAAATTCCATTGTGTACGTATTCAGCTGAGACAGGTAAGTTTTTAAATGACTTTAAGATTATGCGTCTAAGTTCAGTGAGTTCTTCAGGCGTATTTGTGCCGATGTAGAATGTAGCCTCTGAGGTGTTTTTTGGGAAAGTATCGAGACGTACTGAGAAGACAACGAGTTTGCCGGCGCAGCCACTTACTTCGTAGAGTTTGCTTTTATCAGTATTGTATCTTGCGGGTGTTTCAGCGTCGATGTTTCTTATACGATCAATATATTCTTTATCGGAGGCGTTTTTGTTTGTTTGGAGCACATCGTCTTCAGTGTAATCTCCTTTTTCAAGGCGTGTGAGTATTTCTTCAGGGGTGTCACCTAGCTCTATTCCTAAATGATTGACCAATTGCAATTCGCCTTGATCAGTGATTTGAGCAAAGAGAGCGAGTTCTGTGTAAGCTACGCCACGTTCAATAAGGGAGCCGCCTGAGTTGTTGCAAACGCCGCCAATGATTGATGCACCGATAGAAGAAGAACCAATGACTGAATGTGGTTGGCGGTTTAAGGGCTTTAGTATTCTTTCGAGCTTGAAAAGAGTTGAGCCCGGAAAGCTCAAAATTTGTTTGCCTTTATCTAACACCTGGATTTGATCCATCCGATTGGTGCTTATGATCACAACTTCACGGTCATAGACACCATTTGGCGTTGAGCCTTCTGTTAGGCCCGTGTTTGCGGCTTGCATGATGATGATTTTATCAGCTTCAACACAGGCTTTGATGACTTGCCATTGTTCTAACAGAGTTCCGGGGTGAAGTACTGCAAGGGCTTTTCCTTCACCGGAGCGAAAGCCCTTGCAAAACCGTTCCATTTTTTTTTCATCAGTTATTACGTACTTTTTTCCTAAATTTTTTTTAAAGGAATTGATGAGTTCTCTATTGTTCATTAGTAACCTATAATTTATTTACGCCTCGTGACCGCATCGGCTGATTAATAAGCGACCGAGGGCAGCCAAGTCGCCAGTTCTGGGAAGAAAAATACAATAGCGAGGCCGACTAACTGCAGGATTACGAATGGGATGACACCTCTATAAATATGCCAAAGGGTTATTTCTTTCGGGCAGACCCCTTTTAAATAAAAGAGGGCAAATCCAACAGGCGGGGTTAAGAAAGATGTTTGCAGGGTGACGGCCACCAGGATAACAAACCAAATGATTTGAGGATCTTCTAGACCAAAGCCAGGGACATCTAGCGTTAGTGCGCTGATGATGGGGCGCATTAAGGGCAAGATGATGAGGGTGATTTCGATCCAATCAAGAACAAAACCCAGTAAAAAGACGATAAATAGGATGAATAGGACAGTGCCATATGCACCTAATCCTGTTGAGTGGATCATGCTTTCAATGAGCTGATCGCCGCCGAGTTCGCGTAACACAAATGAAAATACTGTGGCACCTAAGAAGATAGCGAAGATGTAGGCTGTTGTATTAAACGTTGATTTTAGAACGTTGTGTAATTTTTTGAATGTGAGTTTTCTATAAGCAAGGGCTAGAATTGTAGCGCCGATTGCGCCAACGCCTGAGGCTTCTGTTGGTGTGGTGATGCCGGCGAAGATTGTTCCAAGAACTGACAGGATCAGCAATAATGTTGGTATGATTGCGATCATCAATTCTTTAACAGCTGTCCAATCAGGTCTTACAGCGTCGGCAGGAACCGGGGCTGCAGTTTTATTCAATTGAGCATATGTGAACAAATACCCCAAATATAAAAGGCCGAGCAAAAAGCCTGGGAATACAGCTGCCATGAAGACATCTCCAACGGAAAGTGTCATTTGATCAGCCATGATGACAAGCATGATTGAGGGTGGGATCAGAATGCCTAATGTTCCTGACGCTGAAACAACGCCTGCTGCAAGAGACTTTGAGTAGTTTTGTTGCATCATGGTTGGAAGAGAGAGGACGCCAAGCAGGACAACAGAGGCACCAATGATGCCAGTTGAGGCGGCTAGAATAATACCGATTAAAGCGACTGTGATTGCAAGACCACCGCGGACTGTGCCGAAGAGCTTTTGCATTGATTTCATCAAACGTTCAGCCACACCTGATTCATCAAGCATAAGCCCCATAAAGATGAACATTGGAAGGGCAACAAGCACCGCACTTGTCATGGTCGAATAGGTGCGATTTACGACAGTGCCGAGTGTTAAGTAATCGAGGCCCGAGAGCGTGCTTTCAAGGCCTGTCCATTTCATCATGTCATTATCAAACATGTATGAGATGCCACAAAAGCCAACACCGACACCGGCCAGAACCCAGGCGACAGGAAAGCCTGAGAATAGGAGGGCAATAAAAGTGATAAACATAGTTACAACTAGTTTATCTTCTGTGCTTTCAACTAAATGAGTGAGGCCATAGCCTAGAGCTGCAAAAAAGATAAAAGCGAATAAAATGACTTTTAAGTCTTTGCCAATTCTTTCGCTGGCATCATTTATAAAGAGGGCATGGGTGTCGTGTATAAGCCTGGCTAGGGCGCCGATTGCAAGTAAACAAAAACTGATAGGGATTATGGCTTTTAATGCCCAACGACCAGGAAGACCAGTTGGGCTATCGGATCGCTCATTTACTCTGTAACTATCATAGAAATAATCGAGGCCCTGATCGATCATTAGGTAAATAAAGGGAGTTAAAAGTGCTAAAATACCAATGACTTCTATAAGTCTTTTGGATTTTTTGCTTAAGGGGGTATAGAGAATATCAACGCGCACATGGCTATCTGTTACCATGGCGTAGGAAATGCCGATCATTGTAACAAGCGCATAAAAATGCCATTGGATTTCATCTAGTTTTGGAAAGTTGATATCGAAAAAATAACGCAGAGTGACCTGGGTTATAATGGCTGCAATGAGGAGCGCGTTGGCCCACATTACAACATGACCAATTGATTTTACGAATTTGTCGAGAATGAGAGCAAATGAACTTTTGTCACTATCTGAATGTTCTGCCAGTTGTTGATATTTTTCAACTGGATCATCTGCGATATTTATTTCATTTGCCATGTTTACTTCCCCAAATTCAGTACCATCTCACTTGTTAGTTTGGTCCGATTGTTGATTTTTGAATTTTATTATTTTTATATGTTACTCTTATACCATTCAGAGCGGCAAATCTTAATTGCCGCTCTCTCATCTTAAATTTATGATGAACCTGTTTGTTAAAGAATAGTGCATGCAGTTTTGTTTTAGCTTTTCTGCGTGCGCCATTCTTTGAATTCAGCGCATTTTTAACAAAAGCAGTGCAGGTAATTTATTAGATTAATTACCTGATACCTCCTTCGGTTGTTCAATAAGCAACCGAGGAGGCATCTGTTTGTGCAAATTGTGCTTTAGCGCGGAAGAAACGCGTTGTTTTTCCAAAGCTTATAGTCTTCACGGAACTTATCCATGTCAGCTAAAACTTTATGGAAAAATTCGTCTTTTTCTTCAGCTACGACTTCGCCCCAAGCTTTTTTGAAAGCTGCTAGCATTTCAGGGTTCCAACGTTTGATTTTCACGCCGTTCTTTTCAACATTTTCTTTCAAAACATCATGCTGAATAGCTTCGCCTTCAGCGTAACTATCTGCCATTGAAGCTTTACATGCATTTTCAAGAATTGCTTTATGTTGATCTGACATGCCACTCCAAACTTTTTTGTTTACTAGAAGTTCGAAGATGGTTGATTGTTGGTGCCAGCCAGGGAAGTAGTTGTATTTAACTAGTTTGTGAAAGCCTAAGAGCTTGTCGATAGCAGGCATTGAAAATTCGGTTGCGTCGATTGCGCCTTTTTCAAGTGCTGGGAAGATATCGCCACCAGGAAGAAGAGATGTTGCAACACCCATTTTTTGCATCACTTTACCACCAAGACCAAAGAAGCGCATTTTCAGGCCTTTAAGATCTTCTGGTTTGTTAATCTCTTTACCAAACCAACCTGAAGTTTCTGGAGCGATGATAGCGCATGGTAGAACTTTTACGTTGTAGCCATTTTTATCATACATTTCTTGATATAATTTCAGGCCATTGCCATAGTACATCCACGCCATGTATTCACCAGTTTCTGGACCAAAAGGTACAGCAGAAAATAATGAGGCTGCTGGCATTTTGCCTGACCAGTAACCGGCAGTTGCGTAACCTGAATTGATTTTTCCTGATGAAACTGTGTCTAGAATTTCAAAAGCTTTAACCAGTTTACCTGGCTCGTAGACTTTCATCTTTAATGAACCGCCAGACATACGGTCCAGCTCTTTTGCTACTCTTGGAATTGGTGTTCCAAGACCAGGCAGTGTGCTTTTAAAAGCGATTGGTGTTTTTAGTAGAAGTTTGTCTGCAGCTGTTGCTACAGGTGCAAAAGAGACTGCAGCTACAGTGGCTGCGAGTGCTAAAATAGATTTTTTCATGATTCCTCCACGACATTAAATCTTCACTAAGCTTTTTCCATATTTATGATTCATTGTTTTAAAAGCTTGTGAGTGGTGGTATATTAAGTTTACCAGTACAATAGTTCAATGTTTTTTTATTAATTTTATGAACTTTTATGGTTCTATTAAGGTAAAGCGCATAAAAAACAATAGGTTATTAGTTCTGGCGTAAGTATTTATTGGTATGCGTATTTTTGCTATATAATGGTTGGTGACACTTTTGTGTTTAATAGCTATATAATTTATAATTAGAATTTACCAGTTATGAGATTGACATTAGATGAAGAAGAAATCTGCTATTTTTGAACCTATTGATCACGAGACAGTGGTTGATTCGGTGACGCATCAGATTGAGAATTTGATTGTTACTGGCGTTCTAAAAGAAGGAGCTAAGCTTCCTTCTGAGCGTGAAATGGCAGATGCGATGGATGTATCTCGACCTAAAATTCGTGAAGCTTTGCAGCGATTAGAAGAGTTAAAGCTCATTGTTGTAAAACATGGTGAGGGCTCTTTTGTAGCGCCTATTATTGGTTCTGCGATGAACCCAGCTTTGATTAATCTTATTTCTCGTAATCCAGGTGCTTTTTATGATTATCTTGAATATCGCCGCGAGCAAGAAGCTTTTGCGGCTCGCTTAGCGGCTAAGCGGGCTACCAATTCTGATAAAGAAATTATTAAAAATATATTGGAAGAGCATGAACGCGCACATTTGGCTGGAGAAGACAAGCTTGCTAAAAAAGCTGATATTAGTTTTCATGCAGCGATTGTTGATGCCAGTCACAATACTATGATGATCCATACTATGGCTTCTATTTATGAGCTAACACATAGGGGTGTGTTTTATAATCCTGACTTTTTGTTGGCGGTTGTTGGCAGCGGTGAAGAGCTTGTTCGCCAACATAAAGAGATCGGCCATGCTGTTTTGGAAGGCCGGGCTGATGATGCTGGCCAAGCTGCTTGGGATCATATCGATTTTGTTGAAAAGAGCTTTAAGGAAAGTAATGAGAATTTGCGGCGGGAATTTTTGTCGCAAAAAAGATTGGCTGTAGTTTCTAATTTTTAGTTTTTTCAATTTGTTTTTATATAAGCCCAATTCATTTAAAATAAATTGGGCTTATTTTTATGGGTTATTTAATAGTGGCTTTGGCGCGCATAATTCTTTTGTAGGCGCTTTCAATTTTCCCGGGTGCTATTTTTCCTTCATCAATTGCTTTTGAAATGAGTGCAATTGTTTTGGCCGGGAGGTTTGCATCTGGTTTTCTTGAATTTGAAATCATCAAGATATCAACACCTGCGTTAACGGCTCGAATGATTGTGTTTTTGTAACTATAATTTTTGGCAATTGCCCCCATTTGTAAATCATCAGAGATCACCAAACCGGAATAGTTCAATTTTTTTCTTAGCAAGCCGGAAATGGCAGGTTTTGAAATTGAAACTGGGACACCGTCACTTGCGATACGTTTGTGAATGAGATGACCAGGCATAATTGCAGGAGCATCTCCAGATTTTATCAATTGGTTGAATGGATCTAACTCTTTGTTTTTCCAAGTGCTTGAGATGTTTACGAAGCCTTCGTGACTATCGCCGATGCTTGAGCCGTGACCTGGGAAATGTTTTAGAACTGTAATGATACCGGCTTCTTTATGGGCTTTTACAAAGCTCCTTGCAAACTCAGTTACTTTTTTAGGGTCTGCGCTGTAGGCTCTGTTCCATTTTGCAATTACTGGGTTTCTTGGATTTATGAGCAAGTCGACCACAGGGCCTAAATTCATATTAAAACCTGCGCTTTTACTAATAGAGGCTAGTTTTTTATATGTGGATTTGGCTTGCGCTGGGGACTGTCTTTTTGCGATGGATCTGGCTGAAGGAATTGAAGGGTAGCCTAGTTTTCTTCCTAACCTTTGGACAGAGCCGCCTTCCATGTCGAGGGCGATGAATAGTTTGTTGCTGCCGGCTGCATTCTTGAACAGGGAGGTGAGTTGCTTTACTGAGGATTTGCTTTTGAAATTATATCCTAGAAAAACAACAGAGCCCACTTGCCCTTTTTTAATCTGGTTAGCTAATCTTTTGGCGCTTGCTCCTTTTGCACTTCCGCCCTGGAAGCCCATCATCAACATTTGGCCGATCATTTGATTGCGATCAGCTGCTATGGCGCTGGTTGAAAAGAGGCTAAAAGAAAAGAGAAGGGCGACTATGATTCTGCTTATGGATTTCACGGGTTTGGTACCTATCAATATATTGGAATGTAATTTATTTCGCTAATTCATCAGCCAGGCGGGAAATGGTTTTTTGATAAACCCGGGCTTTATTCCATTTAGCAATAACTTCGTAATTGTGAGATCCAGGTTTCCAGCCCTCTTCGCTTTTCCAGCCATTGCCTTTGAACCATGCTGCTGTCGAGGCTAGAACATCTGGAACTGAGCGATAGAGATCAATTTTATTATTGCCGTCAAAATCAATGGCATAGTCTACAAAGCGGGTTGCAAGGAACTGAGTTTGGCCAATTTCACCAGCCCAAGCGCCGCGCATTTGTTTTCGTGTTAAATGTCCATCATTGACAATTTTTATTGCAGCAATGAGTTCAGCTGTGAAAAAAGCAGATCGACGGCAATCATATGAAAGGGTTGCTAGTGAGCTCATGATGTCTTTTTTGCCCATGAACGTGCCAAAGGCCGTTTCTAATCCCCAGATTGAAGTGAGAAGTGGGGCTGGGACGCCATATTTCTTTTCAACACGTTTAAACGTTTTGGCGTAGCGTTTCATTTTTTTGCGGCCAATACGAACCATGCCTTTTGTACGGCGTTTGTAAAAAACATCGAAGCTTTGTTTGAATGATTTTTGGCTTCTGTCTAAACGGATGACCCTATGGTTATATTTTACTCCTTGGAGTGAGGCATTCACGGCACGATTTGAAAAGCCTTTTGCTTTCATTTCTTTTTTAAAGCTGCTCAACCAACTATTAAAGCCTTTTGATGTATTGCCGCATGCTCTGGCTGAAGCGATAGATGTGGTTGAGATTAAAAGGCTTAGTAAGATAGTTAGTGTTACACCAGCGCTAAGAATAAACCGAACCATTTGACACCCCTTTGATAGTTTTATTGACCTTTAATATCTGTGATATTGGCGCCAACCTTAAGTTAATTAGGTTTGTTTCGCAACAAATAGAATGCTGCTTAATTTAGGACCTTTTGATGCGTCACGGATAAGTTTTGGTTTTCATTGTTGGGACTAATGATTGTAAGATTGGCTTGAAAATAAGGCGTTTTTGAGTGTGATTGCTCGCCTTATTTTCTAGAGGCTTTTTTTGCTCGTTGGTTTTCTTAGCTTCTGAATCTGAGGTTATTCCTTGATAGTTGGTTTATGGTTTCGCAGCCCATTAGCATCATATCGCGCTCTATTTCTTCTTTGAACAATCTAAGGGCGCGCTCGACGCCAGGTTGACCTGCGGCTGCCAGGGCATAGAGATATAATCTGCCACCAGCACAGGCTTTTGCCCCTAGGGATAGTGCTTTTAGGACGTGTGTTCCTCTTTGAATGCCGCTATCAAAAATGACATCGATTTTATCTCCAACAGCATCAACAATTTCAGCTAGTTGATCAAAGGATGAACGTGAACCATCCAGTTGACGGCCCCCATGGTTTGAGACGACGATGCCGGTTGCTCCAATTTCTACGGCTTTTTTTGCGTCTTCGACACTCATGATGCCTTTTAGACAGAATTCACCATCCCACTTTTTGCAAATGTCCTCAGCGTCTTGCCAAGACATGGATTGATCGAGCATGGTTTTAAAATAGTTGCTTACTGAAATAGCGATGTCAGTTCCTTGGTCAACATGATCTTCTAATTGAGGTAGTCTGAATTTTTCATGAGTGAAATGATTGATGGCCCAGGCGGGATGAGTGGCAAAGCTGATGAGGCTTTTTAATGTGAGTTTTGGTGGAGAGGTGAAGCCTGTTACTACGTCTCTTTCTCGGTTGCCACCCGTAATTGAATCAACAGTAAGTGCTAGCACGTCAAAGTTGGCCCTTTTTGCCCGCTCGATCATTGCGTCATTTAAACCTCTGTCTTTGTGAAAATAGAGTTGGAACATTTTAGGGGTGTCGATTAGTCCGGCTATTTCTTCAATGCTGACCGTCCCCAGAGATGAGACACCAAACATTGTGTTGTTCTTTTGAGCGGCTTTTGCAACGGCTCTTTCACCATCATGGTGAAAAAGTCTTTGGAGGGCTGTTGGGGCGCAGAATAATGGCATGTCGATTTTGCGGCCAAAAATGGTTGTGCTCATATCTACTTTTTTGATGCCTGCTAATACGTTTGGAACAAGGTCGCATTCTTCAAAGGCTGCCGTGTTGCGTTTGTAGGTTGTTTCATCTTCTGCAGCGCCATCAATATAATGAAAAATGGGGGAGGGTAACTTCTTTTGTGCCAGTTTTCTAAAATCCTGGAAATTATGACATTTTGAGAGACGCATGCTTTTTTCCTTCAAATGGAGGGTTTTTTACTTTTCACTTTTTGGTATAGTGGTGTTATCAATTTATTGGTATGATGGTCATACCAATTTTTTAAAGGAGAAGCAAGCCCGTGTCTTTTACCCCTGTTGCCGCACCTAATATTACAGCGGCCATTATTGCTCAAATTCGAGAATTAATTGCTTCAGATGTGCTGCAGCCTGGAGATCAATTGCCTGGAGAGAGAGAACTTGCCGTTCGTATGGATGTTTCGAGGACATCTATTCGAAGTGCGCTTCAGGCTTTGGTGACAGAGGGGTTGTTGGTTTCTCGTCATGGCTCGGGATTTAAAGTTTCGACTGCGATTGGTCGGTCTCTTTCTGATCCGCTTTTAAATCTGCTTGAAAGTTCTAATGATGCCATTTCAGATTACCTGAAATTTCGTATGTTAATTGAAGGGGAGAGTGTTGCTGAAGTTGCTCGGGATGTGAGTGATGAGGAGAAGAAAGAGATTCGGCGGTTGCATGAAATGATGTGTGCAGCGTTTGATGCTGGTGAGTTTTCTAAAATCAGCGATCTTGATACGGATTTTCACATGGCTCTCCTTGAGGCGACGGGAAATTTTGTGACCATTCAAGTTGCGCGGTCTTTGCAAGATGTGTTGAGCCATGCGATTGAACAAAGTCATCAGTTTTTTCTAAATGATGGACAAGAATTGAAAATCATACTGGCCCAACATGAGGATATTGTTTGCGCTATTGAGGATGGGTCTTCAAATAAAGCGAAACGTGCTTTGCTTAAGCACCTTGAATATCAGGAGATGCTTTGGAAGAAGAAGCAAGATTTGGATCGACGGGATAAATTGTCTGAGAAGAGAAGGTCCTGGTCATTAGAGGTGAAAAGGTGATCGAGCTGGTTTCTTACACGATTTTTTGAATGGTCGGATGATTTTTTGGCTTGCACATACATATGAATATGCGAATATAAACGTATTATTCATTGTTACTTGGAGCCATTTTATGAAATTTCTTTTGAAGACTTTCTTACCTCTTGTTCTGTTGCTTGTCTCACCGATGATGGCTCAGGCGGAAGAGGATATTCACAAGTTGGTTTTGCAAGTCAGTGATAATGATCCAAGTAAAATGAATGCAGCTTTGAATGTTGCGGCTAATGTTTCTCGTCACTATTCTAGTCTTGGTCAAGAGGTTGATATTAAGATTGTTGCCTTTAATGCTGGGTTACATATGTTGCGTCGTGATACGTCTCCTGTAGCTAAAAGAATTTCAAACTTTTCTCTTAGCATGCCGAATGTTGTTTTTCAGGCTTGTGGAAATACGATCAGTTCAATGAAGCGTAAATCTGGCAAAGATGTTCCTGTTTTTGAATTTGCTAAGGTCGTGCCAGCTGGTGTTGTGACTATAATGGAGCTTGATGCTAAGGGGTATATTCTGGTTCGCCCGTAAGTTATTTTACTTATGCGTTTAAGTGTTTTGTTCCTCTAAAAATCAAAAATTTTTGCTAAAAAGCCACCTAAATCGATAAAAATCACTTTTTTTAAGTACCTATACTAAAGTATAGGATTTGTTAGTACTCTTAGTGGATAGTCCTTGCACAGATTTTGTTTTAGGGAGGCAAGGGCTATGTTTGAGAAATTTAAAGTTTTCGCTTTGAATAGCATTTTGGGAAAAATTGCTGTTTTGACGGTTGTGATTTCAGTTGTTTGTTGTGCATCTGTTGGTGTTTTAAATTATCTCACATCCCGATCGGCTTTAATTGATGCTTCCAAGACTGGGATGAACGCTCTTGTTAACAGCCGAGACATTCTAGTCAAAAGTCAATTACAGACGATTGAGGAAGAACTTAAAATTTTTTCAACCAATGAAGTGACAATCAAAGCCTTTGAGGAAATGACGACTGCTGTTGTTGATATGAAAGATGAACTCCCGAAGGTTAAAGCTTTTTTTCAACAAAAAGATTTAAGCAGGTCTGAGCGGATTAAATTATCTGGCAAGGGTAATAAAACATTTTATTCCTGGAAACATGCTGCCATTCATGATCATTATTCTAAATTAGTAACTGTAAATGGTATTGCTGATATTTATTTGATTAGCCCTAAGGGGTTTGTTCTTTATAGTGTCACGAAATCTAATGAGTTTCTCCATGATTTGTCTAAGACCAAGTCTCAATCATCTGGGCTAGTGCAAGCCTTCCAAATGATTTCTAAAAAAGAAACAAAAAAGGCATATGTACCCTTTGCAAATTATGATTTTGAGGGCGGCGAACACTCAGCTTTTCTTGGACTTGAAGTGACCAAAGATTTTTTGGGAACGAAGACGAATTTAGGATATATCGTTTTCCGTTTATCTGATGATACATTTAAAACTGCGGTGGCTTCTGGATTAGACCCTACAAAAGATGCAACCGTTTTGCTTGTTGATGAGCATTTAAAGCCGATTGTTGCTTCTCAGAAAATAGCTTCTTTACAAGAAAGCTTGAAACAGATTGATACTGAAAAATCAAAAGGATTTCATGTTACTAGTGGCTTAGATACGACGAACTACATTTCATATACAGGATTAGAGTTTTTCGGAAAGAAGTGGTTTTTATTGGCCTTGAAGACTGAGAACCAGGTTTTGGGTGCTGTTTATCAGATGCGCAATGCGACACTCATGGTTACGTTTATCACACTGGCTATTATGTTTTTTGCTGGGCTTTGGTTTGCCCGTACATTATCTCGTCCCATCGAAAATTTGGTTAAATCAATGGATGAATTGGCGCACGGTGAGCTTTCTATTGATTTAAAAGATGCGGACCGGACTGATGAAATTGGTGATATGTATCGGGCGGTTTCAATTTTTAGAAATAATGAAGTTGAACGTGTGAAGCTTGTTGAGGCTAGTGATGCTGAACAGAAGCGTAGAGAAGCGCAACAAGAAAAGACATCTTTGCTGATTGAGCGTTTTAAAACATCTATCAAAACAGTTTTAGATTCTGTGACTGGTGCGCTTCATTCTATGAATAGTAATGCGACTGAGTTAAATACAATTGCCTTGGATGCTTCAGAAAAAATTAGTGAAGTTGATGCTTCTAGTCAAGAATCTTCTCGAAGTGTGCAATCTGTTTCTCAACAAACAGAGGAACTCGTCTTGGCTATTCGCGAGATTAGTGAGCACTCAACCAAAGCCTCAAGTGTCATATCAACTGCTATGGACCGAGCTTCTGAGACAAGCAAAACAATGTCTGACCTTGATGCAGCTTCTAAGAAGATTGGTGAGGTTGTCACTTTAATTCGTGATATTGCTGAACAGACAAACTTGCTTGCTTTGAATGCAACCATTGAAGCTGCGCGGGCTGGTGAGAATGGTAAAGGGTTTGCTGTGGTGGCTGGAGAGGTGAAATCTCTTTCGGATCAAACATCAAAAGCGACTGAGGAAATATCTAAGCAGATTTTATCAATACAAGGTTATTCGACCTCTTCAGTGAAAGCGATTGCGTCAATCACTGATACCATGGAGCAGATTAATACAGTTTCTAATTCAATTGCCTGTGCGGTTGAAGAACAGGATGCGGTTACTTCTGAAATCAGCCGGAATGTGGACGGCGTTGCAGCAGGCGCCCAAGAGGTAAGTGCTAATATGGAGACGGTGACACAGGCAGTTGAGAAAACGTCAGATTGTTCGGTGACTATGTCAGGTGCGAGTGATTGTGTAACACGTGATGTTGAGGAATTAAGCCGTGTTGTTGATGAGTTTTTAGAAGGTGTTGCAGCTGCTTAATAAATGAATTAACCCCCCGATTTATGTGGCAACATTTTTATACGCTCTATGTTGCCACATAAATTTTAACTAACTATCTTCTTTATTGACAAATGTAGTTTGGTTCTCTTCTTTCAATCCAGGCATTTAGGCCTTCTGTGATGTCTTTTGTTGCGGTCATTCGTGCGAATTGTTCTTGTTCGATTTGCAATCCTTCTGAGATGGTTGTGTTTATCCCTCTTGTCACCGCTGTGATGATACGGGCTGCGGCTAGTGGGGAATGTCTTATGATGCGTTTAGTTAATTCTATTGTTTCTTTTAGCAAATTTTCATGGGGAACAACTTTGTTTACTAATCCCATTTCATAGGCCCGTTGAGGAGAGAAGTGATCTCCGGTTAGTAATAATTCAAGCGCTCTTTTCCGCCCAGCTAGTCGGGGTAATCTTTGTGTGCCACCAAATGTCGGTGGGATACCGATGTTTATTTCTGGTTTAGCAAAAATTGCCTTTTCGCTAGCTACAGCTAGGTGACAGGCTTCGGTTATTTCACAGCCGCCTCCAAAGGCTATCCCATTTACCGCTGCAATGATTGGTTTTTGATAGGCTTCTAATCGGGCTGTCATCTTTTGACCGCGGCGACAAAAATCATTGATGGCTTGTTCTGAGTTCTGTTTAATGGAATTTGTGAATTCGTGAATGTCACCACCGGCTGAAAATGCTCGGTCTCCAGCTCCTGTTAAGATTAGGGCTTTTACATCCTTGTCGTGCTCGAATTTATCAAGCAAGCAGAGCAAAAAATCATTTGTTGCATAGTTGAGTGCATTTAATTTTTCTGGTCTGTTGAACGTGAGAATTGCAATTGAATTTTCTTTTTCTACTAAGATTAAATCTGACATGTGATTTTCCTTCCATGTTCTATTTGATTTAAAATTAGGGTAGGAGTAGTTTTAAGAAAAGGAAACTCACTGATGAGTATACATAGCCATGGCGCGTCATTCAAAAGACACTAAACTTCGTATTTTAACTGCAGCTAACCGTCTGTTTTATTCTGATGGTATTCGAGCTGTTAGTGTGGATGCGATTGCTGAAAAGGCCGGAATAACCAAGAAGACTTTGTATTATCATTTTAAAAGTAAAGATGACTTGGTTGCTGAATATTTAATGTCTCGGGATCAACCAAATTTGGATGCTATGCGCAAATGGTTTGATGAAGTTGATGGTTCTGTTGGAGATAAAGTCTATGCTATTTTTGATGGAGTTGTACGATCATCCCAGCATCCTAAATGGCGGGGATGTGGATTTTTGAGGACAGCTGGAGAATTGGCGAATATGCCAGGGCACCCTGCAATAAAGGCTGGTGCTGCTCATAAGAAACGATTTGAAAACTGGTTGGCTGAGGTTTTTGTTGAGTATAAATTGAAGAACTCTTCAAGCTTGGCTCGTCAAGTTGTTTTGTTATTGGATGGATCTTTTGCTGTGATGATGGTTCATCATGATAGTGCATATATTGAAGAGGCAGGTCTTGCTGCAAAGCAGTTGGTTGAGGCCAGTTTAAAAAGTTTGGAGAATTGAAGAAGTGAACACCAACAGTTTTGTAGTTGGTGTCACTTTTCATTGAAAATAATAGATTATTTCTTGATGGCTGCGTTTGTTAGTTTATCTAGAGCGCCGGTCATTTTTTTTAGGACTTTTGCGTCTTCTGGAATGGCGTGAGTTTTAGAAAGTTCGCTTGGGGCATGATATGCGATGTGAACTTTTCCATCTTTATCTTCAAAAGCAACTATTCGTAAGGGTAGGTCTAACCCTGCCGATTGCGATAAGTTCATAGCTGGTGTTCCCAATTTCGGGTTTCCAAACATAAGCATTTCTGTCGGTCTTAAGCTTAAACCCGCTTTTTTTGCACCAGCAGCATGATTGATGCGAGCAAAAACCGTTGCGCCGGCTTTTTTAACAGCGGCCTCTAACTGATCAATGGTTTGTTTTACTGAGTGTGGGCTTGATTTTTTTATCAATTCAGCTGCGCTTACTGTTGTGCTCATGCTTAGCGGGTAAATGAGAGCTACCGAGAGGCAGATTGATTGGATGTTTTTTTTTAGTTGCATAGCGGTGTTCCTTTGTTTTTCTTTAGAAGACTAGGCTTTTAGAAGATTAGGCTCGCAAATTGTGATGAAAATTTGTAGAGATAAAAGATCAAAAAAAAGTGACCGTTTTATAGTTACATTTTTTCCGGTTTGGAATGTTTTAAAATTTTATTGCGATGATGAGGTCCATAACATTGGTACCGGTTGGACCTGATGTGAACAAAGCTTCGACTGACTTTAGGTAGGGGCCGGCATTGGCCTCTTTTATTGCTTTTTCAGCTTCGTGAGCTGTTTGATATGTTGTGCCATCAATGATTGCGCCAGCGGCGTTTGTGGGGCCATCTGTTCCATCAGTTCCTGCAACGATGATTGCTATATTCTCTTCATCTTTTATATGTTTGGCTAATAATAATCCAAGAGCCTGATTTCTTCCGCCTTCGCCGGGGGTATCTGGGAGCTTGACTGTTGGCTCTCCACCCCAAATATAGATACCTTTCGGCCCGGTTTTTATGCTCTGGCTTAATCTCTCTGACAGGGGAATAATATCATCATAAAGGCATTCTGAATTTTCTATAATTTCTATGCCGGCTTTGTTTGCATACTCTGCTGCTTTGTTTCTTGCGGTCTCGTTGGTGGCAGCCAGATAGGCATTAAAAGTTGTTGTTTCTTTATTGACGAGAGTGCCGCTTCCAATTCCGCTGCCCAGAACTTCTAAATTTCCATTTGGCACATCGGAAATTGCAATTGTGGTGACATGTGCCCCCTTGAAATGACTTAAGAGTTTACCGCCTTTTATTTTTGAAATGAGCTTTCTTTTTGTATTGATTTCTTCAATATGGGCGCCAGATCTTAATAGATCTGAGTTTAATGAGAGTAGATCTTCTATGCTCACATTTTCGCTTAATACTTCTGCGAGAGACGAGGCGCCGCCTGAGATAAGAAGGAGCAGTTTTGAGCTTTGTGACATTGAGTTGACACACTCTAAAGCATCTTTACCGGCCATAAGAGAGTTTTGATCGGGAATTGGATGACTGCTCTCCCATTGTTTTATGTTTGAGTGTTTTATATGTGAGGGAAGTGCTTCAGAGTGGTCATATTTTGTGATGACTAGGCCGTTAATATTTTCAGGCTCTTTTTCATCTTTAAGGTAATGATGAAAAGCTGCTTTAAACATAGATGAAGCAGCTTTGCCGATTGAGATAATTTGATCTGGTTTTGGCAGGTCATTATTTTCAAGAACTTTTTCGACAGCTCTTTCACCTTTGACTTCATTGACAGCCTCGTACCAGGTTTTTGTTATGATGTTTTTTGCTTGGTTAAGATCCGTCAATGAGCCATGCATTTTTGTTTGTTTCCTTTTTATCTCTCTCCATCATATTTTTTTTTGAGTTTAATGGCAAAGCTAAAACAAAGAAGGCGCCCCATTAAAATGACGCGCCTTAAAAGTAATAAAAAATAAATAACAAAAAAGAAGACTTACTTATTTCAAATTTATTTTGTGTGATTTTGGTTGTTCACGATATAGGCAATCTCACCACGATTGATGCCTAGATCTCGTAGTTCACGGTCTGACAATTGGTTTAGCTCGTTAAAGTCCCTGGTTGCTTGGATTGACTTTTTATAGCTGGAGAATGTTGCCGTGATTTTTTCAATTAAAGTGGTGAAAAATGTGTTTTTCGAACCGAAATTACCTTTGAAGCCGCCAACATTGTGGTGCATTTGAGGGTTTGCTTGAATAGCCATGATCATTCTCCTTCTTGAACATGAATTATCATCTTCTATTCAGTTAAGCAGTTTTATCGGATTTGAGTACCCTGTTAGATTGCAAAGGAGCTATGCAAATGCTGCAGAGCAGAATAGTTTCTCAGTTTTATTTTTTTATGAGGTATCGGCAAATTAGATTTTCGCCTCTTTCGCACGCTGCTTTGGTTTTAGACCCTGTCGCTTCTTGAAAAAATGCGGCAACCGCATCACAGACGCAAGGCTCACTTCTAACGGCTGTTGCTAGTGGACAGGTGATATTGCGAACAATAATTTCTTTGTCGCTGTCTATTAGTTCCGCTGTAGCGCCAAGGTCATTTACGATCTCAATGGCATCTTCAATTTTTTCTTCTAGTGATTTATTATTTTTTTCTCTCCCTTTTAACCCTGCCTTGGCGGCCATGTCTTTTCCGACGACTTGTAGTAAATGTTTACGTTCTTTTTGATCTAAATGATCGGGTAAATGCGCTAAGAGAGTTTTGACAAAGGGAAGATATGCTTTTGAGCCGACGTCTTCTGTTCCGCTCACTGTTTTATATTCTTGAGCTGGTTTCCCGGCTCCATTGCTTGGACGTATTACCCCTTTTTCAATCAAGCTTTCAGATACTAATCGATCGATTTGAGTGGTAATTGCAGTTCTTGCTAAGCCAAAGTCATTAGCTAATTCTGAAATTGTTTTTGGAGACTCGCGGAGAGTTTTCAGAATTTTATCTTTTGTTGTCATAGGCTTATTCAGTATCCGTCTTTTTTGTTTGAATGTCTTAAGCTTACAAAAATTTAGACTAAAGGTCAATTATAACAATAATTATTGTCATTATTGTCTTTTGTAGCTAACATGTGCTTCATAATAAAAATAATCTAATTGAAGCTTTTGAGATAATCAACGGAGAAGTCATTAATGAAACGCATACTTGTTTTACTATGTATGACATTTGCTCTTGGTCTAACTGGGGCGATGGCAGACGATAAAAAAACCGAAATACAATTTCCAAAGGACTATAAGTCACACACTTTATACTTTACTGGAGATCGCCAATCTCCAAATGATGGTCAAACTATTCGTATTTATGCGAATGACATTGCTGTTAAGGGTATGAAAAAAGACGGTAAATTCCCTTATGGCTCTGTGATAACAGCGGAAGTTTATAAAGCGAAAAAAGATAAAGACGGTGACGTTATTGAGAGTGCACTTGGGCGACGTCTTGAAGGAAAATTCGCAATTGTTGCCGTTATGGAAAAAATTAAAGGGGCTGGTAAAAAGTGGAAGGG
Source organism: Hyphomicrobiales bacterium 4NK60-0047b (assembly GCA_040367435.1). Classification (NCBI taxonomy): domain Bacteria; kingdom Pseudomonadati; phylum Pseudomonadota; class Alphaproteobacteria; order Hyphomicrobiales; species Hyphomicrobiales bacterium 4NK60-0047b. The sequence continues at coordinate 35,708 of BAABWY010000002.1, read as the reverse complement.
TGACCTGAATAATGGCGACTGGGATTTTGCGACTTTTAAGCCAGATGGATCACCTGCTAAAAAAGATTTAGCGAAATGTGCAGAGTGTCATGCTCCTTTGAAAGATGAACAGCATATTTTTTCAATTGAACATTTTTAAAATCTAGTTTTAATTTATAAAAATTGTCAGGTTAGCAATAGATGAGCCTTGTGGCTTTTGTTGCTAGCCTTTTTTATTGGTCTGGCTCTTTAGCTCTTGTTTAATCTGTAATTTGAATTATCACCTTCTTCAAATGTAAGATTTACTTACACTCAGAATGCCCTGTTATGAGTTATACTGGCAATTCGATATTTTAGTCATTTGATATAGGTTTTGATATGCGAAGATTTATAGCTTTGTTTTTATTTTTCGTGCTTAGCCTGAATGTCACTCATAAAGCGCAAGCAGCTTGTCAGATTGAGTACTCTAATAAGAATGGGGTATATGCTAGTTTGTTGCATGATTTTGTTGCTGGATATTGGGTCAAATTAAAAGGACCTTTGTCTATGGATTTTGGTAAAAGATATAGAGAGCCTAAGAGCTTACATATGTCTCGTTTGGTCAACCCTGCGCGCAGGGTTCTTGGATGTCCAAAATCAACTTTGGAAGGGTCTTTGACATTAGGTCATGAGGGCTATGTGGTTGTTGGTCCGCATAAATGCTTTCGTAATGGTAAGGGTCCAGATATTATTGTACATGAACCGCGCTCAGATATTAATTGGAATGAGACCTTTAATGTCTATGTGACTGATGATGAAAAAGGGAAAGGGCCGTGGTACAAGGTTGCTTCCCAAAAAACTGTTTCTAAATATGATAACTTCTTAGCACTTGAGCTTGATGGGATTGTTAACCCGCGAGGGGTTCCTATAGAAGAATTTCGCTGGGTGAAGATTGAAGATGCAAATAGCAAGCTTGTGTTGAGTAACCCTCGTTTTAGCGGCTTTGATGTTTCGGCCGTTAAATTCATGCACGAATGTGCTGTGCCTTTGAGTTAGTATTTTTAATAGTTTTATTCTTTTGTTCTTATCTCCAGTGGGGTTCCATCGATTGAGCGCAGGTTCACATCTCTTTGTGGGAATGGGATTTCAATATTGTGTTCTTGGAATAATTTCCAGATTTTTACATTGACCTGGCTTTCAACATTCTTCACCCCATTTTGCGGGTCTCCTATCCAAAAGCGTACTTCTAGATTAACGGAGCTATCTCCAAAGCCGCGCAATTGGCAGACAGGTGTTGGGTTATCTATTACACGGTCTATTGAACAAGCAGCTTCGATACATAATTTCATGGCTTTTTCGACATCTGTATTATAGGCAACGCCTATGGGCATTTTGCGTCGTACTTTTGAGTTTGAAAATGACCAGTTTGTTACTGGGTTTGTTATGAATGTCTCATTGGGGATAAGAGTTTCGGTGCCATCTCTTGTGGTGACAGAGGTATAGCGAAGGCCTAATTTCTCGACCCAGCCATAGGTTGTTCCGTTTCCCGTTTCGACTTCGATCACATCTCCTGGTTTCAAGGATTTATCTAATAGCAATATGATACCTGAGATGAAGTTTGAGATGATTTTCTGCAAACCAAAACCGAGGCCGACGCCTAGTGCGCCAGTAAATACTGCAAAAGCGGTTAAATCGATGCCGACTGTATTGAGAGCGAAAATGATAGCGGCTGTATAAAGAACGAAGGATGATATTTTACTAAATAGTACGCGCAATGAAGGGGCAATGGATGTGCTGACTTGCAATTGCTTTCTGATAAAATTTGATGCGACGGTGGCCAACCAGAAGAACAAGCTGAGTAAGAATATAACTTGGAAAATACGCCAAATTGAAATGTTGGTGTTGCCTGTGTGAATGCCAACTGTATCAAGTGTGTTGATGAGGGGGAATAACCAACCAAGGATGGCGAGGGCTGCTGTGCCCCAGGTTACAAACTCAAAAGTGCGAGAAAGTTCTGGTGATTTTATAAATATGGAAGCAAAGCGGATTAAGGCCCATGAGAGTAATAGTATGGCGAATATTCTTACAGCTTCAAGGGGGATGGCTTTGCTTAGGATGCCAAGTAAGTAGATATCATAAGTTGGTAATGTTTTATGAATAGTCCATAAGATTATACCTGAGACGAGTGGCCAGAGGACAGCGCTTATTTCATTAATTTGTTTGTGATATTTACTGAACCTATTGGTTAAGTTTTTATGTTTTTCTTTCTTTAGCGCTTTTTCAGCCGATGTGAATAAGAGATGTGAGGAAACCCAGCCAATTAGGAGTGCTATGGCTATGATGAATAGTTCAATTGCCATTGATTTTGTGAGTATATTTTGATCAATGAAGTTTGTGAGATTGGCGATGTCTGTTGAGAGTGTCTTGGTTTCATTGAGCATGAAGGGTCTCTATTGTTCCGTAACTTAAATTGGCAAGCGGTTATTTACCTGAAAGTATGTCGGAATTCTAAAGACGGAGCAAGGTAGAGCTTGGAAGTAATGCAGGTTACTAAGGAATTGCACGTTTTATCAAAAAAGTTCGAACGGATTTTTAATGAGGAGGCAACCATTTTGAAAAAGAAATGGCGCACCCGGCACGATTCGAACGTGCGACCTCTGCCTTCGGAGGGCAGCGCTCTATCCAGCTGAGCTACGGGTGCTTTTTAATGAATTGGCGCCACCATAGCTGACTTTATCTGGGCCTGCAATTCCCTTCTTTCAATATTTTTCGCTGGTTATTGTTCCATTGCTTCTTTGAGTGGCTCTTGAGCCTTTACTTCTTAGGGTGTTTTCCATATCACTTGTCTTTGCGACTGATTTCGGCGCGTTTATCTGACTTTTATTCCTCTTTAGACCTAATTTCTTGCTTTTTTATTGTTTGTTAGGCGAATTTTTATCGTGTTGAGGTTGTGATAAATATAACTTATGAGCGACATAGTTTCCTCATTTATGGATGTGGTCAAATTCCTTTAATTTAATGAAAGCTTACTTATGGCGAAGAAGAAAATAGTTATTATTGGCGGCGGTTTTGCAGGTGTGTTTGCAGCCAAAGAACTCAGACGTAAAATGGGCAAGGATGCGGATATTGAGTTGATTAATAAAGATAATTATTTTGTCTTTCAGCCGCTGCTTCCTGAAGTTGCGGGGGGTGGGATTAACTCATCTGATGCGATTACGTCTCTTCGATTATTGCTTAAAAATGTACAGGTTCGCCTAGCTGAGGTCATTAATGTTGATTTTGAGCAGAAGGTAATCACTGTTCTGCAGGGAACGCGCAGAATGCCTGTGGAGGTTGAGTATGATCAGTTGGTTTTGGCGATGGGGCAAACAGCTGATTTGTCTCGTTTTCCTGGTATGACCGAGCATGCGCTAACCATGAAATATATGGGTGATGCATTCACTTTGCGTAATCATGTTATTCGTTGTCTTGAACATGCTGATGTGGCGCAAGTGCCTGAAATTAAGAAACGTCTTTTGACCTTCCTTGTTGTTGGTGCAGGCTTTTCTGGTGTTGAGACCGTTGGTGAAATTAAGCATTTGATTGATAAGTCTCTGAAATACTTTCCTAATATTTCTCCGAATGAAATTGAAGTGAAATTGATTGAATTTGCTGATCGCATTTTGTTGGAGCTTCCGGCGTCATTAGGTGAATATGCGCAAAAACAACTTGAGAAAAATGGGATTGAAGTTTTAACCAATGTTGGGGTGAATTCAGCCACGGCGACGAGTGCTGAGTTATCAACCGGTGATATCATTCCGACAAAAACTGTTGTTGCGACCATTGGCACTGGGCCGAACCCCTTGGTTGAGAAGCTTGGGCTTGAGATGCAGTGGGGCAAAATCAAAGTTGATCGTTGTATGCGTGTGCCTGGCAAAGATGATGTTTGGGCGCTGGGTGATGCTGCGCTTATTCCACTGACTGATAATCCTTCCGAGCGGCACGATTTTGCACCACCAACGGCTCAATTTGCTGTGCGCGAGGGCAAGCAATTGGGGTTGAATATCCGCCGTGTACTGCATGGCTGGGAGCTGAAAGAATTTGCTTATGTGAGCCAAGGCTCTATGGCATCGCTTGGAGCCTCGAAGGCCGTTGCTGAAGTTAATGGTATTAAATTAAAAGGCTTTATGGCCTGGTTGTTGTGGCGGTCTTTTTACCTCTCCTTCTTGCCTGGGTTTGTGACCAAGATGCGCGTTCTGTTGAACTGGATGCTGCATTCTTTCGTGCCGCGTAATATTTCTTTGATTGAACCGCCAAAGAGAGCTGCGACTAAATATGTTCACTTTAGAAAAGGGGATGTGGTTTTTGATCGTGGTATGATCGCTGATGGGTTCTACACTGTGATGGAAGGCAAGTTTGAACTTGATTTCAAAGATGCTGAAACGGGTAAACATATTCAGCGGACATATGGCCCTGGCCAGCACTTTGGAGAGCGGATTATTTTAGGGCGTGATAAGCGAACCGGTAAAGTGCGGGCAACTGAAAACTCAATTTGTTTATGGGTTGCACGAGATGACTTTAAACGGTTTGCCAGGGGCTTCCCGATGCTTGACGAATATTTCCAAGAATATATTTCTGAGAAGTTTGGTGAGGAGGCCGTTAAGCCGAAAGAAGACTAAGTATTTCTGTCTTTTTAAAAATGAGGATTGATGCTGACGAGGTCACTTAAGTTTGTCATTTCAAACTTTTTGGAATTGAGGAAAATATTTTTCTTGGATTTTTGTTTGTGTCTTAATTTAGAGACAACGTGATCTCGTTTTAGAGTTATATTGGCATCGAATTTCTCGGCCAGGGCGATCATTCCTATGTTTGATAGTTGACAATAAATCATTGCGGTGGATGGGTTGATCAGCCTTAAAGATTTTTTCATGAGACTGGAGCCAATTTTATGGCCTTGGAACTGCGCTTCTACTGAAAATGCTAATTCTCTTACTGGTTGGCAATTGAGGTAGAAGCGTTTGCTGATTTCGCACGTGCCGCGCATTTTATTGTCTATAAATGCGCCGAGGACCCTTGTTTCGTATTTATTTAATGTATTGCAATGAGCTTCAAGGGCTTTGTCACATATGGCATGGTCAAAACGCTGTTCTCTTGTTTTACGATCTAACCTTTGTAAATGTGCCAAATACATATCCAACTCGTCTTTTTTTAAAAGCCGAGTATGCACCTTTTGTGCTTCTGGTATGTTGCTCTTCAATAACATCCGCTAAGCATGATATAATTGTTTTAAAAAACAGGACTAAATTGCACCTTTGGACTGTTTTTATTTCCTATTTTTGTTTTCTTGGTTAAATTTCACTTAAATTCCAACCATGCATTTCTTCTGTTGCTCAAAGGGCTATGGGGAAATGTCTTTTTTATCGTGCCTTCCTGCTTTGAGCTCTTAGCTATTAATGCCATAGTTGCGGCAATTCTTTATTTTTTCTGGAGCACAAAGACATGCGGGTTTTTCTTATTGATGGGTCGAGTTATATTTTTAGGGCTTATCATGCGTTACCGCCTTTAACGCGGGCGTCTGATGGGATGCCAGTTGGCGCTGTGCATGGGTTTTGCCAAATGCTCTGGAAACTTTTGCAAGACACGAAAGAAGCCGGCGAACCGACACACTTTGCAGTGATTTTTGATGCGGCCCGCAAGACGTTTCGCTCTGATATTTACCCTGAATACAAGGCTAACCGGCCACCTGCACCTGAAGATTTGGTGCCGCAATTTGAGCTTATTCGCCAAGCAGTTGATGCATTTGGATTGCCGCGGATTGAGCAAGATGGTTATGAAGCGGATGACATTATTGCGTCTTATGTGAAACAAACCGTGGCTAAGAGCGGCGAGGCTGTGATTGTTTCTTCTGATAAGGACTTGATGCAGTTGATCCAGCCGGGTGTCACTATGTTTGACGGGATGAAGAACAAGGTGATCGGCCCTGATGAAGTTTTTGCTAAATTTGGTGTGGGCCCAGACAAGGTAATTGATATTCAATCTTTGGCTGGGGACAGCTCTGATAATGTACCGGGGGTTCCGGGCATTGGAGTGAAAACTGCAGCGTTGTTGATTAATGAATTTGGTGATCTGGATCAGCTGCTTGCTGGGGCAGAAACAATTAAGCAGAAAAAACGCCGTGAGAATTTAATCGAATTTGCGGAGCAAGCGCGGATTAGCCGCGAGCTTGTGACACTCTGTCAAGACGTACCTGATTTAGAAGGGCTTGATGGTCTCATTTTATCAGAGACCTCTGAAGAGGCGCTTTTGAACTTTTTGGGAGAGATGGGCTTTTCTAAATTAACGGAGCGTGTGGCATCGAGCTTTGGGGTTGAAGCGCCTAAGACCAAGCAGCCTTCTAAGGCTGCCAAAGCGCTTGCGAATGGAGCTGGTTCTGAAGACGGGGATGCAGATTTAGGTGGGGGCGCAGAGGTTGTTGCCAGTACGCTTCTTGAAGAGATGAAGGCTGTGCCACTTGATGCTAACGTTTATGAGACAATCACATCGCTTGACGTTCTTGAAGAGTGGATTGCAGAAGCAAAGACACAAGGCTATGTAGCCATTGACACTGAGACGACCGGGCTTGATGCGATGTCTGTTGATTTGGTTGGTATCTCTCTAGCATTAACGCCAGGAAAAGCGGCTTACATTCCATTGGCGCACCGCTCATCTGATGGGCTTGATTTGTTAGGGGATGGAGAAGTTGAACAGGCCCCGATGGCTGAGGCATTGGCTCTTTTAAAGCCACTTCTTGAGGACCCTTCGGTTTTAAAAATTGGTCAGAATATCAAGTATGATTGGGTCATCATGATGCGGCAGGGAATGGATATGGCGCCGATCGATGATACGATGTTGATGTCTTATGCGCTTGATGCTGGTGTGCATGGGCATGGGATGGATGAGCTTTCAAAACATTATTTTGATCATGAGCCAATTGCGTTTAAAGAAATTGTCGGGACTGGTAAGGCGCAAATTACTTTTGATTTGGTGCCGGTGCCAGAGGCAACGAAATATGCGGCTGAAGATGCCGATGTGACATTGCGGCTTTGGCATGTATTGAAGGCGCGGTTAGCTGCTGCTAAACGCATGACTGTTTATGAAACTTTGGAGAGGCCTTTGGTTCCTGTTTTGGCGGGCATGGAAATGGAGGGCGTTGTTGTTGATCGCTCTATTTTGGCGGGGCTTAGCCAAGGGTTTGCTGAAAAGCTCACAGAGCTTGAAGCGCAAATACATAAATTAACTGATGAGAGTTTTAATATTGCTAGTCCGAAGCAACTTGGAGAAGTGCTGTTTGAAAAGTTGAATTATAAGGGCGGAAAAAAGACAAAAACCGGAGCTTGGGCAACAGGAGCTGGGGTTCTAGAAGGACTGGCTGTTGATGAGGCCCTTAGTGAAGAAGAGCGCTTGCTGCCTCAAACCATTTTAGAGTGGCGGCAATTGTCGAAATTAAAATCAACCTATTCGGATGCTTTGCCAAAGTTTATTAATGAGACAACGCAGAGGGTTCATACATCTTATTCTCTGGCGGCGACTAGTACGGGGCGGCTTGCTTCTACTGATCCTAATATTCAAAACATTCCTATTCGCACGGCAGAGGGGCGTGAGATTAGAAAGGCATTTGTAGCTGAACCTGGTAATGTTCTTCTTTCGGCTGACTATAGCCAGATTGAGCTGCGTATTTTGGCGCATATGGCTGATATCCCTCAATTGATTGAAGCGTTCCATGAGGGGCAGGATATTCATGCGCTTACGGCCTCTGAGATGTTTGGTGTGCCGCTTGAAGATATGGACCCGATGACGAGGCGGCGTGCTAAGGCGATTAATTTCGGGATTATTTATGGGATCTCTGCTTTTGGACTTGCGAACCAGCTTGGTATTTCGCGCGGCGAGGCCAGTGATTACATCAAAACATATTTTAAACGGTTCCCCGGCATTCAAACATACATGAATGATATTAAAGAGCAGGTCTCTGACCAGGGATATGTCGAAACTTTGTTTGGTCGCCGTGTTCATTATCCGGGTGTGAAAACCAACAATAGACAGCAAAAAGCGTTTTTTGAACGGGCTGCGATTAATGCGCCAATTCAAGGGACGGCTGCTGATATTATTCGCCGAGCTATGGTTCGGATGGGGCCGTCTTTAAAAATGGCTGGTGTTGAAGCGCCTATGTTATTGCAAGTGCATGATGAACTTATTTTTGAAGTGACTGAAACTGAGGCTGCGAAGGTTATGCCACTGATTTGTAATGTGATGGAGCAAGCGAACACCCCTGTTATTGATTTGAAAGTTCCGCTTAAGGTTGACGCTTCATTTGCTCAAAATTGGGATGAGGCTCATTAGATTCTTAGAATTATGTTGTTAAGAATTTAGCTAAATATGGGATAAAATCATACGCTTATGAATTGTTTCTTTACTTTTTCGAAGTACTTGTTAGTACTTTAAAGATGTACTTTTCTGGTATTTTGTTGAGAAAAGTATTTTCTTATTAAGATTTGGTTGGATGAAGGCTTAAGGGGGATAGCTATGGAATCTGACTTATATGATTGGCTGGGAGCTTCAGGACGAACTCACGAATTTTGGGTTTATCGCTTGAATCAAAAATTTGATGCGATGGGCGCTATTTTTCTTTATGTGCGGGCTTTGTCTGTTGATGACGTTTCATTGGTTTATGTGAACCAAACAAATCGTATGGATTTGGTTCGGCAAAACCCGATCTCTGATGAAATTATCAGCGAATATAAACCAACCCAAATTCATATTTTGATGAATGAAAATGTTTCTGAGCGCAAGGGAATTATGGCTGATTTAATTTTGAAGCATAATCCCCTTGGTAATAAACAGAGCTAGCGCTAGATTCTTAAGTTGAGCTTTATATTGCTCCTTCAGGTTGTTTTTCTTGAGCTATAGATGCCCGCTCTTTTAATGCCCCTCAGGTTGCGCACCAGCAACCAGGGCTGCATCCGCAATTAGCAATTGCGCTTTAGAGAAAATCTGAGGCGTTAAAAAGGCTTGTTAATTGGATGCCTTCTTTTTTGAAGGCGTCTGTTGCTCCTTCTTCTCGATCGACGATTGTGATGATGTGCTCAATATTCGCGCCTTCTTTTCTGCAAGCTGCTATCGCTTTGAGGGCAGAACCGCCTGTTGTCGTGACATCTTCCACAATGACGATGTTTTGGCCGTCAAGAGTTTCATTTTTGGTCAGTCCTTCGACAAGACTTGCTGTGCCGTGATCTTTTGGTTTTTTGCGAATCATGTAGGCTTTCACCGGTTCGCCTCTTAATTGTGAAATGGGAGCGATAAAGGAAGCGATGGGAACGGCACCAAGCTCAACACCGCCAATGGCGTCAAATTTTTTGCCAAATGATATCACCTCATCCAACATTAAATTGGCAATTAATACAGAGCCAACAGGGTCTAACATGGTTGGTTTCATATTAAAATAATGAGATGAACTTTTACCGGAAGCTAGTTTGATGGTCTCACCTTTTTGAAAGCTTTTTTCTTTAATTATTGAGATGAGGTTTTGCTGCATTTCTTCGCTGCTGAGATGCATTAAATTATTCGTCATTTTTGCTCTTTTCGGTATTTCTGTAGATATATTAAATTGGTGATTTTAAGCTTTTTGATGTTAATCGCTGCGATCAGCGAGGCGTCTGTCTAGAACGATTAATGTGCGATATGGCAGACCTTCGGCATGAAGCATTGTATTGAACTCTTGGATGTTGAGTTCTTTTTGACCTCTAGGGTTTTCATTATATCTGTGACAGAGGACGGTGATGGGGCCGCTAGCAACATTATAGATGACTTGAACAGCTGTATTTAATTTGTTCATACCGTCTTCAGTTAATGGGACGCGGTCAGCAGAGCCATCATAATTTCCTTCAAACCAGTTTGGCTCGATTATATTGCACCATGTCATATCTGGTTTTTTCTTACCCAGAAGTGTGCTGAGAATGCCAAGGCCGGGTCCAAAATCCCCTAAGATGTCTTGGCGTTGTAATTCATCTTTAATGGCATTGCCTTTTTCGGCGCTAATGGCTGGATAGTCGATTGATAGCATGATGCTCATTGGGTGCGTTCCCTATTTTTAAATGCACTGAGTTACTTCTGCCGAGTGGCACTTTTTGTTTATAGAGTTTCTTGTCATCTGAGGCAATTATGTTCTTTCTATTGTTTTATTATGCTTTATAAATGCATCTAATTTGGAGTGGCTTATAGTTGGTGAATTTATGGAGCGATTTGAGATAACAGCTGTTTTAACGGGGCGTGTTAAGCCTTTGGGAGCGCGCCGTGCATCTAGTGCTATTGATAAATCTCCTGTTAAGGGTCTGCTTGCCTTTGGTAAATTTGGTTTGAACGGCGATGAGCAGAGTGATCTGCGATTGCATGGCGGGGTTGAGAAGGCCATTCACCATTATCCGTTTGATCATTATAAATTTTGGACAGATGACCTTTTAAAAGAGGGAGTTGATTATTGTGGGCCACCTTTGAAAAAGGCTGGTGCTTTTGGTGAGAACATTTCTACGGTTGGTTTAACTGAAAAAGAGGTGTGTCTTGGTGATATATTTCAATTAGGAACCGGTGTTGTTCAAATTTCTCAAGGGCGGCAACCCTGCTGGAAATTGAATGAACGTTTTGGTGTTTCTTTGATGGCGAGGCAAGTGCAGAAAACGGGGCGCACAGGATGGTATTACCGTGTGCTTAAGGAGGGGGTGGTTGGTGCTGGAGACTGTTTGTGTTTAAAAGAGCGGCTGGCGCCGGAATGGACTTTAGGGCGTGTGACGAATTTGCTTTATGTCGATGTAAAAAATTTTGCAGCATTGAGTGAGTTGCAAGATTTGCCTTTTTTAGCTCCTAATTGGCGGAGATTGGCGGAGCGGAGATTAACAAAAGGTAATGTGGAAGATTGGGCACCGAGGTTAGATGGGCCGGAAACTTGATGGATGTCTTAATTTGTAATTAAATAAGAAAAAAGCCATCTGAAATTTTCAGATGGCTTTTTTGTTTTTTGATTGTTGGTCCGATTAGCGACCACCAACAAATTCTTGTTCTGGGTTTGCGCTGATTTTATGAATAGCTAAGTCAGCACCTTTGATTTCTTCTTCTTTGGTGAGGCGAATGCCCGTTACGGCTTTTAAGATGCCATAAACAATTAAGCCAGCAATGAATGCGTAGGCACAACCAAGTAAGCTTCCAAATAGTTGGCTCAAGAATGTCACGCCGCCAAGGCCGCCAAGAGAGGTTAAGCCGAAGATACCAGCTGCGATACCGCCCCAAAGACCGCATAGGCCGTGAAGAGGCCAAACGCCGAGGACGTCGTCGATTTTTAATTTGTTTTGGCAATATCCAAACATGATGACAAATAGCCCACCAGCTACGGCACCTGTGACGAGGCTACCTACCGGGTGCATGATGTCTGAACCAGCACAAACAGCAACGAGACCTGCAAGTGCGCCATTATGTACGAAGCCAGGGTCATTGCGGCCAGCTAGTAATGCAGCGATGATGCCGCCAACCATAGCCATGAGAGAGTTCATAGCAACGAGACCGGAAGCCGCTTTTAATGAACCAGCGGTCATCACGTTAAAGCCAAACCAGCCTACGCACAGAAGCCAAGAACCAAGTGCTAACCATGGGATAGATGAAGGTGGGATGCCGATTGTTTGGCCAGTTTTTGAATAGCGGCCTTCTCTGGCGCCAAGCAAGATAACTGCTGCTAGGGCAATCCAGCCACCGACCCCATGCACGACAATTGAGCCAGCAAAGTCATGGAATGGAGCGCCTAGGTTTGCTTCCATCCAGTCGTTTAAACCAAAATTGCCATTCCAGATCATACCTTCAAAGAAAGGATAGATGAGGGAGACAAGGGCAAGGGTTGCTAGGCATTGTGGTAAGAACTTTGCTCGTTCAGCGATGCCGCCTGAAATAATGGCTGGGATAGCTGCTGCAAATGTTGCCAGGAAGAAAAATTTAACAAGGGTGAGCCCTTGTGGTTCAAACGAAGACCCTTCGGCTGTTCCTGATAGGACTGTTGCATCTACTAGGAAGTGTGTGCCGTAGGCAATGAAATAGCCAATGAAAAAATAGGCTATTGTTGAAAGGGCAAAATCAACCAGGATTTTGACCAAAGCATTGACCTGATTTTTGTGACGCACTGTTCCTACTTCCAGGAATGCAAAACCTGCGTGCATGGCAAAAACAAGTATTGCCCCCATTAGGACGAAGAATAAATCGCCACCTGTTGATAAATTGTTCATCTATCCAGAATCCCCTTAAAATATTTTTTTCTATAATTTCAATAGGATGTAGCTGTTTCAAAGGGCGTGCCAAGATCTGTGCATTAAATTTAAGCAATTGAATCAATAGATTAGGCATTTGCCCTTTTTTTGTGCTTTTTGTATTTGCCTATTTATTGGGCGTAAAAAATAAGCAATGCATAAATATTGTGCATATTGTGATTTTTGCATTTTGCGTTTATCGGGCCGCTATTCATCTTTTAAAAATGTTGGTTTGTGTTTTAAGGGTGGGCGTAAAAGGGAGGAATAAAAAATATGGGGACCTTGCGGTCCCCATATTCATTGTTTTGGGAGGTGTCATAAATTCAAATGTATTATTTGAATTCTGGATAGGCTTCCAGGCCGATTTCTGTGATATCGAGACCTTTTTGCTCTTGTTCTGGTGTGCAGCGAATGCCGATTGTGAACTTCAGGATTACCCAAAGTACTAGGCTGACTGTGAACACCATTGCGCCAATTGCGCCAACACCGATTGCCTGTGTTGCAAAGCTTGCGTCAGTGTTTGTTAGTGGAACAGCCATTGTGCCCCAGATACCTGCAAATAGGTGAACAGGGATCGCGCCAACCACGTCATCAATTCTTAGTTTATCAAGAAGTGGAACAGTGAAGACTACGATTGCACCACCAATTGCACCAATTGCGATTGCCATTGTTGGAGATGGTGTTAGAGGTTCTGCTGTAATAGCTACAAGACCGGCTAGTGCGCCGTTTAGCGCGAATGTTAGGTCTACTTTGCCATATAGAAGTTGTGATAAGACGATGGCAACTAGGACACCAGCAGCAGCAGCTAAGTTTGTATTTACAAAGATGTTTGAAACTGCAGATGCATCAATATTTGTTGCGAAAGCTAGTTGTGATGCGCCATTAAAGCCGAACCAACCGAGCCATAGGATGAATGTACCTAATGTAGCTAGCGGCATGTTTGAGCCTGGTAATGGTGTGATGATGCCATCATGGAACTTAGCACGACGAGCACCGAGAATGAGAGCACCAGCTAGCGCGGCCCAACCGCCTGTTGAGTGAACGATTGAAGAACCAGCAAAATCTAGGAAACCCATTTTGTTCAAGAAGCCTGCGCCCCAAGTCCATGCGCCAACGATTGGGTAGATGATGCCGCAAAGGATTGCTACGAAAATTAGGAAAGGCCAAAGCTTGATGCGCTCAGCTAATGTGCCAGAAACGATAGACGCAGCTGTTGCACAGAATGCCATTTGGAAGAACCAGTCAGATGACGTTGCGTAGTCGCCTGAATCTTTGTCTGGGACAGGAATGTCTTTTGGAAGGAATGAGCCGATGTAGCCACCATCAACACCTTCATACATGACGTTGTAGCCAACAAGCCAGAAGACGAGGCCGGCAATAGCATAAAGTGCGATGTTTTTAGTGCATTGCATGGAAACGTTTTTGGTTTGAACCATGCCGGCTTCCAGCATTGCAAAACCGGCCGCCATCCATACAACGAGGATGCCGCCAATTAGAAATAAAAGAGTGTTAAAAAGAAATGCTGGATCAGCTTTTGGAGCCGCTTTTGCTGCTTCCTCTGCCAATGCTGGAGTAGCTATAGCGACTGTCGCAATAGCTAACCCCAGAGCTAATAGTTTTTTTACCTGTGACATTATTTTACTATCCTGTATTTTTTAAAGCGCGTTTTCGTTCGTTTCACCTGTGCGGATACGCACGGCTTGTTCGAGCGACGTTACGAAGATTTTTCCATCACCGATTTCGCCAGAACCAGCAGCTGTTTTGACCGCTTCAATGATTGGTTCAACCCGTGCTGCTTCAACGGCAATTTCTAGTTTGAGTTTTGGAACAAAGTTAACGCTGTATTCAGCGCCACGATAAATTTCACTTTGACCACGTTGGCGGCCGTAACCTTTAACCTCAGTTACTGTGAGACCTGTAACCTCAATGGCACTTAAGGCTTCACGAACAGTATCTAGTTTGTGAGGTTTGATTATTGCTGTGATGAGTTTCATTTCATCCCCCTATCTTCGGACTAAGATAATTGCTGCCATAATTGGGCAACTAGTTTTCACAGTTACAAGGGGCGTGCCAAAAAAGGCATCTTTTTTAAGTCATTGAAAATAAAGGAAAATATATTTATTGCTTATTATTTTGGCATAGGTTAACAAACTCTTATGTATAAAAAATAGGCTTAAATATGTTATTGCCTATTTTTTATACTTTCTTGTTTTTGGACTATTTTAGTCGATTGGGCGTGTTAGTCCTTCTTGAGCCGTTGAAGCAATGAGGGTGCCGTTTTGATCGAAAAATTGTCCCTGACAAAGGGCGCGAGCACCGTTTGCATTGCTTGATGTTTGTTTATAAAGCAACCATTCGTTTATTTTGAAGGGGCGGTGAAACCAGATTGCATGGTCCAGGCTAGCAACCATGATTTTAGGGTCGAACAGTAATTTCCCGTGCGCCTTTAAAGCAGTGTCTAGAAGTGTGAAATCACTTGCGTAGGCAAGAGCTGCTTGTTGTAGAGTTGGCCGTTCATCTAGCGGCATGAGTGCGCGTATCCAGAAGGATTGTTCTGGTTGTTCCGGTTTTGGATCGAGATATCTTTCTACATTTGTTGGGCGCAGTTCAAAGGGGCGATCTCTTTTAAAATAGGTGCGTACTGTTTCAGGTATTTTGTCGCCATAATGGTCTAAAATGGTTTTTATTGAGGGGAGGTCTTCCGGGTCAGGGGCATTTCCCATTTGATCTGCGTGATCAAAGCCCGGTTCATCTTTATGATATGACGCGGACATGGTTAAAATGGCTTCTTCTCCTTGAAAAGCTTCTATGGTGCGAGTTGCAAAGCTGCGACCATTTCTAATGGGGTTCACTTTATAGACAACAGATTTATCCGGATTGCCGGGGCGCATAAAATAGGCATGTACAGAATGACAGAGTTTGTCTTCAACCGTGAGAGAGCCTGCTAGCATAGCTTGTGAAATGACTTGCCCACCATAAATTCTATTCCAACCCGGGTTATGTGAAGGGGCTTTGTATTCATATGGGGCGATTTCTTTTAGATTCAGGGTTGTTTCTAGTAGGTTTTTCGGGTCGGTCATTTTTTTCACTTTTTGATATTTACGCTTTTATTGTTTGGGGTCTAAACCCTAGAAAGGGTGTTGTTTTGGGTTTTATTGATGATGCTTGACGCAAAACGCTTAGCTGATAGTTTGAGATTGTCATAAAGTTGAGGGTTTGAATAGTACTATAGTTTGATATGAGATTGCTTTTGGCAATCGATTGTTTCTTCTGTGTAGAAAAAGGGACTATCTGAAAGATATGAATAAAGGTGATCAAAAATTTGATGTTGTAACCGTTGGCGGGGGACTTGTTGGGGCTGTTGGGGCATTATGTTTTGACAAATTCTCTGGCTCAAACTTTCGCCAAGCCTTGATCGAACGTTTCACACTTGAAGATTATTCAGAGTTTGAGAAAAACCCTCAACAGAAACCATCTGGTCGGGCCTATGCTCTTTCGGAAAGTTCGCGTGCTATTTTGGAGGTTCTTGGGCTTTGGGATGAAATGGAGCCCTTTGCTCAGCCTATTCAGGAAGTTGATATTTCTGATAGTGATCTCGATAGCCCGTTTCGGCCTGTGTTCCTCAATTTCAGTGGCGAAATTGCACTGGGTAAAGTTGGTGCTTATATCATTGAACATGAGCCGCTAGCGGCTCCTATTTACAAAGCTTTGCAAGATGCATCTTCGCTTGAGGTGTTTGAGGGTTGTCAGCTAAAAACTTTTGATCAAAAACCTGATCATATTCAACTTCATCTCGATGATGGGGTATCTCTTTCTGCCTCTTTATGTATTGGTGCTGATGGGCGCGGATCTAAGGTGAGATCATTGGCCGAGATAAAGACAATTACATCAGATTATGATCAAGATGGGATTGTTGTCACTGTTGATTTAAGTCAACCTCATAATGGCAAAGCTGTTCAACATTTTCTGCCTTCTGGTCCATTTGCTATTTTACCACTTCCCGGAGATCAGGCGTCTTTGGTTTGGACGGAAGAGCGTTGCAAAGCAGCCGGCATGTGCGCCCTTTCTGATGAAGACTTTATCGCTGAAGTGAATTTAAGGTTTTCACCAAAGCTTGGCACTGCTGAGTTAGCAGGCCCGCGTCAACATTTTCCTTTATCTCTTGTGCTTGCTCGCTCATTTATTGCGGAACGTGTGGTGCTTATTGGTGATGCGGCGCATGGCGTGCACCCTCTTGCTGGGCAGGGAATGAACCTTGGGCTGCGGGATGTGGCAGCGTTGGTTGAGGTTATCGTTGAAACAAGACGCCTTGGTCTCGATATTGGTGGGAAAGTGGCTTTGGAGCGTTATCAGCAGTGGAGACGATTTGATGGGGTTGCGTCTGCTTTAGCCATGGATGGGTTAAAGCGCTTGTTTTCAAATGATCAGGCAGTGCTGCGTGAACTGCGCGGGTTTGGTCTTCGGCTTGTTGATCGGTTGCCGCCTTTGAAAGAATTTTTCGTAAAAGAAGCGGCCGGTGTTAATGGGGATGTACCATTGTTAATGCAAGGGAAGAGTTTGTAACTAAGGTTTGTGTTTTTCTTCTCTCTCTCACGGCTATTCTGCCGCTAAAGCGGCAGGCCCTCCGAGGGGCGGCACTCGCGCCGGACGCCCCTGGCGTCATGTCACTTAGCCTGAAGTAGGCTGAACTCCTTCTTTGTATGGCGGGCTTATTTTTCAGTTTTCCATAATTATTCAGAGATGTTTCAGGCTACTCTTCAGCAACCGTGCTTTTTAGCTGCGCTTTAGGTTGCCCACTAGCAACCGCGCTTTTTAGCTGCGCTATAGGTGCCCACTAGCAACCGCGCTGTTAGCCAGCAAGTAAGGCATGGTGGGGGACGGGGTAGGTTTTGTAGCTGTCCACCACTTGGATGAGAAGGTCGTCATAACCAAAAAGCGGTAAAAACTCATCGCCGAGGATGTTTTTCGCGCCTAATTTTCCACCGAAGGCTGGCATTAGTAACCGATTTCCGTTTGAGACAAAACATGGTTTTGTGCCTTCCCCCTCAAGCTCTTCATTTGTGATGGGGTTGAACTTTATGGGCTCTGTTCGTGCCATCGGGTACATGCCGGCTGCGATTTCATTTGTTGTATCTGATCGCTTTGGGGTTGCGCAAAAGTGCATATCAGCGTGTGAGAAATGTGCAGCTCTAATGCCGCCTACAAGATTTGGCAATTGGCGAGCCATGGGGCCTGCGACCCAGATCCAATCTACTTTTTTCTGAATTGCATAAAGGCGCGTTAAATCCTCGGTGTCCAGGTGATAGGTGTCGTCTAACCTGCGAAATACGCGGCCAAGAGCTATCACTTGCTTGATATTGTGGGTGCTTATCAAGCCTTCAATTGATTTTATGATGCTTGTTGCAAAAGATTTATTTGCGCCAGCCATTAAAGCATTGAGCACGTAACCGCTTCTTAGATATGTGTCTGCGACCACCAAAGTTTCCTCGGCAGGCCAAATGAGGGCGCCGGTAGGGTGGGCATAAAAGTCTTTTCCGCAAAGATGGATATGTTCTTCTGTATGAATGACTTGCTGGAGTAAGGGTGTCTCCATTGGTTTTGCTCTTAAAATCTAACTGGTTTTGTAATAATTGACCGATTTCAGCTTGCTTAAAGTTCTCATTTTAATCTTGCTAAAAATGTGGGGGCCAAATTGGCTTTCTATGTTGCTTACACTATGCTCAAATGATTCGGTTTATGAAAAGGTTAACAGAAATTAATCCTTTTGTTTATTCTGTGTTTTTGCACATATGAAATGGATGGGGGCTGTAATTAGCTGCTTTGTGTGATTTGATGTGGGGTAAAGAGGCCGATTTTGGTATTTATCTTAATTATTACTTTGGTTTAGAATTATCGCTTAGTTTAAACTATGAAAGTTGGATTTATGGAAAAGTTTTTTGGCGGGCCCGTCTTATATGTGATTTTGCGTCTTGCGCTTATCTCGCTGGTATTGGGGGTTGTTTTAGCCGCTTTCAATTTAGATGCTTTTGCCTTGGTGCATAAGCTTCGCGAGCTTATTCGTTATGCGTATGATTTAGGCTTTGATGCGTTTATTTGGATTGGTGATTATTTTTTACTGGGGGCTGTTATTGTTTTTCCTATTTGGTTGGTGTTGCGTTTGTTTGCAACTATGAAACCAAATGGAAGAGAGGAATCTAAGAAGGATTAGAGTATTTTTAAATACTCGCTTACATCCAAGTTTACTTAAAACCAGGCCCACTCCTCATTGAGTTTGATGGAGGGTAAGCTTTACTTGTTTGGAGCTTACCCTCTTAAACTTCTATCAATTTATAAAATTTCTTCTATTAAATCAGCAGGGCGTGCAAGTTTAGCATGGTCGCCATTTATAACAATCGGGCGCTCGATTAGAATTGGATGAGCGCATAGCACTGTGATTAATGCTTCATCTGAAAGAGATGGGTCGTGTAGCTCAAGTTCTTTGTAAAGCTTTTCGTTTGTGCGCATGATATCGCGAGGGTTTAAATCTAATTTTAACAGGGTTAATCCTAGTTCATCAGCGGTTGGCGGGGTTTCTAAATAGAGGATGATTTCTGGAGAGATACCTTTTTTCTCTAAATAAGACAGAGCTTGTTTTGATTTTGAGCAGCGCGGATTGTGATAAATTTGTACGGTCATTTTGTTTCTCTTTTGGGAGGGTTGAGCTTTTATTTTCTGGCCGGGTTTAATCTAGGCCGCAAAACCTTGAAAATAAACCATATTTCCTGCGATTTCACTCCTAATACACCACCAAATTGGCTCTTGCCAAAAGCAGTTAAGTTATGAGTTTACGGCCTAGTATATTCAATAATGTGGCTTGATCGCACGTATTTTCAATAGATGCAATGGGGCAATTATCATCTAAAGGTGAGTGGTGGGGGTAGATTTTTAAAAAATACGCAAAAAAAAGCCCTCAAAATTGTTGTGAGGGCTTAGGATTTTTGCGTTTTCAAACTTACTTGCTAGTTTGCTAGTCATATTACTCGCCGGCGGCTCTACGAACGGCTTTTACAGTTCCTGGGCCATAGTTTCCGTCAGCTGCCCCACTGTAGTAGCCATAATTCTTTAGAATTTTTTGCAATTCTTTTCTAAAGCCAATTGGCCAAACTGTATGATTGCCGATCATTTGATCTTTTGAGAATTTATTTCCCTTTCTTATGGCTTTAAAAACGGCCTCGGCACCTTTCTTATAATTTTGTTTTGTGCCGCGCCCTGCTGCATACATCCAGCCCGTGTTATGGAGGCCTTGAAGGTCGCCTGCGTCAGCTGCTTGTTTATAATATTTAAAGGCTTCGTAATAATTGGTTGAAACGCCTTTGCCTGTTTCATACATCCAGCCAAGATTGGTCATTGAAAGTGGTTCACCAAGGGCAATGGCCTTTTTGTAATAGTGGATGGCTTTTGTGTAGTTCTTTTCAACGGCTGTACCGTTAGTGTACATCCAGCCAAGATTATTCATGGCCATGCTTTCACCTTTGTCAGCCGCTTTTTGATACCACTCTAGGGCAACGTGATAATTGCGCGGTGTGCCAAAACCATTTTCGTTCATCCAGCCAACATCGGTCATCGACTTTGCATGTCCTTTATTTGCAGCTTGCAAATAAATTGATAATGCCTTTTTCATATCTTTTTTAAATCCGCCTGTGCCGTTTTGATAGTTTTTGGCGCGGCGATAAAGATCGTCAGCTGGTTCGTGTGATTTTTTGGGAGTTGATAGATCTACTTTAGGCGTGGTTAATGTTGCGACTGCACTGCCCTTTAGTTCTTTGAGGCGGGCTTTAGCCAAACGGTAGAAAATACCGTCATGACATTCTGATAAGAACGCTGCTACCTGAGCTTTGGTCGCTGTTGTTGCGATTTGTGGCCAGATGCTACAGGCTGATGTTATTTGCGGCGAGTTGTTGTTAATGATGACTTTGTTTTCAATTTTAATTGATTGTTTGAAATAAAATTCCTTGCCACTAATAGAGCCATAAACAAAGGGTTGTTGGCGTCTGTTTGTTGCTTTCATAACTTGGTCTCTCACCCTGCGAAACATGAGGCTGATTTCAAGGCCTGGGGTGGGGAGAGTTTTCACAAGTGCTTCAGCAAAGGGACTGTTGCTGCCTTCACCGTCTTCAGCAACTGTTCCGTGTTTAGATGCGTACACAATAAGACTGTCGCCAACGGGTTCCACTGCTGCGAGGCCGCGTGAGACGCTGCGTGTTCTGTTGCTTGATAATTTCATTTGTGCTGAAAATGGGTTGTTACGACACGCATCTAACATGATGATGCGAAGACGTTTAGCCCCTTCTATAGCGTTAGAGACCAAGTTTAGAGTTAAGGCTTCATGCTCTAAATCTCTATCCCTGCGCAATTCAGCGTCATTTGGTATTAGATAGTTTTTACCAGACATTTCGATCCCATGTCCAGCAAAGTAAACCAATGCGACTTCGGCGGTGTCTGCTTTATTGGCAAAATTGCGGACTTCAGAGCGCATGTCATTTATGCCTAAATTTGTACGGAGCGTTACGTCAAAGCCAAGACTACTTAGGACAGAGGCTAATTTAGTGGCGTCTTGCACAGGGTTAGGGAGTTGGCTTGCGTGGTTGTAATTTGAGATACCCATGACGAGGGCAACTCTTTTCTGTACCGCTTTGGCTGAAATCGTGGTTGATGTAATGATCAGACCGGTTAGTAAAAGTGGTAACAAGAAGGTCTTTAATAGGTTGTAGTCTCTTATTTGGAGAAGAAGATTTTTTGATGCTGATTTAGGCATAATGGGCTCCGTCGTTCCACTATTTACTTCGGTGTTTTTGGCTTAACGTTCTGGCGTATTGAGTTGGTAAACTCTCATGTTATTCTGTTTGATTCAATGCGTAACAATATTTCAAGAAAATGGATGATATGGATGCGTCACGTTTTTGTAATTTTGTGTAGCATAAATAAATGAATGACGATTAGTTTACTCGAAAATTTCTCTTTAGAAAAGGTGGGCTGAATAATTTAATGTTTGCTGTTATCAACTTGCAATTTTTATGGTTGTTTTTGTTTTTTATTATTAAAATTCAATGGATTATTTGCTCTGGCTTGCTATTAGCCCATTGGTCGGCTGTGCGGCCGCGAATGCTTGCTAATGAATGAAGGTTTTCTTTATCCAGCCTTTGACTGAGACCTTTTAGAATATTGCCTATTATGGCAGGGCCTTGGTAGATCATCCCGCTGTAGAGTTGAATAAGATTGGCACCTGCTTCAAGTTTTTGCCATGCGGTTTCTGCATCCTCAATGCCGCCGACGCCGATTATTGGTAAAGCCCCTTCCGAGATGAGGTGAGCTCTGGCTAGCATACGGGTTGATTTTTTGAATAAGGGCCGACCTGACAGACCACCTGCTTCGTTTTTTAAGTTTTGTTCTTTTAGGCCTGTTCTTGAGAGGGTTGTGTTTGAGATAATAACCGCATCTATTTTATGATCGAGTAATTTATAGATGATCGGTTCCAGGTCTTTATCTTCTATATCCGGGGCGATTTTTACAAAAATTGGGCGCATCTTTCCACCATGATCAATGATGTTTGTACGTGCTTGCATGAGACCGCCTAACAGTTCGTCTAGGGCTTGGGGGCTTTGTAGGTCGCGAAGTCCTGGTGTGTTTGGCGATGAGATATTGATGGTAAAATAATCAGCGACACCTTGGAAAGTGTGAAAGCCTTTTAAGTAATCTTCAATTCGATTGTTACTTTCTTTATTGGCACCGATATTTACGCCAATGATGCCGTTCATTTTTCTACCCTGGAGCTTGAGGAGGGCGGCGTCTTGGCCTTCATTGTTAAAGCCAAGGCGATTGATCACTGCATGATCTTTTTGCAATCTGAAAATTCGAGGTTTGGGGTTGCCTGTTTGAGGTTTGGGAGTGAGAGTGCCGACTTCAACAAACCCAAAGCCTAAATCAATTAGCTCATTGGCAACTTCAGCGTTTTTGTCAAATCCTGGGGCCATACCAAGTGGATTGGATATGTTTAGACCCCATAAATATTGTTCTAATCTTTTGTCTCGATGTTTGCATCTGTCAAAGGCCAGTCCTGTTTTTAGAGCTTTTATTGTTAACTCATGCGCTTTTTCAGGATCTATTTTGAAGATTGCCGGTTGCGCTAATTTGTATAAGTTAACCACTATTCTCTCCCGTTAGTGCGGCTCTTTATTAGGTAAGCTGATTTATATTTTTGGAATGATATGAGTGCCATCATCAGTAATTTCTAATGGCTTTTCCCACAAAACATAGGTGGTTGGCAATGGGGTATAGAGATGAGGGAATAGGGAACCACCTCTTGAGGGCTCCCATTTTAAATTTTCACCAAAATCGCTTGCAGAAAAAGCCAATAATAATAGGTCGTTTTGACCTTTGTAATGTTTTGCTAAAGTTCCGGCTAATTGTTCCTCTGTTGAGAAATGTATGAAGCCATCTCTTTGGTCATGCTCGGAACCTTTGAACTCTCCAATTTCTTTGGCATTATTCCAAGTTGTTTTGTCCATAATTTTGTAAATCTTTGTCATTTTCTATTTTTATCCATTTTTAGCTTAATCCTGGGCGTTATTACTTGTTAATCATAGGAATTTTTGTCTATTTATTTCGAATCTTAATTGTGTAATCACTATTTTTTGTTATATTGAGGGATAAATACCTTTTTCTAGGTATATAAACCTATCTCCAAGAGAAGAGGCTATTGATGATTACACACCAAACAATCTGGGCTGCTATTGATGGTATCGCGGAACGTTATGCACTTTCTCCTTCTGGATTGGCTCGTGCGGCTGGGCTTGATGCAACTACTTTTAACAAATCTAAGCGATTTACTGCAAGTGGGCGTGAGCGTTGGCCAAATACTGAAAGTATTGCGAAAGTTTTGGAAGCCACTGGAGCGAATTTTGAAGAGTTTGTAAAGCTTATGATGGATGCAAACCCTCAATCTGAATTATTTGGTCGGTCAATTCCTTTGCTTGATATGGACCTTGCTGGTAGCCCTGATTATTTTAATGGCCAGGGGCAACCCATTTCTGACGAATGGGATGAAATTATCTTTCCTGAAGTGAGTGACGATCATATTTTTGCACTAGAAGTGGTTGTTGATGACTATGAGCCTGTTTACTGGGCTGGGGACATTTTGATTGTAAGTCCACAAGCTGAAGTGAGGCGTGGTGATCGGGTTGTGGTTAAGCTTATTGATGGAGAGGTTATCGCGAAACAATTGATTAGAAAAACAGCTAAAAGGATTGAACTGGCCCCATTGCAAACAAGTGAGCCTGATCAATTTATTGACCTTAAAGATATTGAATGGATGTTTCGTATTGTTTGGGTCCGGCAGTAAATGACCGAGTTTTACTTAATCCCCCTAAAAAAAATAACTATTGATTCCTTGTGTTTATAAGATTTGTTCTTGCTTTGTTAACTTTTTGTTAATTATATTTCTTGCTGCCTCTGAGCCTGATTTGTATAGTACCACCTAGTATGTACGCTGATGTTCAGTAAACTGAAATTTCAGTTGGTTTTTAGGGGCATGCTTGTGTGGGGTAATAACAAAGGCAAAAAATCGCTTTTACGTGCGTTTTTAACGGCGCTGGATAAGCATTTTATTGTCTTTTGCATTTCACTAATTCTTGTTTGTTTTCCTGCTCATATTACTCCTTTATTTGCTGAAGAGATTATTCCTCAAGCTTCCGAGCCGTTTAAAGATCTGGTTGTTTCAACAGAGAGGCTTAAGGGGCCGAGCGCAAGTGAAACAAAACCATTTTCTCCTTATTATTCAGCATTGTCTTCTTTGCGCTTAGAGCAGTTTTCTGGTGTTGATGCGACTGAGAACCAGATTGGTTTTTATTCTGGGGCTGTTATGGAGGCTTTTGGATCTCGATTTAATTTACCGAATTTGAAATTAAGGGCGGTTTATGGCCGCGGTTATTATAGCTACACGTCTTCGAAGAAGATTGGTGATAGTTATGTTGATGTTTTGTTTAAAGGGGAATCTGAATTCTACGAGGCTATGGTTGGGTATGAGTTTCGTTTAAGAAAGGTGATTTTAAAAGCCTACGGAGGGGTGATTTCTGAGACAAATCATATTGACCCTAGGGACCCTCAAAACAGTTTAGAGGGCTCTGAATATGGAGCCAAATTTTTACTTGAGGGTTGGTATGAGTTTTCGTCCGGTCACTGGCTTTCTTCTTATGGTTCTTATTCAACTGGTAGCGAGTATTATGTAGCGCATAGTCGTTATGGTCTGCCGCTTTTGGCTGATATTCCTTTTATAGGGGCGCTTGATGTTGGGGTGGAAGCAGGGGTTTTTGGAAATAAAGAATTTGACGCTTTGCGATTGGGTGCTTTTTCTCGCCATAAAACAAGTATTGGGGAGTTTACTTTTTCTGCCGGTATTTCTGGTGATTATGACCAGCCAGACGCTTTATATGGAACATTTCAGTATTATCGAAAATTGGGTCAATTTTAATTGTTCTTAAATGAGAGCGCGTACCGTATTTTTTAGGTCTAGCTCCAAAGATAAAAGGTGCTAGTATTTTTCACGCATTGATGAGCTAGCTGATTTTCTTTGATTGTAAGATCATTTTTTCGGCAGGCAGAACCAAAAATTGGCGATAGAATCTTTTATCTCTGGTGCATATTTATTAATTTGCTGAAGTGGTAGGGTGATATGAAGCCAGTTAGGATTGTGATCATCACAGACATATTCATTATCACTGCTAATTGAAATTAGAGGACGCTGATGTTCTTTTAATCGATTGAAGAGTAGTTCTTTATTCTCTTGTTTAAACGGTGAGCTAGGCCTGAAATCTGCGATAATTATATCAAATAAATTTTCGGGTTTTTCTGCACTTAGTTTTCCTAGTAGCTCGGCTTCTTGGTCTTGGGTTGAGACATGTTTGAGTGAATAAAAGAACCATAATTTATTTATTAAATAATGTAATTTTTGTTCATCATTGTTGGTGACGTGAAGCAGTTGAATATGGGCTTCTTCTTTTTCGCTACTATAATCATTCATCTGCTTGCCTGCGATCATTTTGATTGTTTGTTAGTTCATGCTTGAATTAAAATGTGCATTTCATATCTGTATATAGTGAGTGTGGCATGTATAGCTCTGGCTTAAATAGGTGTCCTGAGTTATTTAACTTAAATGCAATCCAAGGTTGCTTTTCCTTCTTTTACTCTTAAGGCAATTTTGTGAATATAAATTAAAGTTTAGGGGGGGTACTGCCTAATTTATTATTTAAAAATTTTTCGTTTTACTGATTTTTTATGGGGTTAACGGAGTTTGTTTTTGTTAACTACAGATTTTAAAAAATGCAATCTCGGGTAGTATTTGTACTATAGTGATAACAATAGGCTGCATTGAAATTTATATTGAATATTCTTAGTTTTAAGGGATTTTTATTACTTTACTTAGTTAATTATTGTTTTCTCTTTCATTTTGCTGTTTTAAGCTATGTTGTAACTTTGAATATTCGTTATGTGCGATGTAGCTTTAGGTTGAATTTGTATGTCTGGGTTGACCGGATATAGAATGGAGGTCCATGGATGCATGAACATAAAGAGTTAACGAAAAAACAGCTTCGACGGAAAGAACAGATTGTTGAAGCTGCTATTCTGGTTTTTGGGCGGGACCGAGATTTAAACCTTGATAAAATCATTAAAATATCTGGTGGATCTAAAGGGGCCATCTATGATTTTTTTAATGATAAGGATGGTCTGCAGCAGGCCGTGAATGAAGAAATATTTCGTCGTATTGATATCATAATAGGAACGTTACTAGAGCAACTGGATGATTTGTCTGGTGAAGATGGTTTGGACGGAGAGAAGTTTAAATCTTTTGTTTTTATGCTTACAAAGACGTTTACTGATCCAAAGGTTCGGCAGTTCATTCGCTTGTTACTTTGTGGGCTTTATTCTCAATCAGATTTTTCTGCAGAATTGTTTGCGAAGGGGCCAGATAAATTTTTAAAAGGCATTGAACGTTTTTTATTGGAAGTAGCAGAAACCGGAAACCTTACATTACACAATCCGAAAGAATGTGCGTCTCTTTTGTTTGGAATGATTACAACGCACTTTATTTGGGAAGGGGCTTTGCTATCAGAAGATGCGGAAGTTTCGGAGCTTGATCTTGAGAAACATTGTGATTGTTTGGTGAATATATTCCAGTATGGGTTTACTAAAACTTTAAAGAAACAGGAGACGTGACTTGTTTTAATCTAAACCTGATTCAAGGGGGTTGGTTTTTACGTTCTTTCTGACCCTCGTTCTGATCTTTATTTCTGATTTTTGGGCCCTTGCTAGGGCCTTTTTTGATTCTATTTTCCTATCGAACAATTGTGATCTGTTCTGCGGCTCTCGTGATTGCCGTATAAAGCCATTGACGGGCGTTTTCTCTAAAGGCCCAGCTTTCATCAAAGAGAACAATATTATCCCATTGTGAGCCTTGTGATTTATGGGTTGTAAGAACATAACCATAATCAAACTCATCTAGATTTCGTCTTTGTGTCCAGGTTAGCTCTTGTTCACGGCCTTCAAAGAAATGTCTCCAAACTTTTACTCTGATATTTTTAGCATTCATTAGTTCAGATTCAGGGCTAATGCGCATGTTTAGTCGCCCTTTAACATCGTTTGAAACTTTAGTGACATCCCATAGGCTGCCGTTTAAAAGTCCCTTCGACTTGTTGTTTCGCAAGCAAATAAGACGCTCATCCACATTTGGGAGGTCACCTTCAAAATCTTTGAGTTGGCGCATTCTTTGATTAAAACTTCGTCTTGTCTTATTGATGCCAACTAGGATTTGATCTGCTTCAACTACTTCATTTGTGTCTAAATCATCTTTTGTGATGATGCGGCTTTCACCATAGCGCCCATATTCTAGAGAGTTGCCTTCTCTTACATCCATGGATAGTGAGATTATGGGGTTATCTCTTGCTTGTCTGTGGACTTCGGTTAGCAAATAATCTGGTTCATGCTCTGTGAAGTAACCGGCGCCTTTTACGGGAGGTAATTGCGCTGGGTCGCCAAGGACAAGAACTTTTGTGCCGAATGAGAGAAGGTCCCGGCCTAATTCTTCATCGACCATGGAACATTCATCAATGATGACGAGATCTGCTTTTTTTACCGGGCTATCGCGGTTCATAAAAAAATCTGGGTTTTCTGAGTTGCCTTCGCCAGGGCGATAAATAAGACTGTGAATTGTGGAGGCGCCTGCACAGCCTTTGTCACGCATGACAAGGGCGGCTTTGCCGGTAAAGGCGGCAAAAAGAACTTTTCCGTCAACATGCTCTGCAATGTAGGTGGCTAAAGTTGTTTTGCCTGTTCCTGCATAGCCAAAGAGGCGAAATACCGGAGCGCTTCCAAATTCGAGCCATTCGTCTACGGCTTTTAAAGCGGCGTCTTGTTGTGGGGTCCATTTCATAGGGGTGTTTTCAATTTTTGGTTTGCTTCGACTCAGTCGCTGATTTTTAGCAAATGTTTGACCTTCTCTCTAGTTTTATCTTTTGTGGTATATGAATAAGATTGTTTGTGGTGATTACAATTTTTTGATCGATTGTGCCCTTTAACATTCGCTCTTACGCATATATATAAAAATCAAAATAAAATTGATGAAGCTTTTTTGCTCACCTTATTTACTCAAACTGGAATTGGATAAAGTTTATGGAAACAGAATTTACACCGATAATGTCCTTGATGGGAGGGATCTTAATCGGGTTATCAGCCATTTTGATGATGGCGAGTAGCGGACGTATCACTGGGGTCTCAGGTATTTTGGGTGGTTTGTTTTCATTTGCCCCTTTCACCAATTTATGGCGTTTGGCTTTTGTTGTTGGTGTAATTTTGTCGCCCTTCATATTCCGCAAAGCGACGGGGATTACCCCTGAGTATCATGTTTCATCAGATGTAGTGATTTTGATTGTGGGGGGATTGCTTGTTGGCCTTGGCACTGTCCTTGGAAGTGGATGCACTTCTGGACATGGTGTTTGCGGGATGGCGCGGCTTTCTAAGCGCTCATTTTTTGCAACAGCTTTGTTTATGCTAAGTGCGATTGTGACGGTTTATGTCATGCGTCATGTGATATAGGGGGGAGAGATCCATGCAAACACTAATTTCTTTAATTGCGGGTTTGATTTTTGGGTATGGCTTGGTACTTTCTGGCATGAGCAACCCTGCTAAGGTTATGAACTTTCTCGATATAACAGGTTCTTTTGATCCGAGTTTGATTTTTGTGATGCTTGGGGCTGTTGTGACGACATATATAGGCTATCGACTTGTTTGGCGGATGGAGCGTCCTTTTATTTCCGGTGAATTTCAAAGGTCTTTAAAGTCGGAGATAGATGGCCGGTTAATTGTTGGGCCTATTTTATTTGGTGTTGGCTGGGGCTTAATTGGGCTCTGTCCCGGGCCTGCACTGGCGAGTTTAACATTTGGTGGTTTGAGTGCGCTGATCTTTTTTATAGCTCTCATCATTGGAATGCTGGTGTCTAAACTAATTGTGCGCTTTATCTAGCGCTTTAAAAAGAAAAAGCCCTGAAAACGTTCAGGGCTTTTTCATTCATATGTATTTATTTCTTCAATTACCAGTCGATGCGCTCGATGTCTGTAAAGTCAATTGAGCTACCATCTTGAAGGTTGATGGTTCCATCTGCATCATCTGAGAAGAGGAGGTTGTCCGAATTGGTTTCTTCAATTGAGCCTTCGGTTAATGTTACTGTCCAATCAGTTCCGTAAGTGCCGAGGTCAGACCCGCCCATGGCGTCTTGAAGCTCAATGGTATCAGTCCAGCCGCCGCCTGCGCCACCGTAAATTGTGTCAGCTCCATCACCTTCTTGGAAGATGAATAGATCTGAGCCATCATTCCCTGTCAGGACGTCATTGCCTTTGCCTCCTACAAGGGTGTCATTGCCATCACCCCCGTTTAGTGTGTCGTTGCCACCCCAGCCTTTTAACTGCATGCCGCTGTCATCTGCTGTTAGAACATCACCATTTAGGTTTGAACCATCAATTTGTTCTACATTAGAGATAACGTCTCCTTGAGCATGGCCGCCAACTTCAGCGCTATTGTCGGAAAGATCAACATAAACAGCATCATCACTGTTATAATATTGAACCCAGTCATAACCTGAGCCGCCGTCAAGTGTGTCTGCACCCGTACCACCGATTAGTTCATCTTGTCCAGCGCCGCCATTTAAAATGTCGTTTCCTGAGCCACCATTTAAAGTATCATTACCGGCACCTCCATTGAGAGTGTCAGCGCCGTCGTCAATTTCGCCAGTTTTGGTGAGTTCGAAATTATCAAAAGCGATAGAATCTCCAGAACCTGTGTAGGTTTCAGTGTTTTGAATATCAATTCGTAGGGCACCGCCATCAGCTGCTGCATAAGCATCACCATCAATTGAAATGGTTACATCTTGCCAGGCGTTTGCTGCGGGCTCAGTGCCGTTTGCAGAACCAATAAGTGTGTTGCCTGAATAGATGTTGACTGACCAACTGTCTCCAGTGCCTGTTGACATTGGATTACCAACGCTAAAGCTTAGTTCGTAATCACTGTCTGAATCGAAGCTTTCACTTAACGTTTGTCTCACATGGTTATCTTCTTGTATTGTAAGAATATTCTCCCCGTCTGGAGTTGTTGTGAAGCTTGAGCTAGTTGGATCCCAAACGGATGTTTCTCCAAAACCATTGACGTCTGTCCAGCCACCTAAATCTCCAGTGCTGCTGCCATCTGCAAGGCTTGCGTTTTCAAAGCTCGCGTTGGTGATTGCAACGTTGGATGTCGTTGCTCCCCCTTCTGACGAACCACCATAGATCGTGTCGTTTCCGTCACCACCAGTGAGAACATCGTCTCCAGTAAGACCAGAGATTTTATCGTCTTCGGCTGTGCCTGTTAGTGTGTCGTTGCCGCCAGTGATGGTTTCAACTTCATTGTAAGAAATATCTGTAACTACAAAATCAGATCCATCTGTTCCGTCTGTTTGTAATTTACCAGTAATTACTAGTTGATCGAAACTTGCATCTGGGTTGATCGAGATAGTACCTGAGCCTGAGCTAGGTGTGCTTTCTGTGAAGTCTCCTTCAGCAACCAATGTTCCATTGTCATAGACTGCCCAGTGGCCAACTTCACCAAAGTCATTGCTATAAAGATTAGCGAAACTGAAGTTTGCG
Organism: Hyphomicrobiales bacterium 4NK60-0047b; assembly: GCA_040367435.1. Classification (NCBI taxonomy): domain Bacteria; kingdom Pseudomonadati; phylum Pseudomonadota; class Alphaproteobacteria; order Hyphomicrobiales; species Hyphomicrobiales bacterium 4NK60-0047b. The sequence continues at coordinate 5,253 of BAABWY010000002.1, read as the reverse complement.
CTGTCGACGTCATTATCAAAATCAACGATAAGTTCCTCAGAAAGGCCCGAGGCTTTATCATAACCTAGCTGACTGGCCTGGCCGCTGTCTGAATCTGAGATCGTGCCATTGGCGCCAAGTCCGCCTGAAGTTGCGATGTTTGCTGCAGACGCTGTTGTCAGCGCTCCTCCAACAACATTTTTAGCAGATACTGTATAGCCAGAGCTTGTATCAGAGTAGTTTGATGTGTTGATCGAGCCTGTGTCACCACCTGTTGAAGTGGTGTCTGTGCCTGTGATGGTTTGTCCAGCTACATCTTCAACATTGATGGTGTAGTTTTGTGTTGATGTTGAACCGTCAGAACTTGAGGCTGTAACTTCAATAGTATGTGATGTTGCTGTTTCATAATCTATATCACCAGCTGTTGTTACTTCACCGGTGTTTGCGTCGATTGTGAACAATCCACCTGCGTCATTACTTAAAGAGTAAGTGACGTTATCAGATGCATCATTGTCGGTTGCCAGTGCTGTGATGCCGACAGATGTTCCAATGCTTGCGTTTTCAGTAACTGTATTTGATGAGCCGTTTGAATCTGAAATTTCTGAGACATCAAAATCATCTGCAACGAGTTCTTCGGCTGTCACTGTAATGTCTGCAAATTGGAAGTTTTCTACATTAGTGACAACGTCTGTACCATCAGGCGAGCCTGGGCGATCGTCTTGTATTTCTAATGACCCATCATCTTTTTGTGTCACTGTGTAATCTGTGATGTTACCTGAATATTCAGCTGTGTCACCTGTGCCTTTGCCGCCGTCGATAGCGTCATTACCGGCATCACCGGATAATATGTCGTTACCATTGCCGCCAAGGATGATGTCATCTCCATCACCGCCGGAAATGCTGTCTTTACCATTTTTGCCTGCAGCATCGTCATCACCGCCGCCTGCGGTAATTGTGTCATTGCCAGCGCCGCCGACGAGTAATTCATTACTATCTGAGCCTGTAATGATTTGATCTGTTAATTCGGCTGAGCGATCATCGAAGGCGATAATTCCTTCACCAGCTGTACGGAATTGGTTGAGGTCAAATGTAGTCGTTGGGGTGAGATCTCCAACCACGACTGTTTGATCTGCGAACTGGAATGATTCTACGTTTGAGACAAGGTCAGTGCCATCTGGCGAGCCTGTGCGCAAATCAGAGATGAGGTAGCTACCGTCAGGTGATTGAGCGATGCTATAATCCGCAAGGTTGCCGCTGAATGTGACTGTATCAGCGCCGCTGCCGCCATTGATTTCATCATCGCCAGCACCGCCGGCCATAACGTCATCACCATTGCCACCATTGATGGTGTCATCGCCTTCGCCGCCTAGGAGCCAATCATTTCCGTCATTGCCGTTGATGGTGTCGTCACCTGCGCCGCCATTATAGAGGTCTTCAGTTGCGGTGCCAGTGAATGTGTCGTCGTCATCATGGACAGTGATGCTGATATCACTGCTGGTTGTGTTTTGGCTGCTGCCATCAGTTGCTGTGGCGTTGACGGTTAATGTGATATCACCAGAGAATTCTTCTGGCGGTGTCATTGTAATGCTGTCTAGTTGCCAGCTTGTAACATCAACATCTGTGTCACCGGCTGTGGCTGTGAAGGTGTTTGTGCCATCTGTTAACACCGCGCCTTCAGGAATGCTTGTGATGGTAAGGGCAAGTGTTTCAGAGCCATCAGCATCTGTTGTTGCTGCTGTGATATCTGGAAGAGCAATTGCCGTGTTTTCCATGCCATTGGCATGACCTTCGGGTAAGTCCTCAGTGATGGAGATGTTGTCCATGTACATGCCGCGGCCATAATTTTGATCAACGCCAGCTTCGCGGAATTCAATGCGGGCAGGAGTGCCGTCGCCTGTGAAGGTGATTGAATCTGATTGCCAGTTAATTGAACTATCTGATGTACCATCGGCAGAGATGGTTTTGACAACAACACCATCTATGAGGACTTCAATGTTGTTGATTGTGCCATCATAGCCAGGGCGAGGAGCAAAGTTGAAATCAACCGTGTAAGTGCCTCCGTCTGTAGTCTCTATGTTTTGATAAATATTGCTAGCATCTTCATAGAAATCGAGAGCATCATCGTTTAATTCGATGAATTGGTTTGTTGAACCATCACCGAGTGTTTCTGTTTTAACTTCTATAGCGTCTGAATCTGTGTTCCAGCCTCCGATGCTACCAACGAAGCCGTTATTTCCTGTTGCGCCAATTGAGGCTACATCACCTTCAAAACCGCTTGAGATTGTTGTTGAGCCTGTGATGATATCTTGACTTGTTGTTGAGAGATCTAACGTAGGCGTATCAGCAACAGCTGTTACATCTAGTGTGGCTGTGCTGCTATCTGTTAGTGTTCCGTCAGAAACTGTGAAGTTGAAAGTTACATCATCAACTGACAAGTCGCCAGTTGGGTTGAATGTCCATGTACCATTGCCATTGTCAGTTAATGAGCCATGTGCATTGTCTTGTATTGTGAGATCAGTTACGCTTAAGGTAGCTCCTGCGTCAACATCTGAACTGTTCGCTAGAAGCTGAGCTTGTGTGATGACAATGCCGGTGTCTTCGTTTGTTGCACCCAAGTCAACTGTTTGTGCAACAGGTGCTTCGTTTACATCAGTTACATCTAGAGTGACATCTTCACTATAGGATAACCCGCCTTGATCTGTTGCTGTTACTGTAAGATCAATTGAGCTTTCAGTTTCATGATCGAGAGAAACTCCATCTTTGACTTGTAGGAAATAACTTCCTCCATCTTCGTACACTTCAAAGCGACTGTCAGAAACGGTGAATGTGAAGTTCGTATCGCCATCAGGATCTATGACATTTAATTCAATTTCGCCTATGCCGTCATTTCGGTTTGCATCTTCTCGGATGCCTGTTGTTTCGAATTGAATGTCTGTTGGAGCTTCGTTCTCATCTGTAACATCTATAGTGAAGCTTTGAGTTGATGTTGTGCCGTCAGTTGAGGTTGCAGTTACTTCGATTGTGTGGTCTTCATTTGTCTCAAAGTCGAGGCCTGAAGCTACTGTGACTTCACCGGTGTTTGCATCGATTGAGAAGAAGCCACCTGGGTTTGAAGACAGCGAGTATGAGACTGTGTCTGTGACGTCAGCATCTGTTGCTAAAGCTGTGATGCCAACGGCAGTGCCGACAGTTGCACTCTCAGAAACTGAGTTTGCAGAGCCGTCTGTGTCTGAGATTGCGCTGATGCTTGTCTCGTTGACGTCGTTGACGCCGATTGAGAAGGTCTCTGTTGTTGTTGAGCCGTCGGTGCTTGTTGCTGTGACTTCGATGTTGTGACTTGTTGCTGTCTCAGCGTCGAGGCCGGAAGCTACTGTTACAACGCCGGTGTTTGCGTCTATGCTAAACAATCCGCCAGCGTCATCTGAGAGGCTGTATGTGACTGTGTCGGTGCCGTCTGCATCTGTTGCTAGAGCTGTGATGCCGACAACGGCGCCAACTGAGGCGTCTTCGTCCACGGCGTTTACATCTGTGTTTGTGTCTGAGATGGCTGAGACGCCAGACTCGTTAATATTATCGACATTGATGGCGAAGTTCTGAGTTGAAGTTGAGCCGTCGTCTGATGTGGCTGTTACTTCGATATTGTGGTTTGTGGCTGTCTCAAAATCGATATTGCCGGCTACAGTTACTTCGCCAGTGTTTGGATCGATTGCGAATAGTCCGCCTGCGTCGTCAGATAGGCTGTAAGTTACGCCATTGTTTGAGCCGTCTGCATCTGATGCGAAGGCTGTGATGCCAACTGATGTGCCGACAGATACGTTCTCGGCGACTGTGTTTGCTGAAGTGTCTGTGTCTGTGATGGCGCTTACGTCGAACTCGTCTGCGTCATCGATATTTATGGTGATTGTTTCTGAATAGGTTGCGCCGTGAACATCTGTTATTTGAACAGTGATGTCGTGGGTTGTATCTGATTCAAAATCAAGACTGCTGCCAGCTTTTACACGAACTTCATTACCAACAATTTCAAAATTGCCGGATGGGTCATTTGTGATGCTATAGGTTGCCGTTTCAGATGGGATAAAACTATCTGCATCAGTTGTGCCTAGGGTTGCAACGACCGTACCGGTGCTGCTGTTTTCCTCAATGCTACCGCCAGAGACTGTAATGTCAGTTGGAGCATCGTTTAAGATATCCGCTTGTGGTACAGTTGCATCTGCAAATTGGAAATTCTCTACATTGGTATGTACAGTGTCTGTACCGTCCGGAGAACCCGGGCGATTATCAGTTATTGTAAAGAAACTACCTGATTGGGTGATTGTGTAATCCGACCAGTTTCCTGAGTAGATAACAGTATCATTATCAGTTCCATTGTAGTCGTCACCGTAGATAGTGTCGTCTCCAGATCCACCTGTGATTGTGTCGTCACCGACGCCGCCACGAATAAGATCATCACCATCACCACCTAGAATAGTATCGTTACCGCCTTCGCCATACAATTCATCGTTGCCAGTGCCACCATCTATGGTGTCGTTACCGTCACCTGTGTAGACGATATCGTCTCCAGCTTCAGCATATACAGTATCATGTTGGTCGAAATAACCTTGCGTGTTGTCAAACTTATCATCGCCAGCGCCAAGATTTGCAGTTGTGCCTTCACTATAGGTGCCTTTGACGTAGTCATCATGATCTGAACCAATGACGTTCTCAATAGAGGCGTATGTATCACCTTCTGCTTGTCCGCCAGTACCCCGGCTAGTTTCAAGATTAACGGTTACGCCTTCAGAGCTATTACTATAATCGACTGTGTCGTTGCCAGTGCCGCCGTCGATGCTATCAGCGCCATCACTACCAATGATTGTGTCTGAGCCGTTGCCTGTGCTTACGGTGTCTTCTTCACTGGTGCCTGTGTGGGTGTCTGCATTGGATGCGCCGGTGTAACTGCCTTCATAATCTTCTACGTTGATTGTAATCGTTTCAGAATATGTTGCACCGTTACTGTCTGTTACTTCTATTGTAAGGTCATGAGACGTTGCGGTTTCATAATCAATGGTTTGACCAGATTTTACACGAACTTCATTGCCAACGATTTCAAAATGGCCTGATGGATCATTGGTGATGGAGTAGGTGAATGTCTCACCAGCATCTTCGTCAGTCGCTGAAAGTGTTGCAACCGTTGAGGCTGATGGATCAAAGGCTGAGCCGATTGTTCCGCCAGATTCGACTGTTTCGTTTACAGAACCACCCGTGATGGTGATGTCGGTTGGGCCTTCGTTAATA